>DATBDN010000074.1:0-24069 GCA_036269895.1 Thermoleophilaceae bacterium
GATCTCCTCGACGCGGCGCGGCATGAGCACCTCGCGCTGGCGCAGCGCCCCTGTGAGCGGGTCGCGGTCGGCACGGCGGCGCTCCGCGGCGGTGGGCTCGCCGCGCGAGCCGATCTGCCCCGCGGCCTCGCGCGCCTCGGCCACCTTCGCTGCCTGCTGCACCGCCTCGCGGGTGGCCTGCGTTCGCGACTTGCGGGGCTGCGGCATCGCGGGGATGGTCGCAGAACGACGGAGGGCCGCCCACGCTGAGCGGCCCTCCTCTGCCTACTGCCGACTGCCGGCTTACGCGACGGCCGGAGCGATCTCCTCGACGCGGCGCGGCATGAGCACCTCGCGCGCGATCACGAGGCGCTGGATCTGCGACGTGCCCTCGTAAAGCTGCATGATCTTCGCGTCGCGCATCAGCTTCTCGACGGGGTACTCCTTGATGAAGCCGTAGCCGCCGTAGACCTGCACGGCGTCGGTCGTGATCTCCATCGCGGAGTCCGCAGCGAAGCGCTTCGCATGCGACGAGACGAGCGTGTTGCGCTCGCCCTGGTCGAGCAGCGTCGCGGAGTGCCACGTCAGCAGGCGCGCAGCGTGAATCTTCGTCGCCATGTCGGCGATCATGAACTGGATCGCCTGGTGCATCGCGATCGGCACGCCGAACTGCACGCGCTCCTTCGAGTACTCGGTCGCGAACTCGAACGCCGCGCGGGCGATGCCGACCGCCATCGCCGCGACGCCGGGACGAGTGCGGTCGAGCGTCATCATCGCAACGCGGAAGCCGTGGTTCTCCTCGCCGACGAGGTGATCCTCGGGGATCGCGACGTCGTTGAACGAGATCGTGGCGGTGTTGGAGGCCCGTTGTCCGAGCTTGTCCTCCTTCTTGTCCACGGTGATGCCGTCGGTCTCACGCGGGACCACGAAGCAGGAGATGCCGCGGTGGCCGGCGTCCCTGTCGGTCTTCGCGTAGACCGTGTACCAGTCCGCGTACTGACCGTTGGTGATGAAGCACTTGGAGCCGTTGATGACCCACTGGTTGCCCTTCTTCACCGCGTTCGTCTTCATGCCCGACACGTCGGAGCCGGCATCCGGCTCGGTCAGGCAGAACGACGCCAGTTTCGGCTCCTCGCAGAGCATCCCGAGGTACTTCTTCTTGAGCTCCTCGGATGCGGCGACCATGAGCGGCGCCGACGCCAGGCCGTTGCAGTTGAGGCTCGTGCCGATGCCCGAACAGCCCCAGCCGATCTCCTCCTCGATGATCGCGCCGGTCAGGTTGTCGAGACCCGGCCCGCCGTACTCCTCGGGGATGTGGGTGTTCATCAGACCCACCTCCCAAGCCATCTTGATGATCTCCGCCGGCCATGTGCCGTCCTTGTCGTACTCCCAGGCGACGGGGCGGATTTCCTTCTCAGCGAAGGAGTGCGCCAGCTCTCGCAGGTCCTTCTGCTCGTCAGTCAGGGTGAAGTCGACCACGGATACTCCTTCGCTTCGGTACCGATTGATTGGTCAGTCAACCAACGCCGAGCGTACTAGAGAACCTTCACCAATAGCCAAATTCCTGCTGCGATGGCGATTACGCTGAGGAGCAGCAGCCCGACCTGTTCGGGGTACACCGCAGGCCGGCTTGGGGCGAAGGTCCGGCGCCGCAGCCGCTTCCACATGCGGGCAAACTACCCGTATGGACACTTTCGGCATCACCGTGATCGTGGTCGCGATCGTGGCGGGGATTGCGGCGATCGTGAGCTATGCCGGCAGCGGGAACGTCTACAAGTCGATCGGCAAGGGGCAGTTCGCGCTCGACTCGGACGACCTCCCCAAGGGCCCGAAGCCGGGCAGCCCGGCGGCGATGGCGGAGCAGGAGGAGGAGGTCCGGCAGATGATCCAGGCGCGCTCGGACCGCCGCGAAGCGCGCGGCGAGACGCCGCTCGACGTCGACGCCGAGGTGGCCGCGCTGCTTCGGCCGCAGGCGGGCGAGGACGCCGAGTTGCGCGAAGAGGTCCGCCAGCTGGTGATCGCACGCAACGAGCGACGCGCCCGCCGCGGCGAGGAGCCGCTCGACATCGAGGCCGAGGTCGACCGTCAGCTGCGCGACCTGGGCGCCTGATCTGGGCCGCGGATTCGATATAGATACGGCCCATATGGCACGAGACCGACGCTACGAGCTCGAGGACCTGACCAATCGTGCGGGTATGTACTTCAACCCGCAGACCGAGGTCCTTGTGATCGTCGACGACTCCACGTCGATCGACTCCGAGATCTTCAACATGGAGGAGTTCGAGGGCGCCGACTGGGTGCTGATCTCCGACGACGTTCCCGTCGACGAGTCCCAGCGTGACGAGATCCTCGAGAGCTTCCAGGCGACGTTCCACGGCGACCGTGCCCTGGCGGAAGAGGACGAGGAAGAGGACGAGGAAGACGAGCTCGACGACGAGGCCGAGGGCGAGGGCGAGGGATACGGCGACGAGGCGAGCTAGGGTCCCGCCGCGTTGCGCCCCCAGTACTCGCTAGCGATCTTCATACCGCTCGCGGTCGCGCTCGACCTCGCTGATGCATCCAAGACGCTCGTCTTCTTCACTGCCGCGGCCGCGCTGGTGCCCGCTGCGGCCGTCATGGGCCGCGCGACCGAGGAAGCCGCCGGCCGCGCCGGACCAGGCGTCGGCGGCCTGCTGAACGTCACCTTCGGCAATGCGCCGGAGCTGATCATCGCGCTGTTCGCGCTCAGCAAGGGGCTGCACGAGGTGACGAAGGCGTCGATCGTCGGCTCGATCGTGGGCAACGTGATGCTGGTGCTCGGCGCCGCGATGTTCGCGGGCGGGTTGAACGCTCCGAAAGCCGAGGGCCGGGGCTACCGCGAGCAGCGGTTCACGCTCGGGATGGCTCATGCGCAGTCGGCGATGCTCATCCTGGCCGTCTTCGCGCTCTCGCTGCCGCTCGTGTTCGAGCTCTCGCACGGACGTGCGGCGCCGAGGGTCGGCGAGAAGAACTTCGACTTTCCCGCCGCGACGGATCACCTGTCGCTGGCGATCGCGATCGTTCTGATCGCGATCTACGGCGCCGGGCTGGTGTTCTCGCTGCGCACGCACCGCCAGCTCTTCAACCCTTTCCACGAGGACGAGGGGCCGGACGAAGAGGGCTGGACCATGCGCCGAGCGGTGATCGTGCTCGCGGTCGCGGGTGGGATCGTGGCGCTGCTGTCGGAGATCCTGGTGGGATCGATCGAGGGAGCCGCCGAAAGCGCCGGGCTGTCGGACTTCTTCATGGGAGCGATCGTCGTGGCGATCGCTGGCAACGCCGCCGAGCACTGGGTGGCCGTGGTGGTCGCGTGGAAGCAGCAGATGGACCTGGCGATGAACATCGCGATCGGGTCGGCGGCGCAGGTGGCGCTCTTCGTCGCGCCGGTGCTGATGATCTGCTCGTTCTTCATCGGCCCGTTCCCGATGCCGCTCGTCTTCAACGGCTACGAGATCGCGGCGATGATCGGGGGCGCCTGGATGACCAGCTACCTCGTGACAGAGGGCCGCAGCAACTGGTTCGAAGGCGTGAAGCTGCTCGGGGCGTACGTGCTCGTGGGCATCGTCTTCTTCGCGGCTTAGGAACGCTGGGTTAGCGCTCGATGGCCCGAACGGGCGCCAATGTCGCGACGGCCGCACCCGTGGCGACCGACGACGTCGGCAGGACGTCTACCCCGGAGCGGTCGCGCGCGAGACGTACGCGCAGCAGCACCGAGCCATCGACAGCGGTGCGCCGGCGCGCGGTGCGGAGGACGTCGTCGATCTCGGCGGCCGCGACGCCGCTGGCCTCGAGGAAGCGGCGCACACGCGGCCCGTCGACCTCGCTGGCGTCGACCTCGAGCTCCTCGACGCGGACGGTGCCGGAGGCGGCAGCGTCGTGATCGACGCGGATCATGCACACGGCCACGTCGTCGCGCATCGTGTCCGACTCGCTGATCACGCGGTCGATCAGCTCGTCGGCGCTCGCGTCCGGGCCGAGCTCGTGGACGGTCGTCTCGAGTCGCCGGCGGCCGAAGATGGCGCCGTTGCGGCGAGCCTCGAAGAGTCCGTCGGTGAAGAAGCAGACGGCGCTGCCGGGTGGCAGCGGAAGCGTGGTCTGACGCAGCCCCGTCGGGCTCTCGACGCCGAGCGGCGGCGACGAGGCGACAGCCATCGGCTCGTGGGCGGCGGGACCGGTGACGATGGGCGGTGGATGGCCGGCGCTCGCGTACGAGAGCGTGCCCGCGGTCGGGTCGTGGACAGCGGCGATCAGCGTCGCGAACTCGTCGCGGTCGTGCTGGTCGACGACGGTGCCTGCCAGCTGCAACGCCGTCCGCGGGCCGAGACCCGCCTCGAGGTAGGAGCGGACCATGTGACGGTTGAAGGTGGCCGAGCGCAGCGATTCGCGACCGTGCCCGGAGACGTCGCCGACCAAGATGCCCACGCGGCCGTTGTCGAGCGGGAATACGTCGTAGAAGTCGCCACCGGCGGCCAAGCCCGCCGCCGGCCGATAGGCGACCGAGACGGCGAGTGCGCCGACGTGGTCGGGAACGATCGGAAGCAGTGCCGCCTGCAGCGCGCCCACGTCCGCCAGCAGCGCCGCGCGCTGGGCGCGGAGCCGCCGGTTGCGCAACGCGGCAGCAAGCGCCACGGCGGCTGCCACTGCGAGCAGCGCGCCGAGTGCCGCCATGAGCGCCTTGGCCCAGCCCGGGATGACATGAGCGATGTCGCGGACCGTCCTGGTGACGGTGTGCGTGGCGACGGTGACCGGGTTCTGGTCACGCGGCGGCGTGGTCCGCCTCGCTGAACCGGCGGCGCGGTGGTTGCGCGCTGCAGCGGCGCCGCTGCCGCTGCCGGTGCCGGTACCGGTCGCGAGTGCCGCTCCACCGGTAGGCGGCGCGACGGTGAGCAAGCCCGCTGCTGCCGCGCCACCGGCGAAGCTGCGTGCCACGGTGCGAGCGCTGCGCAGCGAGACTCGGCGGGCGCGCCTGAGCGACGCTGCTGCACGCCGCTTTGCCTGCGCCCTGGCGCGGGCGGCCTGGCGCGCCTGCGACCGCTGGGTCGCGATCTGCTGCGCGTTCGAAGTGGATGCCGATGTTGAGACGGCGCGGGCGGAGACGGGAGTGGCGGCTGCCACAGTCGCGGCCGGGGCGCCGGCCGGGGCGGCGGCCGCTGCGGCCTTCTTGACCTGACCCGGCGCCGCCGACGTTGTCGTCTTCTTCGCCTGTCCGGGAGGGATGGAACCTGCCGTCTTCTTCGCCTGGCCGGGCGGGACGTGGCCAGTCTGCGCGGGCGCACGGGGCGCCGCCTGCGGGGCGGCTGCCGGAGCCTGTTGCTTCTTCTGCTGGCCGGGCGGCGTCCCCGCGCCACCCTTCTTCGCCTGGCCGGGCGGCGCTGCGGCCGGTGCCGGCGCCGGTGCGGCCGGGGCGGCCGGGGGTGCGGGGCTCGGCTGACCCTGGGCGGCCGGCGCGGGCGCCTTCTTCGCCTGGCCGGGCGGCAGCCCGGAGCCATCGGTCTTCCAAGCGGGGCCGTTTCCGTTCTTGGCGAGCGCCATGTCGGTGGGGGCGCACAGCAGCAACGCGGTCGCGATGACTGCGGCGGTTCCCCGGTACAGCGCTCCCAACGCAGACCGGCCCCTCTGATTCATCCGTGGTGCTCTCACGGGTTCCATCCCCCGGCGCCGCTTACTGACAGCCGTCAAATGACTACCTTAGACGTGATATCGCCCCTGTTAGGCGAGATTCGCCGCCTACTGCAGAAATCGGCACTTATGGGGCACTACTTGAGTAGCCCGGCACATTTCTGCAACTCGGCGGCCTTGCTGGGATCCGCCTTCTGCAAGCACTGCGAGTACTTCTGCAAGGCAGCGGCGCTCGGGCCGGACGAGTTCGAGCCGGACGATCCGGACCCTGCCGTGCCGCCCGCAGCCCCACCCAGGACGCCGGAGAGCCCGCCCAGCTGGCTCGTGAGCTCGCTCAGTGGCTTGGCGTTCTGCGGGGCGGTGATCGTCTGCGGCTGCCCGACGTCGGCGAAATCGATCGAGAACGACAATGTGCCGCTCTTCAATCCACCCACCTGCGCCCGCTTGTCGCTGGGGACGCTGAACGAGATGTCGGTAGAGAGACGCCTGATGACGTTGTCGCTCTTGCCCACATAGACGTCGAAGCGCGGATTCTTCACGACGTCCTGAATCTGTTTCTTCTCGCTCGGGCTCAGCTGGGGCGGCGTCCGGCTGCCCGCGGGCAGGCTGCCACCGGCTTTCTGGACGAGCGCGTTCAGGTCGTCGAGGAACTTGCCCACATCGAGCGCCGCTGAGACGTGATCGGTCTCGACGCCGGCGATCTTGCTGGTGCCCTCGTCCTGTGCGTTCGTGATCCAGTCGCGCGGGTTGACGCCGAATTGGGCCAGGCCCTTCTTCTTGGTCGTACCGGCTGCATGCTGGATTTGCTGGTTGACCCGCGCGACCGCGCTCTTGCCGACCTCGTAGTTCTGGCCCTGGAAGCCGACCCACGCATTGTCGGCGGTGGAGGTGAATCCGGCCGAGAAGTTCTGGCCCGCCGCGCTGGCGGCGATGTCCCAGTCGGCCTTTGGGATCGTCTTGTTGCCGCCGCTCTCGTACGGGCCCTGGACGCTCAGCTTGACGGGGCCGTTCAGCTGCTTCACGCCGTTGAGGTCGAGCGTGACCTCGAGATCGATGTTCGCGCTCTTGATCGGCGTGGAAAATGCCTTGTCCAGGGTGTCCTTCACGTCGCTCGAGCTCTGGCTGCCGCAGGCAGCCAGCAGTGACGCCGCGAGTGCAAGCGCGACGAGCAGCAATGAGCGATAGGCCCGCGACATCGGCCGTGAGCCTAGTGAACGGCTCTAAAGTCCGCCGCAGGTGGTCCCGAGGACGATCCTCTACACGGGCAAGGGCGGCGTCGGCAAGACGAGCGTCGCCGCTGCCACCGCTCGCCGCTGCGCGGCGGCCGGTTTGCGGACGATCGTGCTGTCGACCGATCCGGCGCACTCGCTCTCGGACTCGCTCGATGCGCAGCTCGGTAGCGAGCCGACGCCGTGCGGCGACCTGCTGTGGGGCCAGGAGGTTCAGGCCCAGGACGAGATGGAGCGCCACTGGGAGGCGGTCTCGGAATGGCTCGGCGAGCTGCTGGCCGAGCAGGGCGTGGACCGCATCTCGGCCGAGGAGCTGACCGTGCCGCCCGGCATGGACGAGCTGTTCTCGCTGCTCCAGATCAAGCGGCACCACGAGGAGGAGCAGTTCGACGCGATCATCGTGGACTGCGCCCCCACCGGCGAGACGCTCCGGCTCTTGTCGTTCCCGGACGTCTGCACGTGGTGGCTCGAGAAGGTGTTCCCGTGGGAGCGCCGCCTGATGGCGGCCGCGCGGCCGTTCGCGCGCACGCTGCTGGACATCCCGCTGCCGACCGAGGGTGTCATGGACGAGGTCCAGCGGCTGGCACGGAATCTCGTCGAGATGAACTCGATCCTGCGCGACCGCTCGCGGACGACGATCCGCCTGGTGATGAACCCGGACCGGATGGTCGTGCGCGAGGCGATGCGCACGTTCACCTACCTCAACCTGTACGGGTACCTGACCGACGCCGTGGTCGTGAACCGCGTCTTCCCCGACGAGGTCGCCGGCGGCTACTTCGGTGCCTGGGCGGAGACCCACAAGCGCCAGATGGAGCTGGTGCGCTCGGCGTTCGCGCCCGTGCCGATCCTCACGGCGCCCTATTTCGAGCAGGAGGTCATCGGCCCGGCGATGCTCGACCGCCTGGGCGACGTCCTGTTCAAGGAGCTCGACGCCTCGGCGGTGCTGTTCGAGGAGCTCACGCAGGAGCTGACGACGAACAACGGCACTGCGCAGCTGCGCCTGGTGCTGCCATTCGCGGAGAAAGCGGACATCGGGCTCAAGAAGATCGGAATGGAAGTGGTGGTGCGCGTCGGGACGCAAAAGCGGACGATCGTGCTGCCTCAGGCGTTGGCCGCATACCACCCGTCCGGCGCTCGCTTCGAGGAAGGCGCGCTCAACGTGACGTTCGAAAAGGAGCCGAGTGGCGACTCATCGTGACCCTCCCGAGGACGCCTGGATGCACTGGGAGGCGCCCTATGCCGACTCGGACGATCCGGGTGCGAAGCCGCCGCCGCTCGGCGGGCAGCCGCTGCGCGGCCCCAACCTGGACTTCCGGCCTCTGTTCATGCTGCTCGAGGCGGTCCGGCGCGGCCTGCCGCGCGAGCTCGAGGAGCAGGTCACGGCGCTCATCCGCGAGATCCTGCTCACGTTGCGCGCGTTGATCGACTGGTACCTGGAGCGTCTCGACCGGCGGCCGTCAGAGCCGCGCGTCGAAGACATCCCTATCGACTGAAGCGAGTCTCCTGCTTGAAGTCGATCGCGCGGATCGAGTGCTCGTCAGGCAGCTTGGCGAGCACCTCGTGGATGACCCGAACCACGTCCGCCTGGTCGTGACCGAAGTCGTCGAGAAGCGACTTGAGTGCCGTGTGGACGACCTTGAGCTGTGCCGGCGTGAAGTCGACGTGGTACCCAATTTCGTCCGACATGATCGGAGCTTAACCCGGCTATGGTCGCAGCGGTGACGGATTCGGAGGCATCGGATCGCGTGCGCACGTTGCTTCTTCGCGGGGACAATCTGCTCAAGCATGGACGCTCCTCCGACAAGGCGCGGGAGGCGTTCGAGGAGGCGCGCAAGGTCGCAACGGATGCCGAGCTGGACGAACGGATCCGGGAGTTGATCGAGCGGCGGCTGGAGCAACTCGGTTGAAGCATCAACGCCACTACACCGTCGACCAGGCGAACGCTGCGCTCCCGTGGGTGATGGAGCGGGTGGAGCGCCTGCGTACGGCGCGCGACGGCTTTGCGGACGAGGACGCACGCGAGGCGCTCGGCGAGGCGACGCCGGGCAATGGCGGCGGCGAGCCTGGTCGCGTGGTATCGGAGGCGTTCCTCGAGCTGCAGGCAGCCGCCGGCGAGCTGGACGCGATGGAGGTCATCGTCCGCGACCTCGAGCGCGGGCTCGTCGACTTTCCGGCCATGCACGACGGGCGCGAGGTCTACCTCTGCTGGGAAGAAGGCGAAGACGAGATCTCCCACTGGCACGAGATCGATGCTGGGTTCGCTGGCCGCGAAGATCTCTAAGTTCGTGCGAAGCCTCCCGGGGGCCTGGCGCCTGTTGGGGACGGAGCAGCGGGTGGCGGCGGTCGGCTGCCTCCTGCTGATCGTCTCGACATTCGGCCCGTTCACGTGGGTCGAGGTGGCGGAGGTGCTCACGGCGCTCGCGGTGCTCCTGTTGCTCAAGAAGCGCGCGGAGGGATCGGTGTTCCATCTGCCGTTCGGCGACGGGACCGCAATCGCGGCGGCGGGCGCGTGGTGCGCGCTGCTGATCCTGGTCCGCTTCTTCGACCGGTCGCCCGGCCAGGACCTGCTGGCGCTCGCATGCGCGGCGCTCGTGTTCGGCGCGGGAATGCGCGAACGCGCAAAGCGGCCGATGGACGACCTGCCCGAGGAGACGATCCGCGTGCCTCGCGGGCGGGCAGCCGAGCGAATGAAGCGCGAGGAGGCGGCAAAGCCGCCGGCGCCGGACGAAGCGGCGACGGACCGCGTTCCGGACGATGAGGATGCGACACATCGGATTCCGCGTGACCGCGACGCGACGGACCGCGTTCCGGACGATTCGGACGCGACGCGGCGGATTCCGCGCGACCGCGACGCGACGGACCGTGTCCCGGAGGACGCGGCGCCTACGGAGCGGATCAGCGACGGGCCGGATCCTGGATCGTCGCCCGGATCGCGGCGCCGATAGCTCCCGCCAGCACGATCGCGGACCCGACGATGACGATGCAGGTTCGGGACCCGAACGCGACGACGAGCGGGCCGCCGATCGCGGACCCGATCGCGAACGCGCCGATCTGCACGCTCCCGAGCGTGCCGTTCACCTGAGCGATCAGCGAGGGCGGTGTTCGCTGCTGGCGCAGCGAGAAGACCGCCGCGATCGACGGACCTTCGATAACCGCGGTCAGCGTCACGAGCACAAGTGCCACGGCGAGCGAGCCGGCCAGCACCCAGGTCAGCATCCCCGCCCCCATAACGACCATCCCGACGAACAGCACCCACTCCTGCGGATAACGCCCCTGCACGCGAGCGAGCGCCAGCGCTCCCACCAGCGACCCCGCGGCGAACGCCGACCAGATGGCACCACTGGCGCTGCGGCTCGCGCCCAGATCGCCGGCCGCCCACAGCGGGAACACGACCATCAGCACGCCCCACCCCAGGTTGTTCACCGCGCTGGCCCCGCTTGCGACGCGCAGAATCCGCTCGCCGGCGATGTGGCGCAGCCCCTCGGCGATCGTCTGACGCAGCGGCTGCGGCCGTTCGGCCGCGCCACGGTTGAGGTCGGGAATCCGCAAGATCAGGACGAGCGCGAAGAGCGTGAGCACGACCTCCGCGACGATCGCGGCCGGCGGCCCGCTCAGCGCGGCAATGACGCCCGCCAGCGCCGGCCCACCGATCAGCGCAACGTTCAAGCTGGCGGCCTCGACCGCGTTCGCCGACGGGAGGATCTCGGCCTCGACGATCAGCGGGATCATGCTCGTGAAGCCCGTCAGCGTCACGGGCAGCGTCAGCCCGGTGACGAACGCGAGCAGCGGCACCACGAACGTCGGTGTCTTGCCGGCCGCCGCGAGGATTGCGAGCAACACCGCGCACAGCAGCAATCGGTCGATCTTGTAGATGAGCGATCGGCGCCCGGTGCGATCGAGCCAGGCCCCGATGACGGGGCCCGACAGCATGCCCGGGAGCGTGGCCGCGGCGATCGTCGCACCGGCGAGCTTCGGCGAGTTCGTCCGCTCGAGGACCAGCAGCAAGACGCCGACAGCGAACATCTCGTCGGCGAGGCGCGCGACCGTCGCCGCTGTCAGGAACTGCGGATAGCCGTGCGATCGCCTGAGGGCGGTGATCGCGGCGCGGTCCATGGCGCCAGCCTATGCAGGCAGCTCAGTCGTCGAAGAACGCGTAGCCGTACGACCCGCGCTTGTACGCGAGCTTTGCGATCGCGACCACGCGCTCGTCGTCGTTCGACTCGACCTGCGCGAACTGCGAGCGCACGCGCGCGGCGGCGCGCGTGCAGAAGGTCTCCGCGATGTAGCGCTCCTGCCCCGACGGCTCGACGCCATGCTCCTCGAGGATCGAGCTCACCCGCGAGAGCGTCGCGATCTGCGCGTAGATGTCGGCGACCGCGTCCGCCAGGCGCTTGAGCTGGAACTGCTTCGACACGATCCCCTTGCCGTGCTTGCGGAGCAGGCCCTCCGACACCGAGCGCAGCTCCTTCACCTGGTCGCTGACGGAGTCAGCCAGCGAGCCGAGCTCGTCGTGCGCCTTCGAGATCCGCTGTGGCCGCAGCTCGCGCTCCAGGCGTGAGCCGGCGTACCTCGCCAGCACGCCGATCGAGCGGACCGGAGCCGAGATCCCCAGGTCGCCCAGTTCCTTCAGCTCCTCGCCGAGCGGCTGCACGCCAGACAGCGCGATGAACTCGCGCATGACGTCGTTCGCCCCCTCGAAGATCGGGAAGATCCGCAGGTCGCGCAGGATCTTCTCGTAGGGCTGGTCGCGCATGTAGCCCTCGCCGCCGGCCAGCTGCAACGCGCGGTTGACCTGGTACCACGTGAACTCCGTGGCAGCGACCTTGCAGATGGCGGACTCGATCGAGTAGTCCGGCACGCCCGCGTCGACCAGGCCGGTCGTCAGGTAGGCCATCGACTCGAGGCCGAACAGGTACGAGACCATCCAGCCGATCTTGTCCTGCACGAGCTCGAACTCGGCGAGCGCGGTGTCGAACTGCCGCCGCTCCTTCACGTGCCGGATGGCCAGGTCGAGCACGCGCTTGGCGCCGCCGACCGAGCCCGTGCCGAGCGACATCCGGCCGTTGTTGAGCACATGCATCGCGATCCGGAATCCCTCCCCCGGCTCGCCGAGCACGTTCTCCTTCGGGACGCGCACGTCCTTGAAGTAGAGCTGCCGCAGGTCGTTCGCGCGCAGGCCCATCGTGTCGTAGCGGTCACCGACCTCGAGGCCCTCCATCCCGTGCTCGAGGATCAGCGCGATGTGCTTGTCCTCGCCATCGACCTCGGCGCGCGCGAACGTGACCAGCACGCCGGCGCGGCTGCCGTTGCCGATGTAGCGCTTCTCCCCGTTCAGCACCCACGAGCCATCGGGCTGCCGAACGGCGCGCGATTCGACGTGGTACGCGTCAGATCCGGCATTCGGCTCGGTCAGCGCGAACGCGGCGAGCTTGCGCCCGCTCGCCAGGTCCGGCAGGAAGCGCTCTTTCTGCTCGTCGCTGCCGAACAGGACGATGCCCTTCATCCCGATCGACTGGTGCACGCCCAGCACCACGGACAACGTCGCGTCGACCTGGGCGACCTCCTCGAACACGCGGCAGTAGCCGGTCTGCGACAGCCCCTGGCCGCCGTACTCCTCCGACACGTACAGGCCCATGAGGCCGCGCTCGCCGAGCTCCGCGAGCAGCTCGTCCGGCACCCAGCGCTCGTCCTCCATCGCCCGTGGGTCGATCGTCTTCCCCACCTCGCGCATCGACGCGACCAGACCACGGATCTTCTCCTGCTCGTCCGGGTCCGGCCGCGGATAGGGGAAGACGACGTCCTCGTGAATCTCGCCGAGGAACAGGGACTTCGCGAACGACGAGACGCCCTCGACCGGTGACGTGGCCTGCTGTGTTGCCGCCGCCTCCACGCCGGCGCGAGGGTACCTGACCTCAGCCGGAGACGTGTGCCGTCAGCGGCAGCAGGACGGTGGCCAGGAAGATCATGAGGATGCCGGCCGCCACCATCACCTTTGAGTGGACCACGTGGCCGGCGGTGCCGACGAGAAAGCCGATGCCCATCAGCGCGATGTAGCCGCCCGGCGACAGTTCGTCGAACGGACGTGTGTCCAGGTTCACGGCGAACACGACGAGGGCGTCCATGCCGGCGACAGTATCCTCGGCTTGGTGACGGAGTCGTTCCAGTCACTCGACGAGACACGCGACCGCCTGGCCGGCGCGAGCTACCTGGCCGACGACTCGACGGCGCTCGTGGCGCATCTGGCGATGGCGCTCGGCAAGCCGGTTCTCGTCGAGGGCCCAGCCGGCGTCGGGAAGACCGAGCTGGCAAAGGCGCTTGCCCGCGCGACAGGTCGCAAGCTGATCCGCCTGCAGTGCTACGAGGGTCTCGACGAGGCGAAGGCGCTTTACGAGTGGAACTACCGCAAGCAGCTGCTGCGCATCCAGACCGAGTCGCGCGAAGCCGGCTGGGAGGACGTGCAGGAGGACATCTTCGGCGAGGGGTTCCTGCTGTCGCGCCCGCTGCTCACGGCGATCGCGAGCGCTGATCCGGTCGTGCTGCTGATCGACGAGATCGACAAGACCGACCAGGAGTTCGAGGCGATGCTGCTGGAGGTCCTGTCGGACTTCCAGATCTCAATTCCGGAGATGGGCGTCGTCGAGGCGAAGTCGCAGCCCGTCGTGGTGCTGACCTCCAACAACGCGCGCGAGCTGACCGAGGCGCTCAAGCGCCGCTGTCTCTATCTGTGGCTCGACTATCCCAGCGTCGAGCGCGAGCTCGAGATCGTGCGCCTGCACTCGCCCGACCTGCCGGAGGCGCTCGGGCGCCGGCTGGTCGAGGTCGTCCACATGGTGCGCCAGCTCGACCTGAAGAAGCCGCCGTCGATCGCCGAGTCGATCGACTGGGCGCGAGCACTGATCCTGCTCGGCGCCGACGACATCGACCAGTCGATGCTCGAGAAGACGATGAGCATCATCGTCAAGCACCGCACCGACCTCGACGTGGTGGCCGAACGCGTGGGCGTGAAGTTGACCGGTGGCGTTCTCTCCGAGCGACAAGCCGGCTAAGCGCCGGACAGGCCTGTACGGCTCGCTTCCGGAGAGGGGCCCGGAGGGCTTCGACGCGCGCATGCTCGACTTCGCGGAGGAGCTGCGCAAGGAGGGCATGGCTGTCGGGACGGCGGAGCTCCTCGACGCCTTCGCCGCGCTGGAGGCGGTGCCGTGGACCAGCGAGCAGCACTTCCGCTCGGCGCTCGCCGCGACGATCGCGAAGTCGCAGGACGACCAGTTCCTGTTCGACAAGGTCTTCGAGCGGTTTTTCTTCCGCGCGGTCGAGCGCGAGGCGATCGAGCGTGGGGTAACGGAAGCCGACGCCTACGGCGGCCAGGAGCGGATGGAGCTCGATTCGCTCCGTGAGCGCATCGCCAATGCGATCCGCAACGGCTCCGACGGCGAGATGCGCGACATGGCGCGCCTCGCGATCAGCGCGCTGGGGCGGCAGGGCGAAGGCAGCGGGGTGATCGGCGTGGACGTGCAGCGCATCCGCCGCACGCTCGGGCTCAAGGGTGAGACGGACCCGGCGCGCCGCGACGAGCCCGAGACGGTGCCGCAGGAGCGGCTGCGACAGTTCGAGCGCCATCTGCGCCGCGAGCTCGAGCGCCAGCTGATCGAGCGGACGCAGGCGCTGCCGCCGTCGCGACCGCTGCGCGAGTTCGACCGCGGGCTGCCCTCGAACCCGCTGCAGGACCTGTCACAGGTCCACCGCGCGGTCGCGATGCTCAAGCGGCGCCTGGCCACGCAGGGCATGGAGCAGCGGGGCCGCCAGCGCGGCGCTCACGTGGACATGCGCGGGACCATGCGAGCGTCGCTCGAGACCGGCGGCGTGCCGCTGCGCCTGAAGTACCGGCCCAAGCGGCCGCGGCGGCCGGAGTTGTTCGTGCTCTGCGACGTCTCGACGTCGGTCACGAGCGCGTCGGTGTTCTTCCTGTCGGTGCTGCACGCGCTGCACGACAACTTCCGCAAGCTGCGTTCGTTCGTGTTCGTCGAGCGGATCTCGGAGGTCACCGAGGTGTTCGAGCGCGAGCGCAACTTCGGCGAGGTCTCGCGCGCGATCACCTCGAACGCGGGCGTGGCGGACGTCTCGGGCTACACCGACTACGGGCGCGTCTGGCTGGAGTTCCTCGGCGAGGTGACCGACGACCTCGACCCGCGCTCGACCGTCATCGTGCTTGGCGATGCGCGCACCAACGGGCGCGAGCCGCACGCAGCCGCGTTCGGCGCCATCTCGGAACGCGCCGGACGCACGTTCTGGATGAACCCCGAGCCGAAGCTCTACTGGAACTACGGCGACTCGGTGATGGCGGCGTACGAGAAGTACTGCGACGGCGTCTTCGAGTGCTGGACGGTCAAGCAGCTCGAGGTGTTCGTGAACGCACTGTCGCTCGACCGTCGCTAGGTCAGTAAGGTCTTTGGCTCTCGGGGGTGCCCGCGCAGCGGGCTGAGATCACACCCTTTGAACCTGTCGGGGTAATGCCCGCGAAGGGAGCGAATGCAAGCTACGGCCGAGTTGCATGGAGTCACACGCCGCTTCGGCCAGCTGACGGCGCTGAAAGAGCTGTCGCTGGTGGTGGAGCCGGGCGAGGTGGTGGCGCTCGTCGGGCCCTCCGGCTGCGGCAAGTCGACGCTGCTCGAGCTGCTGGCCGGGCTGCAGGAGCCGGACGCGGGGTCTGTCGAAGCCGAGCCGGCTGCCTACATGCCGCAGCGCGACCTGCTGCTGCCGTGGCGGAACGCGCTCGACAACGCCGGCCTGGCACTGGAGTGCGCGGGCGTGCGCAAGGCCGATGCGCGGCGCGAGGCGAAGCCGCTGTTCGCGCGCTTCGGCCTGAACGGGTTCGAGCGCGCACGTCCGCACGAGTTGTCGGGCGGAATGCGCCAGCGGGTGGCGCTTGCGCGCACGTTCCTCTCCGGGCGGCCGCTGCTGCTCCTGGACGAGCCGTTTGCGTCGCTCGACCAGATCACGCGCGGGTCACTGCAGGAATGGCTGGCAGGCGCGCTGCGCGAGGAGCCACGAACCGTTGCGCTGGTGACTCACGACGTGCAGGAGGCGTTGTACCTGGCGGACCGGGTGGTGATCATGTCGTCGCGTCCGGGTCGGCTCGTGGCGGAGATCGAGGTGCCGATGGCGCGGCCGCGGGCACGGCGGGCGATGATCACGAGCCGCGAGTTCGCCGCGCTCGAGGAGCGAGCGCTCGAATCACTGGAGACAGGTTGAAACGGGTGGTGCCACCCACCCTGCTGCTGGTCGGCGTGATCCTGCTCTGGCAGGGGATCGCGTCGCTGCACGGCGTCGACAACCTGACGCTCGCGTCGCCGGTCGAGACATGGCACGCGCTCAGGCACGATCGGTCGTTGCTCTTCGACGAGCTCGGCGTGACGGCGGTCGAGGTCCTGCTGGGGCTGCTGATTTCGATCGTTCTGGGCTTCGGGCTGGCGGTCGTGATGCACCTGATGCGCCCGCTGCGCGACGCCGCCTACCCGCTGCTGCTCGCCTCCCAGGCGATCCCGATCGTCGTGCTGGCGCCGCTGTTCATCCTCGCGTTCGGCTACGGAATCGGGCCGAAGCTGGCGATCGTCGCGCTCATCTGCTTCTTCCCGATCGTTGTCAACGTCCTTGACGGGCTGAGATCGGTCGACCCGGACCTGCTCAAGCTGCTGCGGTCGCTGGGTGCCACGCGCTGGGCAAGCCTCTGGAAGGCAGAGCTGCCAGCATCGCTGCCGTTCCTGTTCAGCGGCATCAAGATCGCCGCGACCGTGTCGGTGATCGGGGCCGTGTTCGGCGAGTGGGCGGGCGCCGACCGGGGGCTGGGGCGCCTGGTGCTGCTGGCCAACAATCAGCTGCAGACGCCGCGTGTCTACGCGGGCACGGTCCTCCTGGCACTCATGGCAATCGCCCTCTTTGCTTTCGTGTCCCTCGTGGAGAGGCTCGTCATTCCGTGGAGGCGCGACACGTGAGGCGCTTCGTCGTGGCCGCATGCGTGCTCGCAGCGCTCGCCGGCTGCGGCGAGAAGGTCGACGTGCTTCGGCCCTCCTCGCAGCAGTCGGTCCAGCTGATGCTGGACTTCTTCCCGAACGCCGACCACGCCCCGATCTACGCCGCGCAGGCAGCCGGTGCCTTCAAGGCGGCCGGCCTGGACCTGAAGATCCGCCAGCCGTCCGACCCTGCCGCGCCGCTCAAGCAGGTGGCGGCAGGGCGCGTGGATCTGGCGGTGTCATATGAGCCCGAGGTGCTGCGCGCGCGCTCGCAGGGCCTGCACGTGGTCGCCGTCGGGGCACTGGTGCGCGTGCCTCTCACGTCGATCATTTCTCTGCCGAAGGCGAAGATCAACTCGCCCAAGGACCTCGAGGGCAAGACGGTCGGCACCGCCGGTATCGACTACCAGCACGCGTACCTGCAGACGATCCTCGACCACGCGAACGTGCCGCAGAAGAGCGTGAAGGAGCGCAACGTCGGCTTCAACCTGGTGCCCGCGCTCGTATCGGGCAAGGTCGACGCGATCCTCGGCGGCTTCTGGAACTACGAAGCCATCGACCTCGCACAGCGCAAGAAGCATCCGAAGGTGATCCGGATGGAGCAGGCGGGAGTGCCGCCGTACGACGAGCTGGTATTCGTCGCGAACTCCGACGCGCTCGACCGCAGCGGGCCGCTGATCCGGCGCTTCATGAACGCGCTGCGGCGCGGCGAGGCGGCGCTGGGCCGCAATCCGAAGGCCGGCGTCGACGCGCTGCTGAAGGCGAACCGCGATCTCGACCCGAAGCTGCAGGCGGCGTCGGTGAAGGTGACGCTGCCGTACTTCGCGCCGCCCGCCGGGAGGCCATATGGCTGGCAGGACCCAAAGGCATGGGGGCGCTTCTCGTCGTGGATGCACGACAACGGCCTGATCCAGTCAGGCGCGGCGGGCGCCTCGACGAATCGGTACCTGCCGGGCGCGGCCGTCGGCTAGCGACGCGCGTCGAAGCTGGCGCCTTGGATCGACGGGTGGCCGTCGGTCATCGCGCCCCACACGGCCAGCGCGTTCCCGTGCTGGTCGACGGTGATCTGCGGATCGCTCCAATGAGCGCCTGACACGGGTGCGGTCAAGTTACTTGCTTTCGCGAAGCGGGCGCGGCGTCCGTGGCGCAGCGCGGCCTGGACGCGGTCGCCGGCGCCCGTGTGCACCGGCCACAAGGCGGCAGCGTCGCCCTTCGGTCCAACCGCTACCGCCAGCCCGGTCGCGCTCTGGCCGGCGTCGAGCGCCGCCAGTCGACCCGGGCTGCCGAAGCGGCTGTGCCCGTGCCGCAGGGCCGCGGAGACGCCGTCGGGCGAGCGCCAGGCGATCACCGCGGTGCCGTCGGCGGCAACCGCAACGCGCGGGTCAGTGGCCGTCTCGCCTGCGTGCGACAGCGCTCGCGCGCGATCGCAGTGGCCGGACACGCCGCAGGTCGCAGCCATCACGCGGCCGCGGTCCGACCAGGCCGCCGTCACGGCTGAGCGTCCGTCCACGCCGATCACCGGCTTGCTCCCGCCAAGGCCGGGGATGTGGAGTGAGACGGCGCTGCCGAACGCCTTGCCCTTGTGCGCGAACGACGCATCGACGGTCCAGGCGCCGTGGGCCTTTGCCGCCCACGCCGCGGTCGCCGTGCCACTGGTGCCGACAGTGACCTGAGGATCCGCGTGAGTCTCGCTGATCACCTGAGCGCGGCCGAACCTGCGCCTTCCGACGGCCCGCGCCGCAGCATGCATGCCGGCCTCGTCGGTCCAGATGACCACGGCGCTGCCGCTCGGGTCGAAAGCCACGTCGGCGCTCGGGTCGGCGTCCAGGCGGTCCGTCAGGGTCTGCGCCCTTCCGAAGCCGCCGGACGCGGTACGGCCCGCCACACGCAGGCCGAAGGTGTAGTCGACGGCGTAGCCGTCCTCGACGAACTGCGGATGCGGCTGGAAGTAGGACCAGATCGCAAGCGTGGCCCCCTTCGCGTCGAACGCGAGCTGGGGCCGCAGGTCCGGCATCGACAGCGTCGAGCCCGCGATCGGGCGCGGCGTACCGAAGCTGTGGCCCGCGGCGCGGACAACGGCTTCCACCCCCTTCTGGGAGTGCCAGAGGACTACGCCGTCACCGCTGGGTCCGATCCCCGCGGCGGCCGCCAGGTTGAGCGGCGCCGAGTCGGCGTCGGAGACCTCACGCGGCGGGTTCCAGGCGGGCGCAGCCATGGCCGGCGCGGCGGCCGCAAGGGCGAGCGCCGCGCATCCGGCAGCGCGCAGGCCGCATGTGCGGCTCGCCACGCGTCCGCAGCCTGTAACAAACGGGGACTGTCCCCTTTTGTTACGTCCTGTCGTCGCGGCGAAGCCCGGCTTCCACGAGGCGCCGCGCGCGGGGCGCGTGCCATGGCGCCTCCAGCGGCGCAGCTTGCGGCGTAGGGTCGAACGCATCGATTCGGCCTTTCAACGGCCGACCCGCGTTCCCTCCCCTAAACGGGTGGGCCCGCCGGCATCACGAAGCGGCGGCCGCGCAGCAGGTAGAGCCCCGCCAGCCCCTCGTACGGTGCGTAGGGGGTGAAGAACTCGCGCACCTCGTCGACGGTCGCACGGCGGCCCAGCCGCAGCATTCGCCCGACCAGCTTCACGTAGGCCAGGTCGCCCGCGGGCAGCATGTCATCACGCCCCTGACCGTGGAAGGCCAGCTTCTCGACCGTCCAGGGGCCGATGTTGCGTATGCGCAGGAGCCGCGCCCATGCAAGCTCGTGCTCGGCCAGGTCCACCCGGCCCGTTGCGACTTCGCGCGCAGCCTCGATCAGCGCTAGCGCGCGGCGCGGCGCCAGGTCGACTGCGCAGAACTCCGCCGGCGCACGCGCGGCGAGGGCCGCCGGTGTCGGCGCGTCGCGCAGGCCGTGCTCCCCGCGCCTCCCCCAGCGCCAGATGATCCGGCGCTGGATGTCCTCGGCGCGCTCGGTCTCGATGAGCTGCTCGGTGATGGCCCAGGCAAGCGCCTCGAAGGGGTCCGGCCGCCGGAGCGGCCGCGCCCACGGCGTTCGCCGGATCATCGGGCCGATAAGCGGATCGCGCTTGAACGCTCGCTGGAAGCCGGCCAGCGAGTGGTCGACACCGAAGGCGAAGCGCATCCGCTCGATGCCCCACTGGGCGGCATCGGCGTCGGGACCCTCGGCGCGAAAGCGGACCGCCCCGCTGACAGGCCACGCACGGACGACGATGGGGCGGCCCTCCGCGTCGTGCAGGAGACGCCAGAAGGCCCCGTCGCGGCGGCGCAGCAGGCCGTCGCGCCCCCCGGGCGGGAGCCGATACGGACCTACCGGCCTGACGTCGCGCTCAGCGACGACAGGGGCTGTCACCTCTTGAGGACGTGAACGTCGACGAGGAACGAGCGGGAGCCCGCCACCTCGAGCGTGCCACGGCGGCCCCACCGTCTTCCGATGCGGACGCTGCCGCGGCGGCGCACCGGCCGCCTGAGCACCCGCAGGATGACGTAAGCCAGGGCGCCCGCCACGGCTCCTCCGGCGGCCGCGACCACCGGCGCCGGCACGGCCACGGGCTGCGTCTTCTCGATCGCCCGGGCTTCGGTGCCCGCGAGGACCGGCAGGCCGCCGTTCTCGCTCGTCGCAGGAGTGGGCTCGATTTCGTGCCGCTCGTCCATGAGGAGCCGCGACTCTACTGACCGTCCCGGAGGGGCTTCTCGTAGAGGCGGTACGTCTTGACGATCCGGCCTCCCATGGCCTCCATCCCGCGATTCATCGCGGTGTTCACCTCGAGGATCCAGCCCATCTCGCCGCTCTTGACGAGGCCACGCTCGGCCTGATCGAAGTGCTCGACGTAGAACTTCGCGGCCACGCCGGTGTGCTGGAACTCGGGCTTCACGCCGAGGGCGAAGACGCGCACGTGGCGGATCTTGTCGCGCCCGCGGAGGAACTTGAGCCAGCCGGTCGGGAACAGGCGGCCGTCCATGTCGACCAGGACCTCGTTCCAATCGAGCAGCGTCAGCGCGGCACCCGCCGTCTGGCCGTCCTTCTCGGCGATCCAGGCCCAGCGCTCGTCCAGCAGTGGCTTGAGCTGCTTGGCGTAGTCGCGCAGCTCGGCGTCCGTCAGCGGCACGAACGCCCAGTTGTTCTCCCAAGCGGCGTTGTAGACCTCCATGAAGCGCCGCACCTCGTTCTCGAAGTCCTTCTTGCGCATCCGCCGCACGAGGATCCCGTGCTCAGACTCGACCTTGTCGGAGAGCTCGAAGATGACCGGCAGGATCTTCTGGCGGTCGGAGACGTCGAGGAACCACTTGTAGAGGTCCATCGCCTTGGTCATGCCCGCGTTCGCGAACAGCCCTTGGTAGTAGGGGTGGTGCCAGAACTCGAGGACCTGCGGCCTCAGGTCGTAGCCCTCCACGAGCAGGCCGCACTCGTGGTTGGTGGAGAAGTCGAACGGCCCGACCATGCGGTCCCGGCCGCGCTCGCGGTTCCAGTCCTCGGCCGCCTTGAAGAGGGCGTCGGCCACCTCCTGGTCGTCCTCGGATTCGAAGAAGCCGAACAAGCCCCAGTCGTTGTTCTGGAACTCGTTGAGCCGATGGTCGATGTGCGCCGAGATCCGGCCGACGAGCTCGCCGTCGCGCAGCGCGAGGAAGTACTCGGCCTCGGCATGCTCGAAGAACGGGTTCTTGTTGCGATCCAGGTGCCGCTTGCGTTCGTAGATCAGCGGAGGGACCCAGTTCGGCGCGTCCTTATAGAGTCGGAACGGCAGCTTGATGAACCTGTTCAGGTCCTGGCGGGAGCGGACTGGACGGACTTCGACGGCCATGACGACGCCGCACAGTACACAGCCACGAGTCGCGGTCGATCTTTTCGAGAAGGCGCGCAACCACGAACGCGCCGAGCAGCTGAAGGCCGCTCGCGAGCACGACCTGCTGCCGTACTTCCGTTTGCTCGAGGGTCCGGCGGGCCCGATCGTGGAGATGGAAGGCGCCGAACGAGTGATGCTCGGGTCGAACAACTACCTGGGCCTGACCGGCGACGAGCGCGTCAAGGCGGCCGCCCGCAAGGCGCTTGACGAGTACGGGACGGCCCTGACCGGGTCACGGCTGCTGAATGGAACGATCCCGCTGCACCAGGAGCTCGAGCGTGAGATCGCGGACTGGATGAAGACCGAGGATGCGCTCGTCTTCACAACCGGTTACCAGGCAAACGTCGGCGCGCTGTCGACGCTGTTGCAGCCCGGCGACACCGTGATCGTCGACTCAGGCGACCACGCGTCGATCATGGACGGCGTCGCGATGTCGCACGCGCGCATCCGCCCGTTCCGGCACAACCGGCTGAAGCGGCTCGAGGACCTGCTCGAACGTGCGGCGGGCGACGGTGGTGGCGTGCTCGTGGTCGTGGACGGCGTCTATTCGATGGAGGGCGACGTCTGCGACCTGCACACGATCGTGCCGCTGGCGAAGCGCTACGGGGCCCGGGTGATGGTCGACGAGGCGCACGGCGTCGGCGTGCTTGGCGATCACGGACGCGGTGCCTGCGAGGCGCTGGGCGTCGAGGACGACGTCGATCTGCGGATGGGCACCTTCTCGAAGTCGCTCGCCTCGTGCGGCGGCTTCCTGGCGGGGTCGCACGAGGTCATCGACTTCCTGCGCATCCAGTCGCGCTCCTTCCTGTTCACGGCGGCTGCCGTGCCGGCGGCGATCGGTGCCGCGCTCGAGGCCGTGAAGATCTGCCACTCCGACGAGGGTCCGCCGCTATTTGCCAAGTTGCTTGACAATGCCCGCTTCCTGCGCGACGGGCTCAAGGACCTGGGGTTCCGCGTGGTCGAGTCGGAGCCGGTGACGCCCGTGGTGCCTGTCCTGATCGGCGACGACTGGCAGGCCGTCCTCTTCTGGAAGGCGCTGTACGACGCCGGCGTCTATACGAACGTCGCTCTGTACCCGGCGGTGCCGCGCGGCGGGGCGCTGCTGCGCACGAGCGTGATGGCCACGCACGAGCGCGCGCACCTCGAGCGGGCGCTCAACGTCTTCGACCAGGTACGCGACGCGGCTCAGGCAGGCGACCCCTCGTAGCTGTGCGCGGGAAGCGCACAGCCACGGCGCTGCTGCTGGTCGTCGCCCTGGGCGGCTGCGGGTCATCCGGCGGCAACGCCGGCCCTGGCCTGACGAGCGGGCAGGCGCAGGGGCTCGTCGCGCAGCTCGAGGCCGCGCGAGGGGCCGCCGCAGCCCGGAACCTGGCGGGGACCGAGGCCGCGATCAGCCGGTTCCGGCGTTCGGTGGCGCGTCTGCGCCGCGCCGGGGCGCTGAGCGACGCGAGCGCTCGTGCTCTGCGGATCGGCGCCGCCCGGGTGCTGGCGCGCGTGAAGAGCGACAACGCGCCGCCGCCACAGCCGGCGCCAACCCAGACGACGCCGGCGCCTGCCCCTGCCCCAGCGCCACCCCGGCAGAACAAGAAGCACAACGAGCCCAGGGAGCACAAGCCGGGCAAGGGGCACGACAAGAAGCACGGGGACGCAGGCGATTGAGCGCGCTGGCGGCCGGATCGACGCTCTGCCAGGGCCGTTACCGCCTCGACGAGGTCATCGGGCGTGGCGGGATGGCGATCGTCTGGCGGGCGAGCGATCTGCAGCTCGAGCGCGACGTGGCGATCAAGATCATCTCGGACGTCCTGGCCGACGACCCGCGGTTCGTCGCGCGCTTCGAGCGCGAGGCGAGGCTGGCAGCGGGGCTGAACCACCCGAACCTCGTGAAGATCTTCGATTTCTCGGGCGAGGACGAGCGGCCGTGCCTCGTCATGGAGTACGTGCCGGGCGGGACCCTGGTCCAGGCGCGCGGGCGAGCCCTCGACGTCGCCGCGCTGGCGCGCGATCTGCTCGACGCGGTGGCGCACATCCACGCCGCTGGGATCCTGCATCGCGACATCAAGCCGGCGAACGTGCTGCTCGGGAACGACGGCTCGCCCCGGCTGACCGACTTCGGGATCGCGCGCGGAGAAGAGACGAGCAGCCTGACGCAGACCGGCCAGGTGCTCGGGACGCTGCGATACATCGCCCCGGAGGTCGCCGAAGGCCAGCCGGCTACGCCGCAGAGCGACGTGTACTCGCTCGGCGTGCTGCTCGGCGAGCTGGCGAATGCACCTGAAGACGTGGCGCGGCTCGCGCGGCGAATGGCCGGCCGCGATCCGGCCGAGCGACCGCGGTCGGCTGTGGAGGCGCTGGCCGAGCTGGATCCGACGCGGAT
>DATBDN010000075.1:0-57950 GCA_036269895.1 Thermoleophilaceae bacterium
TTCCGCTGCAGTCGCTGCCGCCAAGTCAAAGCGGCCGCGGACTTCACGATGCGTGGGTCAGCCGACCGGCCGACACGTACTGCCGCCCTTGTCGGGCCGAGTACGGAAGAGAGCATTACCTCGCTAACCGGCAGCGTTACATCGATCAAGCAGTTACTCGGAAGCGAGAACGTCGCCGCGTCCGGGCCGAGTTCTTCCTCGAGTACTTCGCCATCCACCCGTGTACCGACTGCGGAGAAGCAGATCCCGTCGTCCTGGAGTTCGACCACATCGGCGAGAAGAACTTCGACGTCGGGTTTGGCTTCGACAGATTCGGTTGGCAGCGGATCCTCGAGGAGATCGAGCTCTGCGAAGTCGTCTGCGCAAATTGTCATCGGCGCCGCACGTGCCGGCGTGCGGGCACGTGGCGCGCGGTTCTGACCGGCCTGATCGACGACGGCGAAGGAGCGGGTGGCGGGAGTCGAACCCGCGCCGAGAGCTTGGAAGGCTCTAGTGCAGCCGTTACACCACACCCGCCTGAGCGGGGATCGAGTCTAGAGAAAGCGCCTCCCAGAACAGACAAAGGACCCGGCGAACCGGGCCCTCCGCCTTGCCTGTAGTCGGGGAACCGATTGGGGCAAACCGGTTCTGATCATGGGGTACCCGGGCTCCGACCGCTTACACCTCGATCTCGTGATTTTCTTAACGACCCGACTGTGCGATAAGGACGCAAATAGCGACAATTGGTCGTCGTGGACCCCATCGTGCTCGTGATCGTGATCGTGGTTGGGATCCCGCTGGCGGTCATCTGGGCGCTCGCGAAGTCGGCCCAGCTGCGTGGACCGGCGGCGCGCCGCGAACCGCGGCGTCCGGTCGGTTCGCTCGTCACCGAGGCAATTCCCGAGGAGCACCCCTACGAAAACGAGCCCGAGGAGTCTGGGCCGTACTACCGGATCGACTCGCCGCCGCCGGAGCCCGACCCAGTCCTGCGCGACCGTTAGCGTCTCAGCCGGCGACGGGCTCTGCGGGAGACGCCGTCTCGGCGGCGGGCGCCTCCGCCGGCTCCGCCTGCTCGTGCTGGATCGCCCCCATCAACTGCCATTTGCCGTCCGCGTTCTTCGACACGACCCCCTCCGACGCAAGCTGCCGCAGCAACCCGGAGATCTGCGTCGGATTGACGTCGCCGATCTCGCGAGCGATGGCACTCGGCCCGAGCTCCCGACCGTTCAGCGCCGCGACCACTTGCTCGCGCCGCTGACCACGGGGCGCGCGCCGACCGGCGGCACGCTTGCCGGCACCAGTGCTCGAACGTCCGCCACCTGAACCAGGCGGACGACCACGACGGCCGCCGCCTGACGCCGACGACCCGGTGAGCGCCTCGAGGGCGCGCATGAGCTGATCGCGCTCAGCCTCGATCTCATCGAGCCGCTCGCGAATGCTCTGTTTGACGCGATCTATCGAACTAGCCACGCCAGCGAGGTTAATGCACTGAAGTGAATAACTACGCGGCCTGAATTATTCGTAACCAAACACAGCACTCCAGCGCACAGCAAGGCGACGAGCTGATACAGGGGAGGCAGGACTTGAACCCGCAACCTTCGGCTTTGGAGGCCGCTGCTCTACCAATTGAGCTACTCCCCTAGGCGCTGGCGAGTCTAGCTTCGAGCTCGAGGTCCGGAACGATCGAGAACCGATGCGGGCGGAGGGACTCGAACCCCCACGCTCAGAGAGCAATGCGACCTAAACGCATAGTGTCTACCAATTCCACCACGCCCGCTTGCAGCCCCTCGAGTCTAGGCGCCAAGCCGACGCTTGAAAGACCCACCCAAATGGGAACGTTCTATTTGCTGCAAGTCCACGCGCCGCGCGCTTACACTGCCGCTCGATGGAGTCCTCCAACTCCGACAACGACATAGTCATCGTCCACCCGAACCGGGAGGGCGCCGAGGCCAAGGCCACCAAGGCCGCGGTCATCCTTCTCCTGGTTGCCAGTGCGGTGATCACCGCGATCATCACGATCGGTGGTTGGAGCAAGCTCGAAGGCGCCCAGCTCTGGGCGATCTTCTACGTCGTCATCTACCTCGTGATGGCGTACATGGTCAACCAGTGGAAGCGGGGCATCCTGCCCGTCGCCGCTGCGCTGGCGATCCTGCTCGCGGTTATCGCGCTCGTCGCCGCGCCCGGCTGGTTCGACCGTGACAAGACTGGCTTCGTCGACCCCGCTCTTCCGGCGAGCCTCCTGGGATTGCTGACGGCGATCCTCGTACCGCTCCAGGTCCTGTTGATCGCGTTCTCAATGCGCGCGTTCTCGCAGAAGTGGAACATCGAGGTCGAGGTCACGCGCGAAGAAGCCGAGAAGCGCTACAGCCGAGGCGCCGGCCCTCGCCACCCAGCGGCCGCGCAGTAACCACTCGCACGTCTACTCTCTAGGTGCCCTGCCCGGGTGGCGGAATTGGTAGACGCCATGGACTCAAAATCCATTGTCCTTCGGGGCGTGCGGGTTCGAGTCCCGCCCCGGGCACCTCTGAATGATTGAGATTGCGCGCTGGCGGGGAACGTGTTTTTCATGGCACGGAAGCCCGCTGTTGAAGTTACAAAGGAATGGTTTGCGCATGCCGAGGAGGGCGACTCCGCCGGCATGGCCGGGATGCTCTCGGACGACGCGATGTTCTACGCCGAGGAGATCAGAGGCCGGCGGTTCACGGGGCGGCTCGAGATCGAGCGCTACCTGAGCGAGAGTGGCTTCGAGGCAACTGCCTACTCGTACACGGCCGTAGACGATGACCACGCCGTGGTGACGGTGTCACTGCGCCGACATCTGCCGGGTCGCGGCCTTGCTGATTCGACCCTGGCGATGGTGTTCAAGGTCGACGGCGACGAGATCGTCTGCATCGACGCCTTCCACTCGGCGGACGAAGCCTTCGCCTCGCTGCGCTCAAGCTAGCTCGCGCGCACGCGCGGTCGGGTCGAGGAACACCTCACGCACATCGGGCACCGCCTCGCGGACCGCATTCGCCAGCCGGTTCGACGCGCGCTCGATCTCCTCGGCCGTCATCGCGTCCTTGAGGTCGATCCGCGCCGCCACCAGCAGCGCACTCGGCCCAAGCACCATCGTGAGCAGCTCGAAGACGTGCTCGACCTCGTCGGCTTCGTTCAGCACCCGCTCGATCTGCTCCCGCTCGGCCGGCCGCGCGGCCTCGCCGGTCAGCAGGCCACGGATGTCGCGTCCGAGTGAAACCGCGGTGACCATCAACAGCAGACCGACCAAGACCGCCGCGAGCGCATCCCAGGCCGACTGGCCGGTTAGCTGATGCAGACCAATGCCGACGGCCGCGATCACGAGACCAACCACGGCCGCCGAGTCCTCGAACACGACCGCCTTCGCGGTCGGATCCCGGCTCTCGCGGACGTACTGAATGAACGGAAGCCCGGTCTCCGCCGCCTCGGCCCGCGTCTGGCGCATCGCCCGTACCCACGAGACGATCTCGGCGACCGCGGAGATCCCCAGCACCACCCATGCGACCGTGAAGCTGCCCTTCTCGCCACCGGACAGCAGCTCCTTGATCCCGTAGCCGACCGCGAACACCGCCCCGCCGACGAACATGAACATCGCCGCCATGAACGCCCACAAGAAGCGTTCCTGGCCATGACCGAACGGATGCGTCTCGTCACGCGCCCGCTCAGCCTGCTTCAGCGAGAACAGCAGGAAGCATTGGTTGGTCGTGTCGGCGAGCGAGTGCGCCGCCTCCGCGAGCAGCGCGCTCGAGCCCGACATCACGCCGCCGACCGCCTTCGTCAAGAAGATCGTCGCGTTGCTCGCAATCGCGACGAGCACCGTCTTGCGCGTTCTGTCGCCCACTCCCCTCGCGGTTTCCCTCATCCGCGCAGACGAAAACGGCCGGCGGCAGACGCGACCGGCCTTTGAAGCAGCGCTGTCGGCCCCCGACTAGATGCCGGGCGGCTGCGTGCCGGTTCCAGCGGGCGGCTCGCTGGTCAGGCCCGGCGGCGTCTCGCCGGCGGTCTGTCCGGGCACCGGGTCGGCCGCCGCTGCCGCGGGAGGCGGGGCATCGTCCTCGTCACCCGGCGCACCCGTGCTGGTCCCCGGATGCGGCACCCCCGGACCTTCCTTGCCCGGCGACACCCCAGCCGCTCCTCCGCCGGGCACGCCCGGCGTGTCGTCGGCCGGCATCTGCGTGGTCGGCGCCGTCGAGGCGCCAGCATCCGCCGTCACGCCGGCGCCTGCGCCGCGGCGCGGGCCCGAGAAATCTCCAAAGCTCGCGCCCGCCTCCTGCATCGCGCGCCATCCGCCGTACGTGATCGCGGCGGCTGCCAACAGGCCGAGCCAGATGCCGATCTTGCGGCTGACGTCGATGCCGTTCACGCCGTGCGTGTCGACGGGCGTGTCGATGATCCGGAACAGGATCAGCAGCACGGCGATGCCGCCGGCAATGGTCACGATCGTCGCCGGGGGCCATGGCATGTCGGGCAGCCTGTCGAGCGCGCGGAGCAGCGCCACGCCGATCGCGATCAGCGCGACCAGGAACAGGATGATGTCGATCAGGCCGAACGACTCCCAGGCGTTCGCGGACGCCCCGATGCTGAACCCCTTCAGGAGGCCGCCACCCGCAGTGACCTTTACGCCGTACCAGTCCAACCACAGATCGATCAGCAGGACGAGCCCAGCGATGCCGGCGATCAGCTCGCCCTCGCTGAGCCGCCTTCTATCGAAGTCCACTCCTGCGGCTGGTGACCCCACCGCTTACCCCCTGGTTGACTTGGCCGAGCATGGGAGAAGCTAACCGGACGGGCGGCGGAAACGACACCGGTGTCCAGGACCTTGACGAACTGAGGAAGATCAGCCCGCGGCGCGCGGGCTCCGAGGCAGAACGCCGGGCGGCGCGGCATCTGGAGAAGCGGCTCCAGGAGCTTGGCCGCGAGGCTCGTATCGAGCCGATACGCGTCCGCCCTGACTTCGGGCTGACGTATGCGATCCACGCCGTCGCGGGAGTGGTCGCAAGCGTCCTGTCGGTCTACGCGCCGCTGCCCGGCCTCGCGCTGGCGGCCGCAACGACCATCTCCGCATTCGGCGACCTCACCGGGACGTTCGAGCTCGTGCGCAGACTCATGCCCGTGCGCGCGTCGCAGAACGTCATCTCCGAAGAGGACAACGGCAAGCCCGGCCTGATCGTCCTGGTCGCCCACTACGACGCGCCGCTCACCGGCATGCTGCTCGAGCGGCGCCTGGGCACATGGCCGCGTGCCGTGATCATCTCGCTGTCCGTGATCACGATCTGCGCGATCGGCCGCGTGCTCGGCATCTCCTCGACGCCGTTCACCGTCATCCAGTTCATTCCGACCGTCGTGCTCATCGCCGTCACGCCGCTGTTCGTGGAGCTGGCGATCTCCAACACCAACGATGGCGCCGCCGACAACGCTGCCGGTGTCGCAACCGCACTGCGAGTGGCGGAGTCGCACTCGGGGCGGTTGACGCACTTCAACCTGACGGTTCTCCTCACCGGCGCGTCGGCGCACTTCGGCCTGGGCATGCGCGCGTGGCTCAAGGAAAATCGGAAGAACCTGGATCCCGAGGCAACCGCTGTGATCTCGCTTGACAACCTCGGCAGCGGCACGTCCGCCTACGCGGCAAAGGAGGGCCCGATCCTCTACTCGCACATGAATCCGACGCTCGTTGAGATGGTGAGCGACTCCGGCGCCGCCTACAACTCGACGGAGCTCTCAGACGCCTACCTCGTGCGCTCCGCCGGCGTGCCGGCGCTCCGCATCAGCACGACGGAAAGGGGCACAGAGCCCGATCCCGACACCCTCGCCCGCGTCCATGACTTCACGGCGGCGCTGCTCGAGAAGATCGACGAGGAGATCGGCCCGGAGCTGGGCTGAGCGGAGGTCGATCCCTAGACGGGTGTGATCGGGTTGTGCTTCGCGGGCCACTCGCGCGACGCCGTCTCGTACAAACGGAAGCGCTTGATCAGGTCGGCCCGCAGGTCCTCCGGCTGGATCACCGCGTCGACCACGAGCTCCGATGCCAGGTGCAACACGTCGATCTCCGCCGCATACTCAGCACGCAGCTCCTCGACCTTCTTCTGCCGCTCGGCCTCGTCCTCGATCGCCTGGATCTGGTTGTAGAAGACCGCGTTGATCGCGGCCTGCGGCCCCATCACCGCGATCTTTGCCCACGGCAGCGCGATGCACGCGTCGGGCTCGAACGCGGGTCCGGCCATCGCGTACAGGCCGGCGCCATAAGCCTTGCGCACAATCACCGAGATCTTCGGCACCGTCGCGCTCGACACCGCCGAGACCATCTTCGCGCCATGGCGGATGATCCCGTGCCGCTCCACCTGCGTGCCGATCATGAACCCCGGCACGTCGGCCAGAAACAGCAGCGGGATGTTGAAGGCGTTACAGGTGAAGATGAAGCGCGCCGCCTTGTCGCTGGAGTCGACGAACAGCACTCCCCCGCGCTGCTTCGGCTGGTTCGCGACGATGCCGACAACGCGGCCATCAAGCCGCGCGTAGCCCGTCAGCACCTCCTTCGCCCAGCGCTTCTGGACCTCGAGGAACGACTCGGCGTCGACCAGCGCGTCGATGAAGGTACGCATGTCGAACGGCTTGTTCTCGTCCTCGGGCACGATCTCACGCAGCGGCGTATCGACCGCGGGCTCGGCCGGCGGCGCCACCGGCGGCTGCTCACGCCAGTTCGTCGGGAAGTACGACAGGTAGTGCTTGGCGAGGTCGATGCCCTCCTCGTCACTCTCCACGAGGAAGTGGCCTACGCCCGAGACGCCCGTATGCATCTTCGCGCCGCCCATCTCCTCGAGCGAGACCTTCTCGCCGATGACCATCTCGGCCATGCGCGGCGAACCGAGATACATCGACGCGTTGCCCTCGCGCATGATCACCACGTCGCAGAAGGCAGGGATGTAGGCCCCGCCCGCCGCCGACGGCCCGAACAGCACGCAGACCTGCGGCACGACGCCCGACATCTTCACCTCGTTGTGGAAGATGCGGCCCGCCCCGCGACGGCCGGGGAACATCTGCACCTGGTCGGTGATCCGCGCCCCGGCAGAGTCGACCAGGTAGATCATCGGGATCTGATGCTCGAGCGCCTGCTCCTGAATCCGGATGATCTTCTCGACCGTCTTCGGACCCCAGGAGCCGGCCTTGACGGTCGGGTCGTTGGCCATGATCGCGACGGGCCGGCCGCCGATCGCGCCCAAACCGGTGACCACGCCGTCGGCGCCGAAGCCGTCGAGCTCCCAATTCGCGAGCAACGCCTCTTCGGCGAACGACTCAGGATCGAGCAGGCGCGTGACGCGCTCGCGCACCGGCAGCTTGCCCTGCTGCTCCGACTTCTCGTGGTGGCGAGCCGGCCCGCCGCTGAGCGCCGCCTCGAGCGCCTCCTGAAGGTCCGTCATGCGGACGAGTCTGCCAAGCGGCGCCAGAACCGGATCATGTGGCGCTCGTACTGGATGCCGCAATCGAGTGCGGTCCATGGCCCGCGGGGCTCCAGTCCCTGGTCGAGCTTGCGGATCTCGTAGTACTCCTCGAGCCTCCGCTCGTGCGCCGCGGCCTGTGCCTCGCCGAGCGCCCTCGGGTCGGCCCCCATGAACAGCTTGAGGACCCCGAGGTCACGCAACTCCGGCACTTCCATGGCCGGTTCCGCGCGCCACTCGTCCAGTGCCTTGCGGCCCTTCGCCGTCAGCGTGTAGGTCCTGCGCCGCCGACCGCCCTCCTCGCGCTCCTCGTCGAGCAGTCCAGCCTTTGCCAGCCGCTCCGTCTCCGTGTACAGCTGTGCGTGCTGGAAGGTCCAGAAGTTGCCGACGGTCATCGCGACCGCCTGCTTCAGGTCGTAGGGCGTGCCGTGCCCGCCGAGGAACTCGAGCAGGCCGAGCACGATCACAGAGGTCGGCGTCAGCTTGACGTGAGTTGACACGTAGTCTAGTCTAGACCGTCTATTCTGGACTATTGAGGAGGACGCATGACAACCGCCGCTCGCCAGACCACCCGCTCAGTCGGCTTCCGCAGCCTCGACGAGGAGGTCCACCTCGATTCGGTGCCGGTCACAGGGACAATCCCCGCCTGGCTGACCGGCACGCTCGTGCGCGTCACGCCCGCACTGATGGACGGCGGCGGCAAGAGCGTCAAGCACTGGTTCGACGGCGCGGCGATGCTGAACGCATTCGGCTTCGGCGAGGGCGACGTCTCCTACGGCAGCCGCTTCCTGCAGACCGACTACCTCGACAAGGCCCGCGCCGGCAAGTTCGACTTCGGCTTCGCCACCGACCCCTGCCGCTCGCTGTTCAAGCGCGTGATGTCGTTGCGCGACGTCAACCGCTTCGACAACGCCAACGTCAACCTCCAGGAGCTCGGCCGTCGCTACATCGCGATGACGGAGACGCCCTTGCCGGTCGAGTTCGAGCCGAAGACACTGGCCACGCTCGGCAAGCCGAAGTGGCCGGACAAGGCGGCCGACGGCCAGGTCACCACCGCGCACCCGCACTACGACTTAGCGCGCGAGGAGATGGTCAACTACACTGCGCACTTCGGGCCGCGAACGGCCTATCGCGTCTACGCCGCCGGCCAGGTCGGCGCCGAACGGCGATTGATCGGCTTGCTACCTGTCAAGAAGCCTGGCTACATGCACAGCTTCGGCATGAGCGAGCGCTACGTCATCCTGGCCGAGTGCCCGCTGCTCGTGAACCCACTGTCGATCCCGCTCTCGACGAGGGGGTTCATCGACAACTACGAGTGGGAGCCGGAGCGCGGCACGCGCTTCATCGTGATGGATCGGCACACCGGCGAGGTGCAGGGCATCCACCAGGCCGAGGCGTTCTTCTGCTTCCACCACGTCAACTCGTTCGAGCGCGACGGCGAGCTCGTCGTCGACCTGATCGCCCATGACGACTCCTCGATCATCCACATGCTGGACCTGGACAAGCTGCGGAACGACGACCGCCGAGGGCAGACAAATTTGCGGCGCTACCGGATCGCGCTCGACGGCGGCGGCGTCACACGGGAGGACTTGGCGCCGGGCATCTCCCCGGAGTTGCCGCGCATCAACTACGTCCGCAACAACATGCGGGATTACCGCTGGATGTACGCCGTGGCGAACAGCGTCGACGGGGACTGGCTCGACCAACTGGTGAAGGTCGACGTGACGACCAGCGAGTCGCGCGTCTGGGCCGAGCCAGGGTGCTACCCGGGCGAGCCGGTGTTCGTCGAGCGGCCGGACGGAACGGCCGACGACGACGGAGTGATCTTGTCCGTCGTCCTCGACTCAGAGACAGAGCGTTCGTTCCTGCTCGTGCTGGACGCGGCGAGCTTCGAGGAAGTGGCACGGGCAGAAGCACCGCATCACATCCCGTTCGGCTTCCACGGGCAGTATTTCGAGGCCTAGACCCCCGGGTCGACCGCGACCGGCTTCTCGCCGCTGTAGTCGTAGAACCCGCGGCCGGACTTCTTCCCGTAGTAACCGGCTGACACCAGCTTGCGCAGGGTGGGTGGCGCCGCGAAACGCTTCTCCCGGTACTCGTAGAACATGATGTCCGCGATCGATGCCGTCGTGTCCAGGCCGACGAAGTCGAGCAGCGTGAACGGGCCCATCGGGTGGGCAGCGCCGCCCTTCATCGCGGTATCGATCTCCTCGATCGTGCCCGTGCCCTCCTCGAACGCGCGGATTGCGTCAAGCATGTACGGCACCAGCAGCCGGTTGACGATGAAGCCCGTCTTGTCCTTGCAGCGGACTACGGTCTTGCCGAGCTTCTCGCCAAACGCGAGGCCGGCATCGAATGACTCGTCGTCCGTTGTGACGGTGCGGACCACCTCGAGCAGCGGCATGACCTGCGCCGGATTGAAGAAGTGCAGGCCGATGAAGCGCTGCGGACGGCCAGTCGCAACAGCTTGGTCGATGACCGACAGGGACGAGGTGTTCGTCGCGAACACGGCGCCGTTGTCGCTGACAATGCCGTCGAGCTCCTTCCAGAACTCCCGCTTCAGGTTCAGGTCCTCCGTGATCGCCTCGATTACCAGACCGCAGCCGGCGAAGTCAGAACTGTCGAGCGTCGGATGGAGGCGGCCGCGGATCTCGTCAGCCGCTGACTGCTCGAGCTTCCCTTTCTCGACCGAGCGACCGAGCTGCTTCTCGATGTTGCCGACCGCCTTGTCCAGGCGCTGTTGGTCGACTTCCCTGAGCACGACCTGGTAGCCCGCCTGGGCTGCAACCTGAGCGATTCCGTGGCCCATCAGGCCCCCGCCGGCAACTCCAACTTTCTCGATGTCCATACGCTTGGACGTTATGGGATTAGTTGAGATCGAGGATCGCGGGCCGGTGCGTCACATCGTCATGAACCGCCCCGAGAAGCGCAACGCGTTGAACGGCGAGTTGATCCAGGCGCTCGGCCATGCCTTCGAGGACGCCGCGGGGGACGACGCCGTGCGGGTCGTGGTCGTGCGCGGCGAAGGGCCGATGTTCTCGTCCGGGATGGACCTGGGCTCGCTCAAGGACGCGTCGCAGCAGCCGGACGCGCTGCGCGACTTCCGCGACCCGATCCTGCGCTGGTGGAACCTGCTCGAGGAGATGCCGAAGCCGACGATCGCCCAGATCCATGGCGCCTGCATCGGCGGCGCGATGGAGTTGGCGCTGGCGGCCGACCTGCGCGTGATGGCCGAGGACGCCGTCGCCGCCATCCTCGAGGTCAAGGTTGGGCTGATCCCGGACGTCGGCGGCTGCTCGCGCCTGCCCGCAGTGGTCGGGCTCGGCCGCGCGAAGGAGCTGATCATGACCGGCCGCTTCCTCGGCGGCGAGGAAGCGCTGGCGATCGGTTTCGTAAACCGGACCGCGCCGGCCGACGAGCTCGATGCGACCACGCAGGGGCTCTGCGACGAGCTGCTGGCTGCCGCGCCGATGGCGGTGTCGCTCGCGAAGAGCGTGATCGACGCAGCCGCCAAGCCGGCGCTCGAGGAAACACTGGAGCGCGAGGTCGAGGCACAGCAGCGGCTGATCGGCTCCGACGACTTCGCCGAGGGCACGCGCGCGTTCATGGAGAAGCGCGCTCCGGAGTTCGCCGGCCGATAAACGCCCAGATGCCCGCCGGGCGCATCGAGACCGAACGGGTTGTCGGCGCTTCACCGGAGGCCGTTTTCCGCTTCCTCTGCAAGCTCGAGAACCACTGGAAGCTGACGGGCGTCTGGGTCGAGGCGGTCTCGCTCGACGACGGCAGCGGGCGCGTGCGCATCCATGGTCCGCTCGGGCTGCGCCGCACAGCCGCGACCACGGTCGTGGACGCGCATCCCGACCACCTGATCCACGGGACCGCCGAGCTGTCCGGGGGAACGCTTGCGCGAGTCGCATGGGAGCTGAGCGAGCACGCGGGCGGCACCGCGGTGCGGCTGTCGGCCGAGGTTGAGCGGGCAGCGCTGCCCGACCGGCTGCTGCTAAGCCTCGGCGGGCGGGCGTGGATGACGCGGCGCTTCGACGCGATCCTTGCCAGGCTCGACGAGCAGTTCCGCTAGCTCGCCGGCGCGCGATGCCAGTCGACGGGGCCGGCCACGAGGACGTGCGACCCAAGCGCTCGCCCGAGCACGTTCTGGACGTCGGCAGCCGCCTCCAACAGCGTGGCCATGTCGATGCCCGTCTCGTAGCCCATCTCGTGCAGCATCGAGACGAGGTCCTCGGTCGCCACGTTCCCGGTGGCCCCCTTCGGAACAGGGCAGCCACCGAGCTCGCCAAACGATGATTCGAATGAGCGGCAGCCGGCTCCCAGCGCGGCGAACACGTTCGCGAGCGCCTGCCCGCGCGTGTTGTGGAAGTGCGCCGTCAGCTCGATGCCTGGCAGCGCCTCGGCAGCCGCTGCGAAGAACTCACCCACCTGCTTCGGATTTGCCATTCCGGTCGTGTCGCCGAACGCGATCTCTTCCGCGCCCGCGGCGACCAGCCGCTGCGCGATCTCGAACGCGCGCGCGGGGTCGACGTCGCCCTCGTACGGACAACCGAAGGCCACGGAGATCACGCCCTCCGCACGCAGTCCCTCGCCGCGCGCGCGGACGATGACCTTTTCCAGTCCCGTCAGCGACTCCTCGACCGAGCGATTGACGTTCGCGCGGTTGTGCGACTCCGTCGCGGACAGGAAGCAGTTGATCTCCTGGAAGCGGTTGCGCAACGGCAGCGCGTTCTCAAGCCCTTTCTCGTTCGGGATCAGCACCGTGACCGCCACGTCGTCAGGCACGGCGGCCCGCTCCAACACCTCCGGTGCATCCGCGAGCTGCGGAATCACATCGGCGCGCACGAAGCTCGTCACCTCCAGGCGCGGAACGCCGGTCCGGGCGAGCTTCTCGACCAGCCGGACCTTGTCGTCCGTGGCGATCACCTCGGGCTCGTTCTGGAAGCCGTCACGCGGCCCGACTTCGCGAACCCGGACTGTCTCACCCATGAAGGAGGAGGCTATGCGACGAGCGCTTCGGGCAGCGAGCTGACCGTCGACACGATCGAGTCGAGCCGAGTCACCTCGAAGATCCGCTTGAGGTTGTCCGGGCAGACCACGATCAAGCGCATGCTGTCGCGGTACGCCTTCTGCGTGCCAATCAGCGCAGCCAAGCCGGACGAGTCCATGAATGGCACCTCGCTCATGTCGACGATCAGGCGCGGCTTACCTTCCAGCTTGGCCTCGTCCAGTGCGTCCCTGAACAACCTCGCTGTCTTGAGATCTACGTCTCCGTAGATCGCAACCAGCTGCGTCTCATCGTCGATCGATTCCTCAACCGATCGAAAGCTCCCCATATACAAGCCCGCGGAACGTATCGAACTGACGCCGTGTAAGGCTGTCTCGTCGGACAGTGGTCTGACACCAGGTAGATTCGCGCGCCGTGTCGGACTCGCCCGTACCGATCATCGGAGGCACCGGAGCGCTCGGATTCGGCGTTGCGTTGCGACTCGCGCGCGGAGGCACGCGCGTCGTCATCGGGTCGCGCGACGCGGGGCGTGCCGAGGAGGCGGCGACCAGGCTGAAGGAGCAGCTACCCGACGCCGATGCGTCCGGGCTCGTCAACGGCGAGGCCGCCCGTCAGGGGCCGATCGTCCTCCTGTGCGTTCCGTTTCGCAACCAGTCCGAGAACCTGACGAACCTGAAGGCGGCGCTCAAGCCCGGCCAGATCCTGGTCGACGCAACGGTCCCGCTGGCGGCGGCGGTGTCCGGGCGGGCCACGCGCCTGCTCGGCGTTCCACAGGGCTCGGCGGGATTGCAGGCGGCGGAGATGGTCCCGGACGGCGTGCAGGTAGTGAGCGCGCTGCACACCGTCAGCGCGGCAACGCTCAACGACCTGGAACACGAGCTCGACGAGGACATCCCGATCGCCGGCGACAGCGTCGAGGCCAAGAAGCGCGTGGCCGAGCTGATCGCCCGCATCGACGGGCTGCGGCCGGTGAACGCGGGCCGGCTCGAGGCCTCGAAGCTGATCGAAGGCATGACGCCGCTGCTCATCGGCATCAACAGCCGCTACAAGGCGCACGCCGGCATCCGCATCACCGGCCTGCCGGAAGAGCTTTGGTAGTCGTCCTCGCGGGCGGCACCGGCGGCGCGAAGCTCGCCCGCGGCATGCTCGACGTCGTGGGCGGCGACGAGCTCACCGTCATCGCGAACACGGGCGACGACATCGAGATCTACGACGTGCACGTCGCCCCTGACCCGGACCTCGTCACCTACTGGCTGGCCGACCTGATCGACGAGCGCGGCTGGGGCATCGACGGCGATACGTGGAACGAGATGGAGCGGCGCCGCGCGGCGGGCGAGGACGTTTGGTTCAACCTCGGCGATCGCGACCTCGAGCTGTGCCGTTTGCGGACGGAGCGATTGGCGACGGGCAATCGCCTGACGACGGCGCATGCGGCGGTGGTCGATGCGCTCGGTGTGCAGGCGCAGGTGTTGCCGATGGCCGACGAGCCGGTGCGGACGTGGGTGAAGGCGCACGGCGCGTGGCACCCGTTCCAGGAGTTCATGATCAAGGCGCGGGGCGCTGACCCGGAGGCGCTCGAGCTGCGTGGCATCGAGCGGGCGTCGATCACGCCGGAGGCGAGTGACGCGATCACGCGCGCCGAGGCGATCGTGATCGGGCCGTCGAACCCGGTCATCTCGATCGGGCCGATCCTCGACGTGCTTGGAGTGCGCGAGGCACTCGCGGCGGCGGCCGCGCCGGTCGTCGCGGTCAGCCCATTCGTGGGCGGCGAGGTGCTGAAGGGGCCAACCGAGCCGTTTTGTGAGATGGCGGGTCTCCCACTGGGGACTGCTTCGGTCGAGAGGGCGTACGCGGGCGTGATCGACGGAGTCGTCAGCGACGCGCCGGACGCGTTGCCCGCGCTGGACACCGACACGCTGATGAGTGACGCCGAGTCAAGACGGCGGGTGGCGGCTGAGACGCTCGATTTCGCGCGCAGCCTGCGCTCGCAGGGATAGAGTCGCCGAACTGGTGCGGACCGCGGCCATCCTGCCCGTGAAGAGCTTTGCCGATGCCAAGCAGCGGCTCGCGTCGCTGCTCGGCTCCGGCAGCCGCCACGCGCTCGCGCAGGCCATGTTCCACGACGTCCTCGCGTCGCTCCGGCGAGTCGAGGGAGTCGAGCGGATAGTCGTCGTCGCCTCGGAGCCGAGCGTCGAGTTCGCCGCCGACGAGCAGATGGTGCTGATCGAGGACGAGCTACGCGACGGGCAGTCGCAGGCCGCCTTGGTGGGCATTCGCTGGGCCGTCGCGTCCGGCTTCGAGCGCGTCCTGCTCGTGCCGGCCGACACGCCGCTGCTGTCCGCGCCCGAGGTCGACGCGCTGCTGGCGAACGCGCCGGAGGCGGTCGTGATCGTCCCGGACCGCCACGGCACGGGCACGAACGCACTGCTGCTGCGGCCGCCGACGGCGATCGGCCCGAGCTTCGGTCCGGACAGCCTGCAGCGACACGTCGCGTCTGCCGAGGCGGCGGGCGTGACGCACCGCGTCGAGCAGGTGCAGTCGCTGATCTTCGACGTGGACACCGCGGACGACCTGGCCGTGGTCGCCGAGACGATCGAGGGCAGCCACGCGCTCGCCCCGAGGACGCGCGGCGCGCTGCGCCAGCTCGATCGAGCGGGCGCGCGCCTGAAGGCCTCGGCCGGGGCCGAGAGCTGAGCCTCGAGATCCGCGCGCTCCCGGGCCTGCCCGAGGTCCGCGAGGGCGACGATCTCGCGGCACTGATCGCCGCGGCCGCGCCCGACCTACGTGACGGCGACGTGCTCGTGATAGCGCAGAAGGTGGTGTCGAAGGCAGAGGGCCGGAGTCGCGCGCTCGCGGACGTCGAGCCAGGCGAGCGCGCGATGGCACTGGCGGATGAGTTCGGCAAGGACCGGCGACTGGTGCAGGTCGTCCTCGACGAGACGGTCGAGCTGCTGCGCGCGGAGCACGGCGTGCTCATCTGCGAGACGCGCCACGGCTTCGTGTGCGCGAACGCCGGGGTCGACGTTTCGAACACGCCGGAGCAGGACGTGGCGATCCTGCTGCCGCTCGATCCGGACGGCTCGGCCCAGCGAATCCGCGCCCAGTTGGGGCCCATCGGCATTGTGATTTCCGACTCGTTCGGGCGCCCGTGGCGACTTGGCGTCGCCGACGTCGCGATCGGGGCGGCCGGCGTGCGCGTGCTCGAAGACTGGCGCGGTCGCTCCGACGCGCACGGGTACGAACTGCGCGCGACTGAGGTCGCCATCGCCGACCAGCTCGCCGCAGCCGCAGACCTCTCCCGCGCGAAGGATTCGAACGAGCCCGTTGTGCTGATCCGAGGCGCGGATCGCTTCGTCACCAACGAGGACGGCCCGGGCGCCGCCGCGCTCAGGCGCCCGCGCGAAACCGACCTCTTCCGCTGACCGCGTTTAACCTCGCCGACATGGACCTCGAGAGCTACTGCGACCGCCTCGCCAAGCTAGCCGTCGAGATCGGCGCGAACATCCAGGAAGACCAGATCGTCGCCGTCACGTACGCGCCTGGGATGGAGCCGCTGGTCTACGCGATCGCACGGACCGCCTACGAACGCGGCGCTCGCTTCGTCGACCCGTTCGTCTTCGACGGCCGCATCAAGCGCATCCGCCTCGAGACCGCACGCCAGGACACGCTCGAGTTCGTACCGGAATGGTGGGGCCACCGCGCGCTCCAGCTCGGCGAGAACCAGGCGGCGCGCATCTCCATCGCCCCCAATCCCGACCCCGGCGTCCTCGACGGCGTCGACCCCGAGCGTGCCGGGAAGGACGACCTGCCGTTCGTCAAGGAGACGGTCAAGCTGATCAAGGACCGCTCGACCAATTGGACCATCGTCCCCTTCCCCACCCCCGGCTGGGCCGCGAAGCTGCACCCCGACCTCGGCCCCGACGAGGCGCTCGCGCAGCTGACCGACCAGCTCGCGCACATCCTGCGCCTGGAGCAGCAGGATCCGGCCGCGGCGTGGCGCGCCCGCGGCGACGAGCTCGTCGCCGTGGCGGACCGCCTCAGCGAGCGCGGCTTCGACGCGCTGCAATTCCGCGGCCCGGGAACCGACCTGAAGGTGGGGCTCTTCCCCGGCTCGACCTGGACAGCCGCGCGCCTCAAGACCGCCTGGGGACTCGAGCACTACGCCAACCTGCCGAGCGAGGAGACGTTCACCACGCCCGACCCGAGGCGCACCGAGGGAACGGTCACGGCGACGAAGCCGCTCGACGTCTCCGGCACCGTCATAGACGGCCTGCGCGTGCGCTTCGAGAACGGCCGCGCGGTAGAGATCGACGCCGACCAGGGCGCCGATGTCCTGCGCGGCCGCGCGGGCAAGGACGAGGGCGCGTCACGTCTCGGCGAGGTGGCGCTGGTGGACAAGGCGGGCCGCATCGCCGAGTCGGGCAGCGTCTTCTTCAACACGCTGCTCGACGAGAACGCCGCCAGCCACATCGCGCTCGGGAACGGCTATCGCGACGCCGTCGACCAGAGCCACTGGGACGAGATCAACGACAGCCAGATCCACATCGACTTCATGATCGGCTCGCCAGAGGTGGATGTCTTCGGCCTCGACGGCGACGGCGGCGAGACACCCGTCCTGGTCGACGGCGGCTGGCAGATCTAGCTGGCTAGAGGCGCATACGGATCCGGAGCGCCCAGCTCCGAAATCTGCTTGGCCGCATAGACGGCGCCCGGCGTGCCGCCGATGGCGATCACACGCATGCCGTCGGGGCCGGGCCAGAGCTTGCGGCGCGTGCCGGACTTGATCGACACCGCCGTCTCCGGATCCAGGGAAACGCGCTCACCCTCGATCTCCACCTCGCCACTGCCGCTCAGGACGAAGTACACCTCTTCCTGCCCGTCCTCCGCGTGGTCGTGCTCGGGGTAGGCATCGAGGTTGGGCGGCAGGTCGAGGATCTGAAGCCCGAACGAGGAAACGTCAAGTTCCGCGCGCGCACGCTTGAACGTGCCAAACGCGATCGACTCCATGTCGCCGATCTTGACAACCGTGAAAGCAGCCATCCGGCACCCTCCTCTAGGCGAAGCCGATCATGGAGGCCGAGGCCGGTCTCCGCAGTCGTCCTCTTAGTAGGTAGCGAGCAGGTTGTAGAGCGTGTCGCGCTGCGCGGGTGTGCGACCTGCACGCTTCGCCGCGGCGATCAAATCCTGCGGATCCAGCTTCACGCCGTGCTGCGACCCCGCCATGCGCGAGATCGACTCCTCCATCAGCGTGCCGCCCAGGTCGTTCACGCCCCAGCTGAGCGCCTCGGTGGCGGCGTCCAGGCCCATCTTCACCCAGCTCGCCTGCACGTTCCTGAGCGTCTTGCCGAGTGCCAGGCGGAAGACAGCCGTGTGCTTCAGGTTCTCGTCGCGGGAGATCTCCTCGATCCCATGGGTGCGGCCGAGCATCGTCTGGAACGGGATGAACGAGAGCGGGACGAACTCGTTGAACGCGCCGGTGCGCTCCTGGAACGCACGCACCACGCGCATGTGCTCGGCCAGCTCCCACGGCTCCTCGATGTGGCCGAACATGACCGTCACGGAAGTGGCCAGCCCGGCGCCCGCCGAGGCCTCCATGATCTCGACCCAGCGCGCCACCGGCAGCTTGTTCGGCGAGATGCGCTGGCGCACACCGTCGTGCAGCACCTCGGCGGCGGTGCCCGGCGTGGAGCCGAGGCCTGCGTCGCGCAGGCGCGCGAAGACGTCGGTCGGCGCCAGGCCGGCGCGCTCGCACATGTAGTGCACCTCCATCGGCGAGTAGGCGTGCAGGTGGATCTGCGGCGCCACTCCCTTCGCCACCCGGAGCCAGCCGACGTAGTCGTCGAGCGTCCAGTCCGGGTGGATGCCCGACTGCATGCAGATCTCCGTGGCGCCGAAGTCGACCGCCTCGCGCACGCGGCGTTCGAACTCGTCGCGATCGTGGTGGTACGCGTCCGGCGAGCGCTTGCCCTGGCCGAAACCGCAGAACGCGCAGCCGACGATGCAGACGTTCGAGACGTTGATGTTGCGGTTCACGACGAACGTCACGAGGTCGCCGTTCAGCTCGGCACGCAGCTCGTCAGCGGCCTGGCGGAGGTCCTCGATCGCTTCAGGGCGCGTCTCGGCGAAAAGCGCGGTCAGCTCGTCCTCTGTGAGGGCGATGCCGTCGCGTCCCTTCGCGATCGCGCCCGGAACGAGGTCGTGCCTGATCGGCCGCTCCTCGCGCCGGCCCGAACCGCGGCGCGGGATGAAGCTCCAGTACTTGACCTTGATCGCATCGAGGACGCCCTGCTCCATCCACTCGGGATCCATGTACTGCGGGTAGACGCAAAGCCGCTCGGTCAAGGCATGGTCATGGGCTGCCAGCGCCTTGCGCATGCGATGAACGGAGGGGAAAGCATGCTCAGGCGAGATGTGATCGCCATTGGCCGAGAGGCCGCCGAGATCAGTCGCGCCCGCCTCGACCAGCGGCAGCCACCAGTCCGACAGGTTGGGCGGGATCTGGATGCCGACGCCGGGGAGCAGTTCCTGGCAGGCGCGCACCAGCACCTTCATGTCGTCGAGGGTGATGTCCGACGCCCACGCCGGCATCGCTATTGACGCTTGTGTAACGGAGGGGTCAGACCCCCTCTGCTGCGTCGCGTCAGCAATTTCCGCCGGCTCCTGGCCGTAATAGCGCGGGTGCGGCACGTAGTTCTGGAGGATCACTTCCTGGATGTGGCCGTACTCGGCCTGCACCTCGGCCAGCGCGCACAGCGCGTCGATGCGCTCCTCGGGCGATTCGCCGATTCCGACGAGGATTCCGCTCGTGAAGGGGATCTTCAGTTCGCCGGCGGCGCGGATGCACTCGAGCCGCACGTCGGGGTGCTTGGTCGGCGAGCCCCGGTGGACGACCAGGTCGGGGTTGGCCGATTCGAGCATCAGCCCCTGCGACGCGGTCACCTCGCGCAGCCGCGCAAGCTCGTGGAGCGAGGCCACGCCGATGTTGGTGTGCGGCAAGAGGCCCCGCTCCAACGCCCGCTCGCAGGTCCAGGCGACGTAGTCGGTGAAGGTCTCGTGACCGTAGGAGCGCAGACGCTCGGCCACCTGTGGGTTGACCTCCGGCTTCTCTCCGGTCAGCACCAGCAGCTCCTTCGCGTTGCGGCGGACGGCGTCGTCGAGCATGCGCTCGACCTCGTCCGGCGCATACAGATGCGCCTGGTGGGTCGCGAACGAGCAGTACTTGCAGTAGCACTGGCAGCTCCGTGAGAGGGAGATCGTGTAGTTCCGCGAGAACGTGACGCGGCGCATCGAGGCCGAGTCTAAGGAGCGGGGCGCGCCAGGCTCAGCGCGAACAGCTCGTCCTCGTCGGTGAACCAGTCCACCAGCTCGAGCCCGGCGGCCGCCAGGTCTCCCTGCACCCGCGTGAACGTGAACTTGGCGCTGATCTCGGTGCGGAGCTCCTCACGCTGGTCGAAGTGCACGGTCAGGTCGAGGTCCGGGAAGCTGACCGTCTGCCGCCGCCGCGAGCGCAGGCGCATCTCGATCCACTCGCGCTCGGCATCCCAGAACGCCACGTGGTCGAAGCCGTCGACGTCGAAATCACTGCCCAGTTCGCGGTTCATCACGTGCAGCACGTTCAGGTTGAACTCCGCCGTCACGCCGGCCGCGTCGTCGTACGCGGCCTCGAGGACATGCGGGTCCTTCACCAGGTCCGTCCCGAGCAGGATCCAGCCGTCGTCGCCGAGCGTGCGGCCGATCGATCTGAGGAAGCGCCGGCGGCTGCCCGGCGGGAAGTTGCCGATCGTCCCACCCAGGAACGCGACCACCCGGGTACCGCACGGCTCCGGCAAGTGCACGAGGTGGCGCTCGAAGTCCCCCACCAGCCCGTGCACAGACAGCCCCGGGTATTCGGCGACCAACTGATGCGCGCACTCGCGCACCGTCGTCTCCGAGACATCGACGGGGATGAAGCGGTCGAGGTCCATCGCGTCGATCAGCAACCGCGTCTTCGTCGCGTAGCCCGCGCCGAGCTCCACGAGCTCGGCCGCCTCGGTTCGCTCGGCGATCGCCGGCGCGTAGGTCTCGAGAATCGCGCGCTCGGTGCGGGTCGGGTAGTACTCGGGCAGCTCGCAGATCTGTTCGAACAGCTCCGAGCCGCGTGGGTCGTAGAAGTGCTTCGGCGGGATCTCCTTGAACGGCCGCGTCAGCCCGTCGAGCACGTCCTCGCGCAGGGTGCGCTCGGCGGCGGGAGGAATGCGCACGTCAATCGCGAGCAAGTCGCACCCCGCTGAAGATCTGGCGCCGCTCCGGGAGGTCCCAGTTGCGGAACGTCCGCGTGGCCACTCGCGGGGATGCCGCCCACGAGCCGCCGCGCAGCACCCTGTAGCCCTTGTCGAAGAAGACTTCCGAGTACTCGCGATACGGGTACGCGTTGAAGCCCGGGTACGCCGTGAACTCGCTGGCCGTCCACTCCCAAACGACGCCGATACCCCGAAGAGCCTGTCCCTGGTCCCAGGTCGCCGCCCTTTCCCACTCGGCCTCGGTGGGGAGACGGGCCGACCGGCTTCTGGCGAAGGCGTCGGCCTCGAACCAGGAGACATGCTGGACGGGGGCGCCGAGGTCGCTCGGCGGGCCCTCCGCCCAGCCACCAGGGTGTGTGATGTCGTAACACTGTTTCCAGGACCAGCCCTCCTCGCTCCACCAGGGCCGGTACTCGTAACCGCCGCCTTCGGAGAACGAGAGGAAGGACGCGTTCGTCACCGGGAAGCTCTGTATCGCGAACCTCCCAGTCGTTACACGGTGACGCTGGCGCTCGTTGTCGTAGGCGAAGCGGCCGTTTGCGGCTGCGCCCATCTCGAACTCGCCGGCGTCGAGCTCGACCCACTCGGGGTCGCCGTCGAACGACGGCAGCGCATCGGGCTCGCCACCCGGCTGTGAGCCGAGGAACAGTGCCTGGCGCATTGTCTCGGTGTGCTGGAGCTCGTGGAGCATCACGAGGTCGTGAAGCTCGCTCGGTCCGACCCGGTCCAGCACGTCGAGTGTCCGGCGCCGAACGTCCGCCATGTAGCGCAACGCCTGTTCGCGGTTCAAGAGCTTGACCTGGCCGCGCACGGCTCGTGGGGTCTCGAACGCGTCGTAGAGGGCCGCGAGCTCCTCGTGCAGCAGCGGCTCGCCGGCGAGCCGATGGACGGCCCACAGGTCCTCATAGGCCGCGATGTGCGCCAGGTCCCAGACCAGCGGGCTCATGATCGGATCGAGCGGCCGGTGCATGACCGCGTCGTCCAGTCGCTCGACCAGCGCGAGCGTCGCCTGCCGCGTCTCCTCGAGTGCGTGCGCTCGGATGAGGCCCGGCCCATCCATGAGCGGCTGACCCTACCCGACTGGCTCCATCCCCTGCACACCCTTCTTGCCGGGTGTGGTGAAGACGTAGGTGTAGAGCAGTGCAGCCACCGCGCCTCCGACTACCGGAGCGACTTCGTAGACCCAGACGAAGTGGCCGATCCCGTCGAACGCATGGCCGACGAGCGCCGGCCCGAACGCGCGGGCAGGATTCATGCTGCCGCCTGTCAGCGGGCCGAAGATCATCACCAGGAAGCCGAGCGTCGTGCCTATCGAAAGGCCCGCCCAGTCCTTCAAGCCGGCGGGGTTGACTGCCACGCCGACGACCGCCCAGACGAGGAAGAACGTCCCGACCCCCTCGCAGATGGCGCCGAGGAAGATGCTGTGGCTGAGCCGGGCGGAAACCATCGGCGCCCCGTAGTTGACGGCCGCGCCCTCATCGGAGATCAGCGCCTTCGTCAACAGCGTCCCCAGCACGGCGCCCGCGAACTGGAGCACGATGTAGATCATCGCTTCCGGCGGCCGGATCTGGCGGATCGCGGTCAAAGCAAGGGTGATCGCCGGGTTCAGGTGCGCTCCCGAGATGACCGCCAGCGTCTGGATCAGCATGAACAGCACGAAGGCGTGCACCAGACCGATCACGGACCAGTCGATGAACGGTTGCGCCTGACCCGGAGCGGCCGGGGAGATGAACAGCGACACGACCATCGTGATGAAGAAGACCAGCGCGAACGTCCCGATCAGCTCGGCGATGTAGGCAGCCGGGCCGCGTTCAACGTACGTGTCCACGACGACCGGGCGCTCGGGCTCGGGCACCGGCGCGCCCACCGGATGAGCTTCCATGGAGCGGGGGTTCAACAAAAGCCGCGTGGCTCCTGCGCGGCTTCGCGGGCGGCGACTCCGCCCGATCGTTAGGTTCGCGCCGTGCGGCTCGCACTTCTGCCCATCGTGCTCGCGCTCGCGGTGGCCGTTTCCGGCTGCGGCGGGTCGTCGGGGGCGAGCAATGGTCCGACGCCCCTATCGCTTGCGCTCGACTTCACGCCGAACGCCGCGCATGCGCCGATCTACGCCGCCGTGCGCACCGGCGCCGACCGCCGGCACGGAATCCGGCTGCGAATCCTCGGGCCCGGGACGGGCACCCCCGACTCGCTGAAGCTCGTGGCGTCAGGGCGCGCGGACGTCGGCGTGCTCGACATCCACGACCTTGGTCTCGCCGCCGAGCGGGGCGCCGATGTGGTCGGGATCGCGCCGCTGGTGCAAAGGCCGCTGGCGGCCGTGATCGCCCGCGCTGGCATCAAGCGGCCGCGTGACTTGGCGGGCAGGACCGTTGGCGTGACAGGTCTGCCCTCGGACGTGGCGGTGCTGAACGCGGTCGTGTCGGGCGACGGCGGCGACTTCAGCTCCGTGAAGCAGCACACGATCGGCTTCTCCGCGGTCCCGCAGCTGGTGGCCGGAAAGGTCGACGCGGTAACGGCGTTCTGGAACGCCGAAGGTGTCGTGCTGCACCAGCGCGGCGTGAAGACAGACGACTTCCGGGTCGACCGCTATGGCGCGCCGCCCTATCCCGAGGTGGTGCTGTTCGTGAAGCGCTCGACGCTCGAGAAGCGGGGACCGCAGCTGCGCGCGCTGCTGGCGGCGCTCGCCGACGGCGTTCGAGAGGTGCATCGCCATCCGGACGCGGCGATCACGCAGATCGCCGAGGTCTCGGAAGCTGATGAGCCGCTCGTGAAGGCACAGCTGAAGGCCGTCGATCCGCTGTTCGATCCGCCGATGCAGTTCAACCGCGCAGTGCTCGCCCGATGGGCTGCCTGGGACGCGCGCTTCGGAATCCTGCCGCGCCAGCCGAATGTGCGGCAGCTGTTCGAGGCGCCTTAGCGCTTCGCGCGGCCGCTGAAGGCGAAGCGGACGAGGCTGGGGGCGCCATAGCGCAGGCGCGGCAACAATCCGTACCAGGCGGGCACCGCGACCTCCGGCTTGCCGCTCGCTGCCTTGAGAATCGCGTCGGCCGCCTGCTCCGGTGTTCCGACCATCCAGCGCGTGTGCGGCTTGCCGGTCAGTTGCTCCTGCGGAAAGCCCTCCGTCGCGATGAACCCCGGCGTCACAAGCCCGACGTGCACCCCGTGCGGCCGCTCCTCGTGGTACAGGCCCTCGGTCCACCCGTTCAGCGCGAACTTCGCCGCGTTGTACGCACCCATCTTCGGACGGCCGATGCGCCCGGCGATCGAGCCAACGTTCACGATCGCGCTCGGCGCCGAACGCCGCAGCAACGGCAGCAGCGCCTCGGTCAGGCGCACGGCCGAGTCGAAGTTCTGGTCCATGATCTCGCGCACGTACTCGTAGCCGTAGTCCGGATCCCCGAAGGCCCCGCGCTTGCGGTTGCCCCCGGCGTTGTTGACAAGCAGGTCGAGCCGTTCGAACTCCGCGTCGGCCCGCGCCGCGATTCGCTGAGCCGCACCGGGATCCGTCAGGTCAGCCGCTTCGACGATCGCCCGCCCGTCGAGCTCTGCGGCAAGCGCATCCAGTCGGTCGGCCCGCCTGGCCACCAATAGAAGCCGCCAGCCATCCCGCACGAGGCGGCGCGCGAGCGCTTCGCCGATGCCACTCGACGCGCCAGTCAGGACTGCCGTCTTCGCGCTCATGCGTCGAGCACCTGCGCAACCAGCTCCGGCAGCTCGCGCGCCATCCGCGACCGCGGCACCACCATGTCGAAGCCTGCATCCTCCGCCCGCCGCTTCAGCTCTGGCTGCACGTGCGGATAGAAGCCGAGCCGCCGCGGGCCGGACACCTGGGCCGGATCCACCACCTCGACGTCCGCGATCACCAGATCGGGATCGGCATCGGCCGCGACGACCTCGTGGCCGGCCGCCTGCACCCCTCCCTGCACGCGTGATCCGAACAACAGGTCCGGCACGACCACGGCCACGCGCGCCACCTGGCTACTGCGAATACCGCTCGGCGAATTCGCGGCGGACCGACTCCGGCCGCCCCCACATCGGCTCGACCGGCACCCGCCCGGAGCGCGTGTGCCGGACCACGATCTCGCCCGTGATGCCCTCACCGTCGAGCTTGGCGAGGTTGCCGTGCACCGACTCCGGCGCGGCGGCGTGGCCGAACTCGCGCGCGACATTGAAGCGCCAGTGGTAGTCGGCCTTCGACAGCGGCCAGGCGTTGACCTCGGCCACGATCGGCGCCAGCTCGACGTAGCGATCCTCGTCGTTGATCCGGAGGTCGAACTGGAGGTACGACCAGTCCGGCGGAAGCGAGTCAATGATCCTCTGAAAGTCGTCGGCGAACGCCACGCGTCGGAGACTACGCGAGCGTCTGGCCGAGGAGGAAGACGTTGAGGCAGATGATCAGCCCCGCGACCACGCACGCCACGACCGTGGTGATCCGCCGGTTCACGAGCTCGCCCATCACCTCGCGCTTGCTGGTGAGCAGCACCAGCGGGACCAGTGCGAAGGGGATGCCGAACGACAGCACCACCTGCGAGATGACGAGCGATTGCGTCGGATTGAGCCCCAGCGCGAGCACGACGAGCGCGGGCGTCATCGTGATGATGCGCCTGAGCACGATTGGGATGCGGCGGTCGATGAAGCCCTGCATCACGACCTGGCCGGCGTAGGTGCCCACGCTCGAGCTCGCAAACCCGGACGCGAGCAGCGCAAGCCCGAACGCGACTGCGGCGCCCGGCCCGACCATCTGCTTGAAGCCGGCGTGCGCCCGCTCGATCGTGTCCACGTTCGCCAGCGGCGAGTCGTGGAAGAGCGTCGCTGCGACGATCAGCATTGCCATGTTCACGATGCCGGCGAGGCCCATCGCGATGAAGACGTCGACGCGCTGGAAGCGCAGCAGCTTCTTCTTCTCCGCCTCATCGCGTGGGCGAATGCGGTCCTGCGTGAGCGCCGAGTGCAGGTAGATCACGTGCGGCATCACGGTCGCGCCGAGAATTGCGGTCGCGAGCAGAACCGACTCCGTTCCGGCGAACTTCGGCACGAAGCCGCTGAGCACGTCGCTGGTCACGGCCCCGGCAACGAGCGTTTGGTACAGGAAGCCGAACAGGATCACGCTGAGCAGCGCGACGATCACAAGCTCGAAGGTGCGGTAGCCGCGGCTCTGCAGCCCGAGGATCCCGAAGGCGACGACCGCGGTCATCAGGCCGGCCACGAACAGCGGCACCCCGAAGAGCAGGTTGAGCGCAATCGCGGCGCCGACGAATTCGGCAAGGTCGGTCGCCATCGCGATCAGCTCGGCCTGGACCCAGAGGCCCCAGGACACCGGCCGCGGGAAGCGCTCGCGGCAGATCTCCGGCAGGTTGCGCCCCGTCGCTATGCCGACCTTCGCCGACAGGTTCTGGACCAGCATGGCCATGAGATTCGCGGCGACGATGACCCAGAGCAGCAGGTAGCCGAACTTGGCGCCGCCGGTGATGTTCGTGGCGAAGTTGCCCGGGTCGACGTAGGCGACAGCCGCGACGAACGCCGGGCCCAGCAGCATCAGCCGGCCGCTGAAGCGACCGCGCGCGAGCGTGCTCTGTAGCGGCGACGGGAGCGCGACGGCGCCGTCAGCGGTTCCAGGAGGAGGCGGAGGTGGATTCACGCGCCGGCCTCCTCCACGCGCATCGCGGCGGCCAGCAGGCCACCAACGACCTGCACATCGCCATCGGCGAAGCGGACGAAGAGCGGACCTCCGAACGGCTGCTTGTCGACCACTTCGAAGTCGTCCCCGGGCGCGATGCCGCGATCCGCCAGGTAGCGCAGCATCTCGGGGTCGTGGTCCGAGATGCGTGTCAAGCGCCCGCGCTGCCCCGGCTCCAGCGACTCAAGCGTGCAACACGGCTCCTCGACCATCTCGAGCTCACGCGTCGGAATCGGGTCCCCGTGAGGGTCATGGGTCGGGTCCCCGAGCGCGGTCGCGATCAGCTCCTCGAGCTCCTCCGAGATGTGGTGCTCGAGCACCTCAGCCTCGTCGTGTACGCGGTCCCACGGCACGCCCAGCGACTGCGCCAGGTACAGCTCGAGCAGCCGGTGATGGCGCAGGACCTCGAGCGCGACACGGCGTCCCGCCCGTGTCAGCTCGACCCCGTGGTACGGCGCGTGCTCAACCAGCCCGAGCCCGTCGAGCTTCTTGACCATGCTCGAGGCGGATGCCGCCGACACATCAAGCCGTTCGGCGAGGGCATTGTTGGTCACCGGCCCTCCACCCTCGACCTGAAGCGCATAGATCGCTTTCGCGTAGTCCTCGACCGCAGCCGAGATTGAATCCGTCTTTGCCATGAGCAGAACCGAGTTTATGGCATGGCTAAATATCTGTCCAGACCGGTAGCATGAGAGCGATGGAGGTCGCCACCAGCGAATACGTGCTCGCGAAGACCGCCGCCGCCGTTGTCGAGCGCTCCAAGGGCGGGCGCCTGGTTCTGACGGGTGGCGACGTCGCCGACTTCCTCCAGGGACAGGTCTCCAACGACGTCGAGGGGCTTGTGGCGGGCACCGGCTGCTACGCCACGCTCCTGACCGCCAAGGCGAAGATCCGCTGTGACATGCGGATCCTGCGCGGCGAGGGCTGGTTCCTGCTCGACTCGGAGCCCCAAGCGCTTCCGGTGCTCGAGCACATGGTCCGGGTCTATTCGATCGGGCGCGACGTCCACTCGCGCCGTGACGAGCGCGAGCTCTGGTCGATCGTCGGCCCCTCTGCTCGCGAAGTTGTCGACAACCCGCCTCCCGGCGAGGAGCACTCTCACACCGAGGGCGAGCTCGGTCTGTACGTCGCGACCGACTCCGGCGTCGATGTCTTCGGCGACCGGCCCGACGTCCCGGAGATGTCCGCCGAAACCGCTGAGATGCTGCGTGTCGAATCGGGCAGGCCGCGCCTCGGCTTCGAGCTCGGCGACGACGTCATCCCCCAGGAGGCGGGCATCAACGAGCGAGCGATCAGCTTCACGAAGGGGTGCTACGTCGGCCAGGAGACGGTCGCGCGCCTCTTCTACAAGGGCAAGCCCAACCGCCAGCTGCGCGGCCTGCGCGTCAGCGAGCCCGTCGACCGCGGCGCCGTCATTCATGGCGCCGGCCGCGAGCTCGGCCGCGTCAGCTCCGCCTGCGTCTCCCCCACCTTCGGCCCGATCGCGCTCGCGCTCGTCCGACGCGAGGCGGGTCCCGGCGACTCCGTGCAAGTCGGGGACGCCGACACCGTTGCGCAGGTCGTGGAGCTGCCGTTCTGAGCGGCATCGGCGAGCCCGAGTTCGATCCGCGGGCAGACGTTTACGAGTTCCCGCGCGCGCGGCCGGAGGCCCCTGCCCGCGAGCAGGGGTCCGACCTGATCCCGTCGCAGGACCTCAGCCGCAACGTCGACGACTGGGGCCGCTCTGAGGCCGTCTTCAAGCTGGCGGAGCCGATCCTCGACTTCTACTACCGCTACTGGTTCCGCGTGGAGCAACAGGGCGTCGAGCACGTGCCCGCCACCGGCGGAGCGCTGCTCGTGTCGAACCACTCGGGCGCCCTGCCCCCGGATGCGCCCATGATCATGCAGGCCATCCGCAACGAGCACGCGGACCCGCGGCCGGTCTACATGCTCGGCGAGCACTGGTTCAAGGGCTACCCCGGCGTCGCCATGCTCGCCAACAAGATCGGTCTCGTGGCCGCGCACCCGGCGAATGCGCAGCGGCTGCTGTGCGACGAGGGCCGGCTCGCGCTCGTGTTCCCCGAGGGTCAGAAGGCGACGCGCAAGGTCTACTGGCAGCGCTACCGCCTGCGCCGCTTCGGGCGCGGCGGCTTCGTCAAGACGGCACTGCGTGCCGGGGTGCCGATCGTGCCGATCGCGGTCGTCGGCGCCGAGGAAGCGATGCCGATCTTCGCCCACGTTCCCGCGCTCCAGCGCCTGACCGGCCTCATCTACTTCCCGATCAACCACGCCTTCCCGTGGGCCGGACTGGCCGCAGGTGGGATGTATTTGCCGGCGAAATTCAAGATTCGGTTCCTCGAACCCGTTTCTCTTGATGAATATGGACCCGAGGACGCAGAAGACCTCACGCTCGTCCACTCGATCGCCGAGCGCATCCGCGGCCAGATCCAGCGCGAAGTCGATCGCCTCGTGGCAGGTCGAAAATCGGTCTGGTTTGGGTAGATTCCTTCTAGGGATGAGTGTCATGCGGCCGATAGCGCGCATGCGCCGTGTCACCGTGGCTTCCGCTGCGGTCGCCATCGCGCTCGCGGGCTGCGGTGGCGGCAAGGATTTCGCCAACAATCCGCGCCCGCCGGTAACGCTGCAGCTGACCGGGGTGATCACCCAGGACAAGGTCACGATCTCCCCCAACAAGGTCGGCGCCGGGCCCGTCGTCATCACGGTCTCGAACCAGTCCGGGGCGAAGCGGATGCTCAGCCTGGACGGCAACGGAATCCAGGCGGACGTGGGTCCGATCAACCCGCTTGCCACGGCGGAGCTGCAGAAGACGCTCAAGCCGGGGCGCTACAGGGTCACCGCCGGCTCCGAGGCCGCGACCAGGCACTCGATTCGGCCGGCGACGCTGCTGATCGGGAAGGAACGGGCGAGCGGCTCCAACAGGGTCCTACTGCCCTGATCCGAGTTGCCGCACTTGCGCTGATCGCCGCTGTCGCCGTTGCCTCGCCCGCGAGCGCGAAGTCCACGCCGGCACAGAAGCTGTTCACACAGAAGCTGCTCGCGTCTGATCAGGTCTCGCGCTCGATCAAGGTCACGCTGACGAAGGGCGGCTTCGTCTCGCGCGAAGTCATGTTCGGGGACCTCACCGGGGAGGGCAAGGACGACGCGGTCGTCACGGTCGACTCTGGCGGCGCCGCCGGCATCATCGCGCTCTACGTCTTCAGTGCCGGGTCGGGCAAGGACCTGAAGGTGGTCTACCGCAACCAGCGCCTGTATCGCGCGGCGGCGCGGCTCAACCCCGGGCCGGCGCTCGTCTACACATTGCCGCAGTGGAAGCAGGGCGACGAGCTCTGCTGCCCGTCGGAATACCGCGAGACCGAGCTGAAGTGGAGCGCGAAGTCGAAGCGCTTCGGCATCGCGAAGCGGCGCACGCTGCCCGCGGATCTGATCGCGACGCCGTAGGCGTTTCTCACGTTCCAGCGCGCAGGCGCGTTGTATCCAAGTGACGCGGACTCGCCTCGATCTGGCGCTCGTCGCAGCGCTTGCGACTGTCTGTTTCTGGGCGTCGGCTTTCGTCGGCATCCGCGACGCCGGCCGCCACATCTCGCCCGGTGCCCTGTCGCTCGGGCGACTGCTGGTCGCGTCGCTCGCCCTCGGAGCGCTCGTGCTCGCCCGCCACGAGCCGATGCCCGCCCGCCGGGACCTGCCGCGCCTGGCGCTCTTCGGCCTGCTCTGGCTGGGCGCATACAACGTCCTGCTGAACGCTGCCGAACGCCACGTCGACGCCGGCACGGCCGCGATGCTCGTGAACGTGGGACCGGTCCTGATCGCGATCCTGGCCGGGCGGCTGCTGGGCGAGGGCTTCCCGCGCAACCTCTTCACCGGCTGCGCGATCGCCTTCGGCGGCGCCATCCTGATCGGGATCGCCACCTCCGAGCGCGGGCTCGACTCGGTCGGCGGCGCTGCGCTTTGCCTGGCCGCGGCCGTGGCGTACGCGTTCGGCGTGGTCGTGCAGAAGCCGCTGCTGGCCCACAACTCGGGTCTCTCGGTCACATTCCTCGCGTGCGTCGCGGCCGCTATCGCGTGCCTGCCGTTCGGCCCGCGGCTCGTACACGACGTCGGCCACGCGCCGGCGTCCGCCGTCGCCTGGACCGCGTACCTCGGTCTCGTCCCGACCGCGATGGGCTTCACGACCTGGGCCTACGCGCTCAAGCGCACGAGCGCCGGCCGCATGGGCGCATTCACCTACCTCGTCCCGCCTCTGGCCGTGCTGCTCGGCTGGATCGTGCTGTCGGAGTCGCCTCCCGCACTCGCACTCGGCGGAGGGCTGCTCTGCCTCGCCGGAGTCGCTGTCAGCCGGCGGCCCTAGCCGGGCGCATAGGTCCCGAAGCTCCAGATGTTCCCCTCGGGGTCTCGGCACGAGTAGTCGCGGCCGCCGTAGTCCTGGTCCTCCGGCTCGCGGAAAACGTCGGCGCCAGCGTGTCGCGCCCGCTCGCAGTGCAGGTCGACATCGGTCGTGATCACGACATAGACCGACTGCCGCCCGATGTCGTACGGGCTGTCCGGCCTGCTCGAGCCGAGCATGATCCAGCCGCCCGGGCCCTTCATCTCGGCGTGCGCGACGATCCCGTTCTCCCCGTCGTAGACCGCGTGCCGCTCGAAGCCGAACGCGTTCTCGAGGAACTCGATCGCCGCGTGGGCGTCCTTGTAGTGGAACGTGGGGATGATCAGAGTGACCACATCCTTCCGCTTGTGCAATACTTGCGTGCGTGCAAGCAAGTGCTACTTCGCCGCAAGCAACTGATCAGGAGCTCTCGAGTCAGCTTGGCGCCTTCGTCGGCTATCTGATGCAGACGCATGGCCGTGATCTGATTAACCTCGCTCACGACTTCGATCTCTCCTTTTCCCAGATGAAGGCGTTGCATGCCCTGGCGGGGGAGCCGAAGGCGATCTCGGGGAAGACGCTGGGCGAGAAGCTCGGCCTGTCGCTGGCGGCTATCAGCCGCGGCGCGGACGAGCTCGTGCAGCGGGGCTTGGTCAACCGCACCGAGGATCCGGCCGACCGCCGCATCAAGCGCCTGTGCCTGACGGACGAGGGCAGGGATCTGGTCCGGCGGATGCGCGAGCTGCGCATGGCCGGGTTCGAGCAGTTCGTCACGACGCTCACCCCCAAGCAGCGCGCTCAGCTTGCCAAGACCTTGGACTCAATTCTGGCCCGCGACGACCTCGTCGCGTTCTGTGGAGGACCCCGATGACCGAACGCCTTCGCCTCACCGAGGACAACCGCAAGTGGTGGACGCTGGCCGCCATGTGCTTCGCGCTCTTCATGATCATGCTCGACAACACGGTCGTGAACGTCGCGCTGCCGTCGATCCAGCGTGACCTGCACGCCAGCATCTCCTCGCTCGAGTGGACGGTCAACGCGTACACCCTGACCTTCGCCGTCCTGCTCGTGACCGGCGGGCGCATGGGCGACATCTTCGGCCGCCGCACGATGTTCCTCTTCGGCGTTGTGGTGTTCGCGCTGTCGAGCGCATTCATCGGATTCGCGCCGAGCCAGGAAGTGCTGGTCATCGGCCGCGCCGTCCAGGGCATCGGCGCCGCGTTCATGATGCCGGGCACGCTGTCGATCATCTCCGACGCGTTCCCGCCGCAGGAGCGCGGGCGCGCGATCGGGACCTGGGCCGGCGTCTCCGGCTTGGCGCTGGCGATCGGACCGGTCGTCGGCGGTGCGCTCACCGAATACGTCTCCTGGCGCGCGATCTTCTTCCTGAACCTGCCGGTCGCGGCCGGCGCCGTGGCCGTGACGCTGTTCGCGGCGCGCAACTCGCGCGACGAGACCGTCGACCGCTCGATCGACTACCCCGGCATCGCCGCGCTGTCGGTTGGCCTGACCGGGCTGATCCTGGCGCTGATCGAGGGCAACAGCTGGGGCTGGGGCTCGGCCCGCATCGTGCTGCTGTTCGCCGCGGCCGTCGTCGGCCTCGTCGCATTCGTCCTGATCGAGACGCACCGGCGCGTGCCGATGGTCGACTTCAGCTTCTTCAAGTCGCGCACGTTCGCCGGCGCGAACCTCGTCGCAGTCGTGATCTCGTTCGCGATGCTCGCCCAGTTCTTCTTCATGGCGCTGTACATGCAGAACATCCTGGGCTACAGCGCGCTCCAGGCGGGCGTCCGGTTCCTGCCGTCGACTCTGATGATCATCATCATCGCGCCGATCGCCGGCCGGCTGGCCGACAGGATCGGCTCGAAGCCGCTGATCATGGCGGGGCTGTCGCTGCTCGCGCTGTCGCTGTTCCTGCAGTCGCACATCACCGTGCACTCCGGCTACGGCACCTTGCTACCGGCGTTCGTGCTCCTGGGCATCGGGATCGCGCTGACGATGTCGCCGATGTCGACCGCCGCGATGAACGCCGTCGATGTCACGAAGGCGGGCGTCGCCTCGGGCATCCTCTCGATGGGCCGCATGGTTGGTGGCTCGCTCGGCGTAGCGGTGACCGGCGCGCTGTTCCAGGGGGCCTTCACGAACCGGCTGGACCAGCTGATCGGAGGCACGTCGAAGGCGTCGTCCGACAAGCTCTTCGAGGCGGTGTCGAGCGGCCAGACCAGTCAGATCGGTGACGGCGCGAATGGTCAGCGCTTGATCAGCGACGCGCACGACGCCTTCGTCCACGCGCTCACCGGCTCGATGCGCCTGTCGCTCGGCGTGGTCCTGGTCGGCCTCGTGGTCGCGGGGACGCTGCTGCGCGGCGGCTTGCCGTCGCGCGCGGGGCGGGCCGAGCAGCGCGACCCCGAGGCGGTCGCCGAGCCGATGGGCGCGCACTAGCGCAACTTGGTGGCTGTCAACGGGGTTTACCGGGCGTGACTCTTCGCGTCTGTGCTGGTGGTTCTGGGGTTCCGGACCCTCGTTGTCACGGCCACTCCCGCGGCATCCCTGTTCGGCCAGTTCGGCGAGGTGACCGCCGGCTTCCCACGGCGTGATCAAGCTGATCCGAGCCCGCTGAGCGACGCCTTCCCGGGTAATCTCCGCCGCCCCGTGGTTACAAGGAGAACCTGAATCAGCATGGCTATTGACGTGACGAACGTGGCGAGCCTCGACGTGGAGCCCGGCACGCTCCCCGAGACGATGGCGGCCTGGGTCATCCGCCAGGAGCGCGAGGGCCAGCCCTCTGACGCCTTCCAGCTGGAGGAGATCGAGGTCCCGGAGCCCGGCGCCTTCGAGGTGATCGTTCGCGTGATGGCCGCCGGCGTGAACTACAACAACGTCTGGGCGGCGCTCGGCAAGCCGGTGTCGGTCTTCGGTTACGGCGACCACCCTGAGTACGGCCACCACATCGGCGGCTCGGACGCCTCGGGCATCGTCTGGAAGGTCGGGCCCGGCGTGACCCGCTGGAAGCCCGGCGACGACGTCGTGATCCACTGCAACCAGGCCTCCTATGAGGACCCTGAGGTGCACGGCCTCGACCCGCTGGCTGCGCCGTCGCAGAAGATCTGGGGCTACGAGACCACCTGGGGCTCGTTTGCGCAGTTCACGCGGGTCCAGGCGCAGCAGCTGCTGCCCAGGCCGCAGAACCTGACCTGGGAAGAGGCCGCCTCGTACGGGCTCGTCTACTTCACCGCCTACCGCATGCTCGTTACGCGCTGCAACATGCAGGCCGGTCAGACCGCGCTCATCTGGGGCGCCGCCGGCGGCCTCGGCGTGTTCGCGGTGCAGCTGTGCAAGGCCGCCGGCGTCGACTGCGTCGGCGTCGTGTCCTCCGACGAGAAGGGCGAGCTGGTCAAGCAGCTCGGCGCCGTCGACTACATCAACCGCAACGAGTACATCGGGATGATGCGCAAGGGTGGCGAGTCGAAAGACGAGGAGAAGGCCCGCTTCGGCGAGTCACGCAGGTTCTCGAAGCGAGTGAAGGAGATCCTTGGCGAGCAGCCCGACATCGTGTTCGAGCACGTCGGCATGGCCACGTTCCCGACGTCGGTCTTCACCGTCAAGCCGTTCGGCAAGGTCGTCATCTGCGCCGGCACGACGGGCTACAACCTCGACTTCGACGTCCGTTACCTGTGGATGCGCCAGAAGGAGATCATCGGCTCGCACTTCGCGAATGCCTACGAGTGCATGCGCGCCAACCGGCTAATCGAGGACGGCGTCGTCCGCCCGGTCCTGTGGCGTACGCTCGGTTTCGAGGGCGTACCGGAGGCACATCAGCTGATGCTCGACAACAAGCACCTCGGGAAGATCTCGATCCTGGTCGGGGCCGACAAGGAAGGCCTCGGCAAGAACACCGAGGGTCCGGGTGCCATCTACGCGGAGGTGGGCGTCTGATGGCGGATCTGTTCTCCGGCGGCCATTCCGGCGAGCCCGCCGAGCGGCCGTTCGAAAGCCGCTTCTCGATGGTGATCATCAACTGGGTCGCGAACCCGTTCCGCGGCGATCGTCTGGAAGAGGCGTGGCAACCCGCCGCCGCGGCGGTCACCAAGTACGGCGCCCGCGCCTGGGCGTGGAACCGCTCGAGGGACGACCCGCTCAGCTTCATGCAGATCGCGGTCTTCGAGAAGAAGATCGACTTCGAGCGCTACTGGTACTCCGAGGAGACAGCCGAGGCACGCGTCGCGATCGCCGGGCTCTACCAGGTGCCGCTCCTACCCGTGTGGTGGGAGTGCACGGCCTGGGGCCTGATCAGCGATCACATCGAGGACATCGAAGCCGCGTAGCGTGGCGATCACGCTCCCGCGTCCGTGGCCGCGAAGACGGCCGGCCCGGCGATCTGGATGGAGCAGAAGATCCACAAGGCGGACGCGGATGCCTGTCGCGCCGACGTCGCGCGCGTGCCGGAGCTGATCGACCACGTCGACGGGCTGATTGCCGACGGAGTGATCGGGGACGCAGAACCGAACGCGGCCGACTTCCAGATCGCACCGAGTGTCCGCCTGCTCATGGCTCTGGATCAACTCCGTCCGCTCATCGATGGGCGGCCGGCAGCCGACCTGGCGCTGAAGGTCGTGGCGGACTTCCGCGGGCGAGTGCCCGCGGGCCTGCCTGACGACTGGCTTCCTAAGCAGCCAGCGGCAAGCGCTTAGGCATCCCCGACGCGACCAGCTCGCGCGGGTTGATGTCCACCAGCCTACGCGTAGTCGCGAACGTCGCCCCGCCCGCGAGCAGGCGGTCGATGCCCGCCTCCAGGCACGGTGCACGCCGGGACGAATGCGCGTCGCTCGCCAGCACGTGAGCCAGGCCGGAGTCGAGCAGCGCCCAGCCGGACACCTGCGCCTCGTGCGCGTGTGCGCCCGTCAGCGACGACACCGACACCTGCGCCACGCAGCCGGCGGCGAGCCGGGCGCGCAGGATGCGACAGCCGCCCGCCAGCACACCGGCGGCCCGCTCCGGGTGGGCGAGCACGACGCCGAAGCCGCGTGTACGCAGCTCGGCGGCCGCGTCGACCAACCCCTCAAGCCCATCGAACGGCGCCTCGAGCAGGAGCCAGCGAGCGCCGTTCGGACCTACTGCGATCTGGTCCAGCCGATCCTGCGACAGCGAACCGACCATCTCGCCATCGAGCTCGCCGCCAGGCAGCACGGAGAGCGGGATGCCCTCGGCGCGAAGCCGGTCCTGGAGTTCCGCAACACGGGGGCGTACCTCGCTCGGATCGGCGAGGAACTCGCGGCGGATGTGAGGCGTGGCGACGACGGTGCGTGTTCCGTCGCGGACTGCAAGCCGCGCCAGCTCCAGGCTGTCCTCCATCGTCGGCGGGCCGTCGTCGACGCCCGGCAACGCATGGAAGTGAATGTCTGTGCGCCCTGGATGCGTGCGATCCATGTCTCGATGATTCCGCCCTGTTGCAGGGCTTTTGTGAAGCGCCTGTGACGAGCTGGGTAAGCCGGCTTTTACAAGCCGGCCCGGATGGTCAGCCCTGTTCCAGCGGCGCCATCGTCAGGCCGGCGCTGCTCAGCTGCTCCCAATAGAGCTCGGCCACCTCTTTGCCGCCGGTCCAGACCACCGCCCGGCCGGCGTTGTGGATCTTGTCGGCGATGCCGTAGCCCTGCTCGAGCGTGACGCCCGGGATCACGCGGGCAAGCGTTCGCGCCACATGGTCGAAGGTGTTGTGGTCGTCGTTCAGCACGATCACGCGCCAAGCGCCGTCGAGTCCGGAGTCCGGCCCCTCTGTGCGGGGCTTCTCCGTGATCGATGTCATGCGGCAACTTTGTCCCAGTAACGGCGCAGACCGGCGTAGAAGTCGTGCGGATTGCCCGCATCGAACAGGCGCTGCCCGGTCGCCTGGTCCGCCTGCTCACCGGCGCGCCGTTCGAGCTCCGCGACGAACTCGTCCTCGCTGCTGTCGCGCGCCAGCTCCGCCTGCAGCTTGAGCGCCTCGCGCACGGCGCCCAGCTGGCCGGCCACGTCGTCGACACGGCCGAAGTGGGTGAGCACGACCGCCGTCGGCGCGCGCGCCTCGATGCGGTCGACCGACTCGAGCCACGCCTCGACGTCGATGTCGGGCGGCGGCGTCGGCGCGCGCGTCACATCGGAGGGCGGGATGCGCACGCCGGCCATGTCCCCCACGTATGCGTGCCCCGTGTCGCGGTGGAAGTACGCGACGTGGTGCTTCGCGTGACCGGGCACGTACTCCACGTCGAAGCCCTCGACGGTCTCGCCGCCCCTAAGCACGCGCAGGTTCTGCTCGGGCACGGGCACGACGCGGCCCCACAGGCGATCGAAGTCCTCGCCCCAGATCTGCCGCGCGCTCGCGACCAGCCGTTCCGGGTCCGCCATGTGCGGGGCACCCACCTCGTGCACGTAGACGGGCAGGTCCGGCCAGCGCTCGACGAGGACGCCGGTGGCCCCTGCGTGGTCGAAGTGGATGTGCGTGAGCAGCAGCCCGCGCGGCCGTTCGTCGCCCAGTTCCGTCAACAGCGTGTCGACGCTCGACTCAGGACCGGGATCGATGAGGAGCCCGTCGACAAGCCACGATCCGATCACCCGATCGCGCCCCTGGTGCTTCACGTCGATCAAGCGTGACACCCGCCTCACCCTACAATCCGCCCCTGTGAGCCACCGCCTTCCGGAGCGGGACCGGCCGTGGGTGTTCCGCACGTATGCGGGTCACTCGACAGCCCGCGAGTCCAACGCCCTCTACAGAAAGAACCTGGAAAAGGGCCAGACGGGCCTGTCGATCGCCTTCGACCTGCCGACGCAGACCGGCTACGACCCCGACCACGAGCTCTCGCGCGGGGAGGTGGGCAAGGTCGGCGTCTCGATCGCGCACAAGGGCGACATGCACGCGCTGCTCGACGGCATCCCGTTCGGCGAGATGAACACGTCGATGACGATCAACGCGACCGCAGCCTGGCTGCTGGCGCTCTACATAGTCACGGGCGAGGACAGCGGCGTCGACCGCCACGCGCTCCAGGGCACGACCCAGAACGACATCCTCAAGGAGTTCCTGTCGCGCGGCACTTACGCGTTCCCGCCGGAGCCGTCGATGCGGCTGATCGCCGACACGATTGCGTTCACGGTCGACGAGGTGCCGAAATGGAACCCGATCAACATCTGCAGCTATCACCTGCAGGAGGCTGGCGCGACGCCGGTGCAGGAGATCGCGTACACGATGTCCAACGCGATCGCGGTGCTCGACCGTGTCCGTGAGCGTGTCGACGACCGGACCTTCCCGCGCGTCTTCGGCCGCATCTCGTTCTTCGTGAACGCCGGCATCAAGTTCGTGGAGGAGCACGCCAAGCTGCGCGCGATGTCGGCGCTCTGGGAGGAGATCGGGCGCGAGCGTTACGGCGTGACCGACGAGAAGATGCTGCGCTTCCGCTACGGGGTGCAGGTCAACTCGCTGGGGCTGACCGAGTCGCAGCCGGAGAACAACATCATCCGAATCGTGCTCGAGGCACTGGCGGTGACGACGGGGCGCAACGCGCGTGCGCGGGCGCTGCAGCTGCCCGCCTGGAACGAAGCGCTCGGCTTGCCGCGGCCGTGGGACCAGCAGTGGTCGCTGCGGATCCAGCAGATCCTCGCGTACGAGACCGACCTGCTCGACTACCCGGACATCTTCGAGGGCTCCGTGGTGATGGACGGCCTGGTCGCAGAGCTGATCGATGGCGCACGTGCGGAGATGGCGGTCGTCGAAGAGCATGGGGGCGCCGTCGAGGCCGTGTCCTACATGAAGACGCAACTCGTCGAGTCCCACCGCGACCGGGTCGCGGCGATCGAGCGCGGCGACCACAAGGTGGTCGGCCAGAACGTGTACACCTCCACCGAGCCCTCGCCCCTGGCAGGCGGTGAGGACGGTGGGGTCATGACGGTTGATCCGGGTGTGGAAGCCTCCGCCATCGGAGCCGTCAAGGCGTGGCGTTCACAGCGCGACCAGGAGGCCGTGGATCGCGCGCTTGCGGCTCTCGCGGAGGCTGCTCGCGACGAGTCGGTGAACATCATGCCCGCCTCGATCGACGCCGCTCGCGCGGGCGCCACCACCGGCGAGTGGGCTCAGACGCTGCGCGACACGTTCGGTGAGTACCGCGCGCCGACGGGCGTTGCCGATGCATCGGCGGCGGCGGGTGACGACGCCCTCGCAGAGCTGCGCGAGAAGGTCGAGCGCGTGTCGGACTCGCTTGGCCGGCGCATCAAGATCCTGGTCGGCAAGCCGGGACTGGACGGGCACTCGAATGGCGCCGAGCAGGTGGCCGTGCGGGCGCGCGACGCCGGGTTCGACGTGGTCTATGAGGGCATCCGGCTGACGCCGTCGCAGATCGCGAAGTCGGCGGTCGACGAGGGCGTGCACGTGGTCGGCCTGTCGATCCTGTCGGGCTCGCACATGGAGCTGATCCCGGACGTGATCCGCGAGCTCGAGGACGCCGGGGTCGAGGTGCCGGTGATCGTCGGGGGGATCATCCCGGTCGCCGACGAGAAGAAGCTGCTCGAGGCTGGGGTAGCTCGGGTCTACACGCCGAAGGACTTCCAGGTCACGCAGATGATGAGCGACATCGTCGACCTCGTGGCCGAGCGGCACGGAGCGGCGGCCGCTGCCTGACGGGGCTTCGCTCGGGAGGCGCCTGCGGGAGGGTGATCGCAGCGCCGGCCCGGCAGCGCTGAACGTGATCGAGGACCGCTCGCCGCGCGGGCGGGAGCAGGCGCGTGCGCTGCTGGCCGAGGTCGGAACGGAGGCGCGTTCTCACCTGATCGGGTTGACAGGTCCGCCGGGCGCCGGCAAGTCGTCGCTGTTGTCGGCGTTGCTGCCGATCTGGCGCGGGGACGGGCAGTCGGTGGCGGTGCTCGCGGTCGACCCGTCGTCGAAGGTCTCGGGCGGCTCGCTGCTGGGTGACCGCGTGCGCATCCAGCACGACCCGAAAGACGACGGTGTGCTGATCCGCTCGACAGCTGCGGGAACGCGGTTGGGTGGGCTGGCGGAGGCGACGCGCGATGCTGCGCAGGCGCTTTGCGCCGCGTTCGACGTCGTCGTGGTCGAGACGGTCGGGGTCGGTCAGTCGGAGACCGACGTGGCTGATCTGTGCGACACCGTGGCGGTCGTCGTGCAGCCCGGTTCGGGCGACACGCTTCAGTTCCTCAAGGCCGGGATCATGGAGGTGCCGGACGTGCTGGTGGTGACGAAAGCGGACATGGGCGATGCGGCGATGCGTGCGCGGCGCGACCTGGCTGCAGCCCTGCGCGCCGTGGGCTCGCGCGACACGCCCGTGGTGGCCGTGTCGTCGCTGCCGCCGCCGAAGGGCATCGAGGCGCTGCGCGAGGCGCTCGACGCGCATCGCAAGGAGCTTGACATCGCCGCCGCGCGTGCTCGCATGCGCAGGCTGGCGGCGCTGTCGGCGTTCGCCGCCGAGCACGGCGAGGGCGGGCTGCGGGCGCTGGGCGGGCGCCGCGAGGCGGAGCGGATGCTCGCGGCCGAGGATCCGGTGCGCACCGTGCCCGAACTCCTCTCGAGACTGGAGCGCTGACGCCATGACCGCACTGCTCGCGGCGCTGCTCGCGTTCTCGCCGCCGGCGATCCACCAGTGGCGCATCCCGTTCCCCCAGCAGCGCAAGGACGAGATGCGAGCGTACGCGCGGCGCCATTACGGGATGAACTCGTACCGGCTCACCAACCCGAAGGTCATCGTCGAGCACGTTGCTGTCGCGCCAAGCGCAGCAGCCACGCGCGCCACTTTCGTGCCCGATCGGCCGGACCCCGAGCTGCACGAGCTGCCGGGCACGTGCTCGCACTTCGTGGTCGACCGTGACGGGACGCTCTACCAGCTGGTCTCGGTGAAGCTGATGTGCCGCCACACGGTCGGGCTGAACTACACGGCGATCGGCATCGAGCACGCAGGCTTCAAGGACAGCGACGTGCTCGGCAACAGGCGCGAGCTGGCGGCTTCGCTGCGGCTGACGGCATGGCTCAAGTGCCGCTACGGAATCCGGCTGTCAAACGTGATCGGCCACAACGAGAGCCTCTCGTCGCCGTATCACCGCGAGAAGGTCGCCCGGTTGCGAAACCAGACCCACGCGGACATGCAGCGCGCCTCGATGCGGATCTACCGGCGCAAGCTGCGCGCCTTCGGCTGCTAGTCAAATCGGCCGCGCGACGCGCGGCTAGCCGGGCAAGCCGGCTACGACCGCGGCTTCTCCTTCTTCCAGGTGCCTGCGCAACGCGGATGGCCCCTCGCTTTCGAGCTCGCGCACCAGCTTGCGGTGATGCTCCGCCATCTCCTCCGGCGTCCACACCGGGCGCAGCGCCAGCAGGAACAGCGTCATCTCCTGGGTGAGCTGGCGGTAGGCGCCCTCGATCCGTGGGCTCGCGGCCGCCGCGACGATCGACTCGTGGACATCGGCGTGTGCCGCTGAAATCCGCTCCCACGACGGGCGCTTGCGCTCACAAACCGCGCCCAGGCGCTCCACCGCCTCGTGCACGGGCGCCGGCAGCTTGCCCTCGTTCAGCGCCAGCGCGCGATGCGCCGACTCCAGCTCCAGCGCCGTCCGCAACTCGAACAGCTCGCGCAATCCCTGCTTGTCGAGCTGCCGAACAAAGGCGCCGCGGTGGGTCGCGACCGTCACGAGCCCCTCGTGCTCGAGCCGCTGCAGCGCCGCGCGCACCGTTCCGCGCCCGACCTCGTAGCGCTCGACAAGGTCACGCTCGATCAGCCGCTGACCCGGCGCCATCTCCCCGCCCATGATCCGCTCGCGCAGTGCGTCCGCCAGCGCGTCGACCGTCGTCGTCCGGGCCAAGGCCACGGACGACATCATGCCGCCGAGGGGACCGGATGGAAGCCGCGCCAGGCGACGACGCCCGCGATCGCCCAGCTGACCGCAGCGCCGCCAACGATGTAGCGCCAGTTCGGCGCGGCGACCGCGGCCAGGCCGCCGAGTGCGGCGCCCAGCCACATCGACGAGTAGAGGACGCCGGCCGCGCTGGCGCGCGCGTCCTCGGGTGCCGAGCGCTGGATCTGCACGCTCACGACCGGGAGGTAGCTCCAGTAGAGCGCCAGCGCCGCGCACGCCCCGAGCAGGAAGATCAGCTTGGAGTCGGTGACGGCGGCGACCCCCAGGCCCGCGGCTCCGGCGGCCATCGTCCGGACCATCGGCAAGCGTGGCCCGAGTCTGTCCGCGCTGCGGCCGGCGAGCACGACAAGCGGGATCCCAATCGCGCCCGCCACCGGGAGCAGGGCCGACATGTCGGAGCCGATGCCGACGCCGTCGACGATCGACTGCCAGCGTGTGAGGAGCGTCCAATACGCGGCGAGCACGAGCGTCGAACACGCCCAACCCGCCACGAGAGCCGGGCTGGGCCGCAGCCCGCCGCGCTCCCGCTGCCCGGCCGACCGCAGGCGCAGGCACAGCAACCCCGCGCCGATCGCCGGGAGGACGCCGAGCAGGACGCTGGTCGCGCGCCAGCCGAGCGGAGCCTCCAGCGCCGACGCGAGCGCTGGACCGCCGAGCGTGGCGAGCGCCACCATGATCATCATCCCGCTGACGGCGCGCCCGGTCGACCCGTTGCCGGCGCGCGAGGCCAGCAGCGCCTGTGCAGTCGGCGGGACACCAGCGGCCGCCGCTCCTTGCAGCGCCCGTGCGATCACCACCACGACGTTCGACGGAGCCGCGGCGAGCAGCATGCCGCCGAGCGCCAGCGCCGCGAGCGAGATGCCAAGCACCGTCGCAGCCGGATGACGATCGGCCGCTCGTCCCCAGAAAGGGAACGCGACCGCGAACGCGGCGCAGAACGGCACGACGAGCGCCGATGCGTCGAGACCGCTGAGGACCGACCCGGAGATCGCAGCGATGAAGTCCGCGGTCAGGTAGGCGGCCAGCGTTGCGAGGTAGACACGACCGGCGGCACCGACTGGAATGCGAGCTTTCGCGTGCAGCGACATGTTGGCGGATTGTAGGACAATCTTACAATCCAGTCAAGACTGTTAAGCGCGCAACACGTATTCCCCGCTTCCGGCCGTGAGCCTCCTATATTCAAAGGAAATGGTGTGGCACGCACGCCTTAAGGACTCTTTCGCCGCTGTCGCGGAAGGCGCCGCCGCGGTCGCCGTAGCCACCGGCGCGGTCGCCCTCCTCGACTCCGTAGCCCCTGCCACCAGCCTCGGCGTGGTGTACGTGCTGGCCGTGATGTTCGTGGCGGTCAGGCGCGGCGAAGTTCCCGCGCTCGTCACCGCAGCGGCCTCCGTCCTGGCCCTGAACTTCTTCTTCATCGAGCCGCGCCACCGCCTGACAATCGCGGACAGCCACAACGTGATCGCGCTCGCGGTGCTCTTGGTTTCCGGCTTCGTGGTCGCCCGTCTGGCAGCGATGGCGCGCGCACGGGCCGCCGAGGCCTCGCTCCGCGCCGAGCAGGCGCTTTCACGCGAGCGCGAGGCGAAGCTGCTCGCGGAGGCGGCGTCGTCGCTGCTGGGCGCGTCCGACGGCCGCAAGCCTGTGGTCGGGCCGAGCCTTCAGCGTGCGCTCGAGGAAGCCGGCGCCCGCCTCGAGCTCTGTCACGCACCGGCTCCCAAGTCTGGTGAGGTCGCCCTGCCACTGCGCATGAGCGGCAGCAGCGGCTGGCTCTACGTCGAGCGCGAGGGCCAATGGAGCCGGGCCGACGCCGACCGGGTCATACGCGCGTTCTCCAACCTGATCGCCCTCGCCCAGGAGCGCACGCGCATCGCCGACACGGCGGCCGAGACGGAGGCCACGCGGCGCGCCGACGTCGCGAAGACGGCGATCATGCATGCGATCTCGCACGACCTGCGCACGCCGCTCACGGCCATCAGCACGGCGGCCGGGGCGCTGCACGAGCCGGGTCTGTCGGAGGACGATCGCACGGAGCTGGCATCGGTCGTGAGCACCGAGACCGATCGGCTCGAGCGAATGGTCACGGATCTGCTCGACCTGTCGCGGATCGAGGCGGGAGCGGTCAACCCGCAGACCGACTGGTGCGACCTGTATGACACGATCGCTCGCGCGGCCGAGCATGTGCGCGGACAGCGTGGCGACTTCGCGCTGAAGGTCGACGTCTCGGCCGACCTTCCGCTGGTGCGCGCCGATGCGGCGCAACTCGAGCGCGTCTTCACGAACCTGATCGACAACGCGGCGAAGTTCTCACCCAGCGGCAAGCCGGTCGAGATCCGCGGCATCGCAGCCAACGGGCGCGTCACGATCCGCGTGATCGACCACGGGCGCGGCATTCCGGCCGCCGAGCATGCGCACATCTTCAAGCCGTTCGTGCGTGGCCGCGACGCACAGCCGGGATCGGGCCTCGGGCTCGCGATCTGCCGCGGCTTCGTCGAGGCCAACGGCGGCCGCATCACGCTCCAGAGCCGCGGCCGCGAGGGCAGCGCCTTCGCGGTCAGCTTCCCTGCCGTGGCTCAGCCAGAGCTGGTCGGATGAGCGAGGGGCCGCGTGTCCTCGTAGTGGACGACGAGCCACAGATCGTCCGCGGTCTGCGCGTGGTGCTGCGCAACGCCGGCTTCCGCGTCGACGCGGCTGGCACGAAGGAGGAGGCGCTCGACGCCCTGTCCCATCGTCCGCCGGATGCAGTCCTGCTCGACCTGGTGCTGCCCGACGGCAGGGGCGTCGACGTCTGCCGCCAGGTGCGTGAGTGGAGCCAGGTGCCGATCGTCGTCGTGTCCGCCGTGGGCGACGAGCGCGAGAAGGTTCGGGCGCTCGATGCCGGCGCCGACGACTACGTGACCAAGCCGTTCGGGAGCCAGGAGCTCGCCGCGCGCCTGCGCGCAGTCCTGCGCCGTGCCGCGGAGGCCACAAGCGAGCCGACGATCACGATCGGCGACCTGGTCATCGATCTCGCCGACCGGCGCGTCCGGCGCGGCGACGACGACGTTCACCTGACGCCGATCGAGTTCGACCTGGTGCGCGTACTGGCGCTCAACCGCGGCCGCCTCGTCACACACCGTCAGCTGCTGCAGGAGGTATGGGGCCCGTCGTACAGCGACGAGACGCATTACCTGCGCGTCCACGTGGCCCACATCCGCGCCAAGCTGGAGCTCGACCCGGCGCGGCCGCGCTACGTCATCACCGAGCCAGGCGTCGGTTACCGGCTGGCCGAGCCGGCGTAGCCGTACCTCGAGCTCAGCTGCCCAGGTAGGCGAGCACCGCCAGCACGCGCCGGTGTTCCTGCCCGGTCGCCGGGATCCCGAGCTTGGCGAGGACGCCGGTGATGTGGCGCTCGACGGCCCGTTCGCTCAGGAATAGCCGGGCGCAAATCGCCTTGTTGGACATCCCCTGCGCCATTAGTTCGAGTACCTCGCGCTCGCGCGGCGTGAGCGCATCGAGCGGGTCGTCGCGCTTCCGCCCGACCATCCGCGCCACGACCTCGGGATCGAGTGCCGACCCGCCCGACGCCACGCGGCGCACAGCGTCGACAAACGCCTCGACGTCGCCGACGCGGTCCTTGAGTAGGTAGCCGACGCCGTCAGCGCCGTCGGCCAGTAGCTCCATCGCGTAGTGCTCGTCGGCGTACTGCGACAAGACGAGTACCCCCGTGTCCGGTAGCTCGCTGCGGATGAGCTTCGCCGCCTGGAGGCCGTCGTCGGCGTTGCCAGGTGGCATGCGGATGTCGACCAGGGCAACGTCGGGCTTGTGCGCGCGTGTCTTGCGCAACAAGTCGTCGGCATCGCCCGCCTGCGCGACGACTTCCAGCCCGGCCTCGGTGAGCAGCCGCACGATGCCCTCGCGCAGCAGCACAGTGTCCTCGGCGACGACTATGCGCATGGGATCGACACCTTCACGTTCGTGCCCTCGCCAGGACGGCTCTGTATTTCGAGCTCGCCGTTCAACGCCGCCGCACGATCCGCCAGCCCGCGTAAGCCGGAGCCGTCCTGATCTGCGCCGCCGCGGCCATCGTCGCGGACCTCGATGACCAACCGTCCGCCGTCCACCGCGGCGGCAACCGTCGCGGTCGTGGCGTCCGCGTAGCGCGTGATGTTTGTCAGCGCCTCCGCGACGACGAAGTAGGCCATCGCTTCGATCGCCTCGGGCAGCCGGTTCGCCGGGACTGCCAAGACGTTCGCGCGCGGGCGCGAACGCTCCGCCAGCGCCGAGAGCGCCGGCGCAAGACCGCCGTCGGCCAGCACCGCTGGGTGGATGCCGCGCGCGAGCTCGCGCAGTTCCGCCGTCGCCGCGACCAGCTCGGCGATCGCCTCGTCCAGCACCGGCAAACCCGAGGCCGGATCGCGTGCCATGCGCGTCCGCGCCAACCCCAGCAGCAGGCTCAGGTGCACGAGCTTCTGCTGGGCGCCGTCGTGGAGGTCGCGCTCGATCCGCCGCCGCTCCTCGTCGGCCGTCGCGACGATACGTGCCCGCGAGGCCCGCAGCTCGGCCTCGGCCTGCTTGCGCTCGGTGATGTCGCGCAGGTAGCCCGTGAACATCGGCGGCCCGGGCAGGTTGATCCGCGTGATCGCCAGCTCGACCGGGAGCTCGCTGCCGTTGGAGCGCATCCCGGTGATTTCGATGCGCTTCCCGAGGATCGCCGGCTCACCGCCGTCGAGGTAGCGCGCAAAGCCCGCTCGGTGGCGGTCGCGCAGCGACGGCGGCACGATCAGTTCGGCCATCTCGCGTCCTATGGCGTCCTCTGCGCGGTAGCCGAACGTCTCTTCGGCCGGCCGGTTGAACTCGAGCACACGGCCGTTGTGGTCGATCGTGATCACGCAGTCGAGCGCCGACGCAAGGATCGCGCGCTTCCGCTCCTCGCTCTCGCGCACGCGGCGCTCGGCACGGCGGCGCACGACCAACTGACCGAGCTGGGCGCCGATGCTGGCCATCGTGGCGAGCAGCTCGCGATCGGGGATGCGCGGCTCGGGGCTGTAGAGCTCGATCGCCCCCAAAACGCCGCTGGAGCTTCGAAGCGGGAAGCAGAAGGCGCTGACGAGCCCCGCCGCGGTGGCCTCCGGCGCGCGCGGGAAGTTCGGGTCGTCGGCCACGTCGACGACCCAGGCGGGCTCGCCGCTGCTCCACACACGGCCCGGCAGGCCGCGGCCGCGCGCGAAGCGCAGGCTCTTGGTGAGAGCGACGAAGTCGTCCGATCCTGCGCTCGGCGCAGACCAGACCGCGCTGCAGGCGAGCACATCGGTTGCCCCGTCCTCCTCCCACGCCGCACCCAACGTGCACTCGAGCGCCTCGCCCATGGCAGCAAGCACCTCGGAGTAGAGGCGATCTTCGTCGTCGGTGGTGGCGATTACGTGCGCGACCGCGCGGTCGGCGCGTTGTGCGAATCCGGCCAACCAGTCGAACGTACTTCGGGCGCAGGCACCGGCGCAAGCTCAGCGAAGCGCGTTCTTGATCGCCGCTGCCGAGAGCTCGTGCTTTGGCACGAATCCCGATGCCCCCGCTTGGCGGGCGAGCGTCTCGTACGTCTCGTCGCCGCGCGAGGACGTGAGCACCACCTCAGCCGCGCGCGCCGTGGTGGTCAACTGCGGCGTGAGCTCGAAGCCGGTCGTGTCTGGCAGATGAACATCGAGCACGACGACCTCGGGGTCGAGCTCCCTGACGGCGGCGAGCGCGGCAGCGCCCTCGGGCGCCTCCCCGACCACCTCGAACTCGAGCGCGTCCTCGAGCACCATCCGCAGGAGCGCGCGGAAGCGCGCGTCGTCGTCCACGATCAGGAGGCGCTTGGCCACGGGCTGATTTTGATGGGGCGCGGGCATTGTGGCCATACGGGTACCCGGCGTATTCCTTTACGAAATCTCTACACCCGCGAACGCTTCCTTAGCGGGTTGTTGACACCGCGTCTCTTAGCGTCGAAGACGTGGAGTTGCGGGGTTGGCCAGACCAGTAGAACGCGGGCTTCGCCGCACAGTCGGCGTGCCGGGCCTGTTTGCCACGGCCTACGGCAACGTCGGTTCGTCGATCTACTACGCGCTCGGGCTGGTGGCGGCCCACGCGCTGGGTCTCACGCCGCTCGTGTTCATCCTGGCCGGCGGCCTGTTCGCACTGACTGCCAAGACCTACGCCGAGGGAGCATCGATGTTCCCCGAGGCCGGCGGCTCGTCGTCGTTCGCGCGGCATGCCTTCAACGAGGTGGCGTCGTTCTTCGCCGGCTGGGCGCTGACGCTCGACTACATCATCACGATCGCGATCTCGGCCTTCTTCGTGCCCCACTACCTGGGGGCGTTCTGGCCCGCGCTCAACCACAACCCCGGCGACATCATCGGCGGCGCCGTCACGATCGCGCTGCTGGCGGTCCTGAACATCCGCGGCCTGCGGGAGTCGGCAAAGCTCAACATCGGGCTCGCGCTGCTGGACCTCGTCACGCAGGTGTTGCTCGTGCTGCTGGGTGCGGTTCTGGTGTTCAACCCCTCGATCCTGCTGAACCAGATCCACCTGGGCGTGGCGCCGAGCTACCGCGAGCTGATCTTCGCCCTGTCGATCTCGATGGTCGCCTACACGGGGATCGAGACCGTCTCGAACATGGCGGAGGAAGCCCGCGACCCGGATCACGACGTGCCGCAGACGGTCAACTACGTGCTGTTCGCGGTGCTCGGGATCTTCGCCGGCATCTCGATCATCTCGATCGTCGCGCTGCCCGTCACGCAGGACGCACACGGCCACTACTCGACGCTTCTCGGGACGCAGTACCAGAACGACCCGGTGCTCGGGATCGTGTCCGCGCTGGGCCTCAGTCCTGGGCTCACGGCGGTGCTGCGCTACTACGTCGGCATCCTGGCGGCGACCATCCTGGTGATCGCGACCAACGCGGGCATGATCGGCATCTCGCGGCTGTCCTGGTCGCTCGCACAACACCGGCAGCTGCCGAAGGTGTTCGCGCGCGTGCACCCGAAGTACGGCACGCCCTGGTTCACGATCCTCCTGTTCGCGATTCTCGCGACGCTGCTGCTGATCCCGGGCAAGACCGACTTCCTCGGGAACCTCTACAGCTTCGGCGCGATGCTGTCGTTCACGACCGCGCATGCCGCCGTGATCGCGCTTCGCTACCGGCGGCCCGACGTCCCCCGCCCCTACCGCGTGCCATGGAATGTGCGCTTCCGGGGCGGTGAGCTGCCGCTCGGCGCGGTGCTCGGCGGTATCGGGACCTTCGCGGCATGGGCCTCCGTCGTCGCTCTGCACGTCGAGGCACGCACCGTCGGGCTCGCGTGGATGGTGGTCGGGATGGTTGGCTACTTCCTCTACCGACGCTCGCAGGGGCTTTCGCCGACCGAGCGCGTGGCGCTGCCGAAGGCGGCCGCGCCGGAGGGCTTCCGCGAGCTCGCGTACCGCTCCGCGATCGTGCCGATCCTCGGCTCGGATGTGAGCGGCCGGGCGATGCGCGCAGCAGCGAAGCTGGTCGACCCGGACGCCACGATCGACGCGATCGCGTTCCTCGAGGTGCCTCCCCAGCTTCCCCTCGACGCCGGCCTCGAACCCGAAGAGCAGGTGGCACGCGAAGGGCTCGAAGCCGCGCGCCTTCGTGCACGCGACGACAAGCTGAAGATCCGCACCGCGTTGGTGCGCACGCGGAATGTCGGTGCTGCCATCGTCGAGGAGGCGCGCCGCCGCAACGCGGAGGTCATCTACCTCGACTTCGCGGGGGTTTCGCGGCCCGGGCTGTCGGTCACGGCCAACTACGTGCTCGAAAAGCGGCCGTGCCGCGTTGTGATCGAGACGATGGGCGGCGGCAGCGGGGCATATTCTTCGAATGGTGACATGGCTCGGGAGCCGTATCGGGATCGCCCTCGGCGCGTTCGCGCTGGCGTCGGCAGCGGCTGAGCTGTTCGGGGCAGCGAATCTCGGGACGGCGTTCGGGATCGGTCAAGTCGTGTTTGCCCTGACCGTCGCCGCCCTGATCATCTGGAGCTGATCGACCGCTCCGCCTCGGCGAGGTCCGCGGGAGTGTTCACGTTGAAGACGACCCGTGGCGGGACGTCGATCAGCACCGGCGCCAGTGCCTCCACGGTGCGTCGCAGCGGCGCGCCGGCCGGCGCCCGGGCGAGGGGCTCGAGCGCAGCCGGCGCGTAGGAAGCCAGGAGCGGCTCGAGACTGCCCTCCGAGAAGGCCACGGCGGCGTTCGCACCCGGTTGAAGAGCGTCCGCGATCCGGTGCAGGACGTCCGGGGTGGCAAACGGCATGTCGGCGGCGCACACGAGGATCGGCGTACCCGCCCGCTTCAGCGCATGCACGATGCCGGCGATCGGATGCCGCGGCTCGTCGGGCTCGTCCCAGCGTTCAACATCGACCGGAGGCAGATCGGTGTTCGCCTTCGCCACCACGACAACCCGCTCGCAGACGGCGCCCAGCGCCTCGACGGGATAGGCGACGAGCGGTCGTCCGGCGAGCGCCGCACCCGGCTTCGCGGCCCCCAAGCGCCGTCCAAGGCCGCCGGCAAGCACCACCCCCACGAGCGGCATCGCCGGTAGGCTGCCACACCTTGCCGGTCGGGACGTTCATCTCCGTGGGCCGCTCGCTCGACACGGCGCTCGACCGTGTGCGGCTGGCCGAGCAGCTCGGCTACCACTCGATCTACACGACGCACCTGGCCGGCCGCGACTCGCTGACCGTCCTCGCCGCCTACGCGAACGTCACGGAGACGATCAAGGTCGGCACGGGCGTCCTGCCGATCTACTCGCGCACGCCCGTTGCCACGGCGCAGCAAGCGGCGACGATCGACGAGGTGGCGGACGGCCGCCTGACGCTCGGTATCGGCGTGTCGCACCAGGTCACGGTGGAGAACTGGTACGGCACTCAGATCCGCAGGCCCGTCAGCGAGATGCGCGACTACGTGGCGATCCTCCGCGCGATCTTCGCCGGTCAGGATCCGCCTCAGTCGGAAACCTTCCCCACACGCTTCCACTTCCTCGGGCTCCAGCCCCGCAGCGATCTGTCGATCTACGTCGCGGGCCTCTCGCCGAGGATGCTCGAGCTGGCCGGCGAGGTCGCCGACGGCGTGATCCTCTGGCTGTGCAACCCGGACTACATCCGCGACGTCGTGGTCCCGCACGTGCGCGAGGGCCGGCGCAAGGTTGGCAAGCAGCTTGACGACTTCGACATCGTCGCGGCGGTGCCGACGGCCGTGACCAGCGAGGTCGACGGCGCTCGCGCCACCCTGCGCGCGGACCTGGCACCGTACTTCCTGCTGCCCTTCTACCGCCACATGATCGAGCGCTCGGGGTATGAAGCCGACATCAAGCTGTTCGACGAGGCGATGGAGCGCAGCGACGCAAGCGCCGCAACGATCGCGATCTCCGACGGCTTCCTCGAAAACCTGGCGGCGATCGGGCCGCCGGACATCGCCGCCGCCACCGTCGAGCGCTACCGCGACGCGGGCGCAACGTCACCCTGCATAGGCGCAATCCCCGGAACGGACTTCACGACAGCGCTCGAATCGTTGTCCGAGCTGGCCCGCGCCTAAATCGAGTGGTCACTTAACGGTGCTATAGGCCCCTTAAGTGACCACTCGGTGTCAGCAGGGCCCGCCGTAGCGGCAGCTCACCAGTGCCGGCCGCTCAACCGGGTGGCCTGCGTCGATCGACCAGGCGAGCCGGATGAACTGCGCGTGGGTCCATCCCAGCGGCGTCGCTGACCCGGTGCCCGTCCCTGGGGCGCGACCGCCGGTGCCCGCCGGCGGGTTGTAGTCCCACACCTGCTCGGGGAGCATGAGCCCGTCGTTCGCGGTCTTGGCGATGGCATCGAGGCGCTTCGTCGCCGCCGCTCGGCCGGCCGCCTCGTCGCCGGCCAGCTGCGCCGCGGCGAGCTCGTACTCCCCGCGCTCACCGGCGAAGATGGGCCACAGGCGGCCGATGCCGTCGTTGGTCCCGAACGGGCGGCCGTCCGCCGTTTCGCCATAGCCGTCGTGGTTGAAGCGGTGCCAGAACTGCCCCGCGGGGGTGGTCACGCGAAGCTCGCGATCGACCACCGGCAGCGAAGACAGCACGTCCGGGTTGTCCGCACGCAGCACTCCGAGCCGCACGAGCTCCAGGAAGCTCGTGTCCACGACCGTGCGCTGGTCGACCTTCGGGCCGCCGTCCGCGATCGTGTATTCGGTGCCGGCGTTCGCATCGCCGTCCACGCTCAGGCGCAGGAAGTAGGGCGCGCTCGAAAGCGGCCCATTCGTCGTAACCGTCCAGTCACGGAGGTGCGCGCGCCAGTCGTCGGCAGCGGAGCGATACCGCGCGGCGTCGTCGGCGGCGCCGTTCGCCTCCGCGATCTGCGCAGCGCACACCAGGCCGGCGATCTCGGCTCCGATGCTTGCCGGCGAGTAGCCGGTCGCGTTCTCCCAGCGCTCCTGCGTGACGGGACCCTTCGCGAGGATGCACTCGGCGGCGCTGTGGACGTGGCTCCACGTGCCCGCATCCGTGCGCCCGAGCTGCGACGAGAGCAGGATCGGATCGGCCACCTCGTCAAGCTGGAGGCCGCCCCAGTGCGGCGACCCGTCCATGTTCGAGTTCTGCGGCAGGCAACCGTCGGACTGCTGCTGGCGCGTCCACAGGTAGTCGAGCGCACGACCGGCGTACGGCCGGTCCCCAGCCGCGATGGCTGCGGTGGCCATCTCGTAGAGATCGCGTGACCAGACCAGGTGGTACGGGCCGTTGTAGCCGGGGATCAGACCCCAGACCCACGCCATCGTCGGTGATGCGATGTCGGCGCCCCTGTAGGTCTTGTCCTCCGAAGCGGCGAGCACCATCAGCGACACGTCGTAGAGCTCCTCGTGGCCGGCGACGCTGCGCGGCCGCGTGTGGCCGGCGAGGTAGTCGTGCCATCCCGCCTGGTACGCGCGCTCCGCTCGGGCGTAGCCGCCCGCGAGCGAGGCCTTGGAAGCGGCCAGCGCGCTCGACGTGGTGCTGCCGAACCCGACCGCCAGGGTCGCATCCTGGCTGCCAGGCTTGCCCGTGAGCTCGAGGCGGCCCGTTTGGACTACGTTGCCATTGGGGGCCGAGGTGTAGTTCCAGTCCATCGAGCGGTCGGACTTCAGGTCGGTCCAGCCGTCGCTCGTGCCCAGGTAGCCGCTCGAGGTCTTCGTGAACGCCGGCGAGGCGACGAGCGCGCTCGCTGCCTTTGCGTCCGAAGCGACGAGCGCCGTGCCGGACGTCGAGCCGGAGTCGTCGTCGCCGTTGCCCGAGAGAGCCGGGTCGTAGAGCGCATAGAGCCGCAGCGGATGGTTGGTGAGCGACTCGAAGTGCACGCGCATGAGCAGGACGGAGCGGCTCGGATCCGTGGTGTAGGTCTTGGTGATGCGGTAGCGACCTTCGCGGTCTGTGTTGACCTGCCGGTAGGAGAGGCTGCGGGGGTCAGTGAGTGAGAGCGCATGGCGCGTGTCCTCGCGCTCACGGTCGACCCACGACTTGCCGTCGGTGACCACGAACTGCAGATCGCGCACAGCCGGCGTGCCGAGGTTCGGGTAATAGACCTCGGTCAGCTCGCCACCGCCAAGCGTGTGCCAGACCGTGCTGCCGGCGGTCGTCGAGGTGCCGAATCCATCCTTGTTCCCTGGCGTCCACAAGGCGCTGTCTCCCGGGGCCCCCGGGGCGGCCCCGCTGGCGGCTCCAGCCTGTGGTGCGGCGACGAGTGCGATCGCGAGCGCAAGGCCGAGTAGTCGGCCGATCCTGCTGGACGTCATGAAGTCCCTCCTCAACTTGATGCGTACCCTGGGGTGCATGTGCCGCAACATCCGAACGCTTTACAACTTCGAGCCGCGGGCCAGCGAGGACGAGGTGCGCGCCGCGGCTCTCCAGTACGTCCGCAAGATCAGCGGCTTCACGAAGCCGTCCGCAGCCAACGCGGAGGCGTTCGATCGCGCCGTCGAGGAGGTCACGCAGGTGTCGGTGCGACTGCTGGGCCAGCTCGTCACATCCGCTCCCCCCAAGGATCGGGAGGCCGAGGCGGCCAAGGCGAAGGCGCGCGCAGCGGCGCGTTACGCGGCCTAACGGCCGAGCGACACGATCCGGAAGCCGCGCTTCTCGCGCACCAGCCGAATCACGTCGGTGGTCGGCGCCTGGCCGACCCCAGTCGTCTGAACGCCTGCCGCGGCGCGGCCGTCCTGGATCTCGACTGCCTGGATCCTGATGAGAGGACGGCAGATAGTCGCGAAATCGTGAGCCGCGGTGGCCTTCTGGAGGCGCCAAATCACGCTTGCGACCTGCTTTGCCGGCCCCGAAACACGCTTGGGCTTGGAGGCTCCGCCACCGCCGCAACCGCCGACGATCAGACACACCAGCAGCACGCAAGTCCGGGTCGGGACGGCGCGAGGATATTCTGAGAGGGGATGGAGGGTTCTGCACCGGACTCGGTGGACGCGATTTCGAGCTGGCTGCGGTGTTACCGCTGCTGGTCGACAAACCTGGAAGCGCAGATCCACTACGAGGGCGTCCTGAAGATCGACGCCTCGACGGGCGAGGCTGCCGATCCCGTCGACGAGATTCAGGAAGCGGTCATCCAGTGCCTGGACTGCCTGCACGACCAGCCGCATCTGGCGCTCACCCTCTACGAGGAGGACGGCCGGCGCATCAGTCGTGTCGAGGCCGTCGACGACCGCTGGGAGCGCATGGTGGTCGGCACACCGTGGGTCGCGTCCTGCACGGTCACGGTCGACGGAGAGCAGGTCGAGACCTGCTCAGGCCCTGACGCCGCCGAGTCGCTGTCGTTCGCGGCGTTCGGCGACAACGGGACGCGCGAGTTCTTCACGCACGTGCGCTTCCACAAGCACGACGGCGACCAGATCGTCGTCCACATGCTGGTCGAGCTCTACGCCCGCTCGCAGGACGAGGCCACAGATGTGCTCGAGTCCGCCGCACGCGGCGACCTGGCCATCACTTCGCTCGCCGAGGAGTCGCGGCCGCCCGCCGCAGGCGTCGGCGGAGCGGACCCGCACTGACGGCAGGCGGCCGCCTCAAGCCAGCGACGCGCCGTGTCCTGGCCGCCGACCGCCTCCTCCCTGTGGTCGCGTTCACCGCGGCGGCGATAGCGCTCGCAGCCGACTCGGCGCACGCCCGCGACGCGGCCGACCAGTCATGGCGTGCCTTCGTGCTCGTGACCGGCCTGCTGCTGGTGGGCGTCGTCGCCGCGGATGACGGACTGTTCGGCTGGCTCGCGTCGAAGCTCGACGCTGTCCCAGGCGGCGGCCGCGCACTCTTCCTCGCCGGGCTGGTGGTGGTGGCGATCACGACCGCGTTCCTCAATCTCGACACCGCCGTGGTGTTCCTGACGCCGGTGATGATCGCGGCGGCGCGGCGGCGCGACGTGGACGAGCAGCCGTTCCTCTACGGGACGATCTTCATGGTCAACGCAGCATCCCTGTTTCTGCCGGGATCGAACCTGACCAACTTGATCGTCATCGGCCATGAGCAGGTATCGGGCTCGGAGTTCGCGCGCCGGATGTTCCCGGCGGCGATCGGCGCGGTGATAGGCACTGGCCTGGCCATTTGGCTCTTGCAGCGAGCCCGCCTCGGCGCCGGCACGCTTGCCGCCACGCACGCGCCGCGCCCGGGCTGGCTCGGGCTGGCGGCCACGGCGGCTGTCGTGGTGCTGCTGCTCGCGTCGAGCAACCCCGCGATCCCGGTGCTCGTGGTGGGCATCGTTGCGACGACGCTGCTGTGGCAGCGCGGACGGTTGTCGCGCGGCGACCTGCTGCACGCCGTCAACCCGCTCGCGCTTGCGGCGATCTTCTGCGTGACGGTGGCGCTCGGCACGCTCGCCCGCAGCTGGGCCGCACCCTCCGACCTGATGGCCAGCGCAGCGCGCGTTCCCACCGCGATCATCGGCGCGGTGGCGGCAGTGCTCGTCAACAACCTGCCGGCAGCCGCGCTCCTGTCAGCGGGGCCCGTTCACCACGGGCGCGCGCTGCTGATCGGCCTGAACGTGGGTCCCAACCTGGCGGTCACGGGCTCGCTGTCGGCGTTCCTCTGGCTGCAGACGGCACGTGCCTCAGGCGCACGCCCGTCGATCCGCAGCTTCAGCAAGCTCGGTGTGGTCGTCGCGCCCGCCGGGATGATCGGCGCGCTGGTGGCGATCTACCTGCTGGCTCCTGGACGGATCTAGGGCGAAGCCCGATCGTGGAGGCCGAAGGCCGGTCTCCGGCGTCGGCCCTAGGAGAGTCGCGGCGGATTGTTGCCGCGACGGTTGCGGTAGCGGCCGGTCCTTAGCGCGGAGATGGTCACGCTGTGCCCGGCACGCACGTTGACTGTCCGGTGGCGACGGAAGTCGGCGACCGCGACGATGCCCTTCTTCACGGTCACGCGGGTGGCGGAGCAGAGGTCGGCGGTCATCCAGTACGTACCCCTGACCGTCGCCGAGGCGTAGCGGCCCTTGGTGCGGAAGCGGCCCTTGCCGGTCGCCCACAGGCGGCGGATCGTCGGGCTGCCCGACGCCCGCGCCCGGGTGCGGGACGACTTGCCGCAGCGGGAGAAGTTGCCGCCCGCGAGTCTCAGCTCGGCGACCGCCGGCTTGCCGCTCTGGAAGATGCCCGCCTTGCCCTCCCAGACCTCGACGGTTTGAACCGTGCCCTGGGCGTCGCTTTGAACGGCAATCAGTGCGTGGCCCTTGGTGGCGTCGACCACCGACCCGAGCGGCAACGTGACCGCGCCGGTGAGCGGCACGTACTTGCCGCCCGGAACGCGATAGAGGACGGTGCCGCTGACCGTGCCCAGCCCGAACGACGTCTTGAATACCGGGTTGCCCACGACCCCGGGTCCGGGCGGCCCGGTCGGCGGCAGGCCCGGGCTCGCAGGCACGGGCGCGGTCGCAAGCGCGGTCACAGGCGCGGTCACCGCACTGGATGCCGTGGCGTCGATAACAGCGCCGCCGGCGCTCGACAGGGAAGCCGTGTACGGAGAGTCCGATCCGGAGACCGGCACACTGATGTCAACGCGTGTCTGGCCCGGGGCGAGCGTCCCGTGGCCGCTCGCCGCCTGTTCGCCGGCCTGTCCGAGCACCGTCCAGTCGAAGTCGACTGGATGCGCCACCGGGTGCGATGCCTCAACGGTGAAGTGCACCTCCCAGCTGCCATCCGGCGCCTGCACGAGCTCCGCACCGGTCACCGACAGCACGGGCTCGGCGTCTGTGAAAGTGCCGCTACCACCGGGCTCGCTGGCCGGGGCGCCGGCAGGGTCCACCACGCCGACACCGTCGACCAGGAGTCCGCGGAAGCCGTTCCGGAAGCGGTCGACGCTGTCGAACACGAAGCGCACGCGCACGTTCGCCGCGCCGGCAGCCTTGCTGATGTCGACCTTGTAGGTCTGCCAGCCGCCGGACATCCTCGAATCGTGCGAGTCGTCGAAATTCAGATCGAATGGATCGAGAGTGGCGGCGGTGCTCCAGACGGTCCCGCCGTCGGTCGAATACTGGACCTGCATCAGATCGGTCAGACCCGACCGCAGCCCCTCGACCTCCCACCACGCGTGGAACGTCAGGAAGGCAGCACTACGCCCCGCGAGCGAGAACGGTGGCGAGGTGAGCTGTCCGCTCTGATCCTGCGTGGAGATGCAGTCGCCGCCCGGCGGCTGGTTGATCGTCGCGAAGTCGGCGCCGCAGTAGGTCCCGGTGGCCGCTTCCCCGAACCAGGCGGCCCGCACGCCCTGGAAAGCGGCTGGTAGCTGCCCGCTGTCGGGCAGATCGACGAGCTGGTCGATCGCGGGGATCACGGAGATCGTCTCCGGGTTCGCCTGGACGTGCCACATGCCGGTCTCCGACCAGGCCGGGGCGCCGTCCTCGAAGCCCTGCGTCAGCGGCGCGTCGGAGAACGCCGAGGGGGCAAACACGGACAAAATCGCAAGCATGACCACCGCGTGCAGCAGCATGCGTAGGAAACGGCGTCGTGCGAGTCGTCCGTGGTACCGCGTGGTGCGCCTCCAAGCCCCCGCGGTGGTACCCGCTCTGGGCCTGCGTCCAGTCTATGCGCGTTGCGGGTGCAAACGGCGGTTATTCGCCGCCGAGGCCCAGTCGGCGCTCCAGCGCCTCGAGTTCCTGGTGCAGCTCCGCGGGGAGATTCTTCCCGAACTTCGCCAGGTGCTGGTGCTGCGCGGGCAGCTCCTCCTTGACCAGGCCCTCGTCGACGGTGAGCAGCTCCTGCAGGTCAGCCTCCGACACGTCCAGGCCCTGGACATCGATGGCACCGGACGCCGGCACACGCCCGATCGGCGTGTCGACAGCTTCAGCCTCGCCGTCGCAGCGG
>DATBDN010000076.1:0-74814 GCA_036269895.1 Thermoleophilaceae bacterium
CGGTAGTAGGTCAGCGTCGGGTCGCCGAGCGCGTCACCGCCGACGCCGCTGGTCGAGGCGCTCGCCGGCTGCGGGTGGCCGTCGTAGGGGCCGGGCGCCCAGCTCAGGTGGAGCGTCGCGGTGGCCTTCGCGATCGTCAGGGTCCTGTCCTGGTCAGCGGCCAGGTAGTTCGTGGTCGCGTTGACGTGTGCGCGCACGGTATAGGTGCCCGCGTTCGTCGGCGCGCCCCCGAGCGCGGTGCCGGTCGCGGTTGCACCGGAGTAGTAGGTCAGGCTGTCGGCCGCACCGAGGTTGGCGGCGCCGACGCCGGAGACCGAGGCGGTCGCCGGGTGCGTGTTGCCGTCGTAGGTCGTGTCGGCCCAGTTGACGTTGATCGAGGGGGTTGCCTTGGCGATCGAGAACGTCCGCGGAACGGAGGCCGCGGCGAGGTAGTTGCCGTCGCCGGCCTGGCTGGCCGTGACCGTGCAGCTGCCAGCGCCGGTGATCGTGATCGTGGCGCCATTGGTCCCGCCGGTCGTGCAGTTGTCACTGGCGCCGACCGAGAACGTGACCGGGTTGCCGGACGGTCCACCGGTCCCCGAGACGGTGAATGCCGGGGCGCCGTAGGTCTTGTTCGTCAAGGCCGCAAACGTGATCGTCTGCGTCGCCTTCGCGATGGTGATCGTCTTGTCCAGATCCGCGGCCAAGTAGTTCGTCGTCGCGTTGACGTGCGCGCGCACCGTGTAGGTGCCGGCGTTCGTCGGCGCGCCCGTGAGGGCGCTGCCCGTCGCGGTTGAACCGGAGTAGTAGGTCAGGCTGTCGGCCGGGCCGATGTTGGCGCCGCCGACACCGGAGACCGAAGCGGACGCGGGGTGCGGGTTGCCGTCGTAGGTCGTGTCGGCCCAGTCGACGTTGATCGAGGGTGTTGCCTTGGCGACGGTGAGCTGCGCGCTGGCGCTGCTCGACGCGTAGCTCGAGTCCCCGGCGAACGAGGCGCTGATGCCGGTCGGGTATGTGCCGGCGTTGATGCCGGTCAGGTTCGCGCCGGTGAGGGTCGCGACCCCGGACGCATTCGTCACGGCCGTCCCGACACTCGTCCCGTTCAGGCTGAATGAAATCGTCTTCCCGCTGACGCCGGAGGCGGGGGACCCAGCGGTAAGCGTGGCGCTCAGCGTCGTGGTGCCTCCGAATGTGCCGCTTGCAGTTGACGCCACCAGCGACGTCGTCTGCACGCTCGGCGTGAAGTGCGCGAACAGCGAGCCGCCGTTTCCATCGACGCACCGCTGACTCGTCGCGGACCCGCCCGCCGTCGTACTCCAGAACGCGAACGTGTATCCGGACGGCGGCGTGACACCAGTGATCTTCACGGAGTCGGGGGTGCCGATACCGATGCTTCCGGTGCCTCCGTTCGGAACGGACGCCGACAACCCAGAGCTGAGATCGTTGCCGGTCGACGTGCAGTTGCTCGTCTTCTTGTGGCTCTCGTAGGAGACGCTCCAGGCGCCGGGAACCGTCGCTGAATCGGTCGCGCGCGCAAAGGTGAGGTTGCCGTCCGTGAACGTGGTCTGCGCGCTCGCGCCGCTGTCCCCGGTCGCAGAAACTGTGTAGCTCGCAACAAACCAAGTCGGCAATTGGAACGTGTCGGACAGGCCGCCCTGCTCGTCAGCGACGATTGTCGACTCGTACCGCCACGGCTGCTCGGGATTGAGACCGTCGTCGTTGACGACGATGTGGACGGACTCGCCGGGCTGCCAGTTGCCACCGCTCAGGACGACCGAATCGCCCGGCTGGTAATCAGACTTATCGCTTGCAACCGTCGGAGCGCCCTGGGTGTTCGCCGCCGGTGCGATCGGGTCGGTGAACACGTCCGCCTGCGCCGCCGTCGCGAACCAGCAGGTCGTGAACAAGGCAAAGAGCACCGCGGTGGTGCAGAACCGGCGAGCGGACATGGCGAATCCTCTGGTGAGCACTTGGGTCGCGCCGGGGAGGGGGAATCTCCGGCTATGACCTGTTCTCGCCCTGAGTAGCCCATTCAGCAATAGGCCGCGCGGTCAGTCTCGCTGTTCACCACCTTGAACAGGTAGCCCGCCACACTCTGGGCTCCGCCCTAGGGACGCGGCCGCGGAGGTCGCCGCGGCTAGGCGGTGCCGGCTGCCGCCGCCGGCTCGTCCTCGTCGCGCGCGGCCTGCGTCACGAGCGTGGGCTTCAGCCCCTTCGTGATCGTCTCCCTCGTGACGACGCACTTGCGCACGTCACGGCGCGACGGCAGCTCGAACTGAACGTCGAGCAGGACCTCTTCGAGGATCGAGCGCAGGCCACGGGCACCGGTCTCGCGCTCGAGCGCCTTGTCGGCTATCGACTCCAGCGAGTCGTCGGCGAAGACGAGCTCGATGCCGTCGAAGTCGAAGAAGCGCTGGAACTGCTTGGCGAGAGCGTTGCGCGGCTCGGTGAGGATGGTGACCAGGTCATCGCGAGAGAGTTGATGGATGACCGATACGACCGGCAGGCGGCCGATGAACTCGGGGATGAGCCCGTACTCGACGAGATCCTCGGGCAGCACGTCTTCGAATACCTGCCCGGTGTCCTTGTTGTGCTTGGACTTGACGACGGCGCCGAACCCGATGCCCTTCTGACCCACCCGGCGCTCGATGACCTTGTCCAGGTTGGCGAACGCCCCGCCGCAGATGAACAGGATGTTCGTCGTGTCGATCGTGAGGAACTCCTGGTGCGGGTGCTTGCGGCCGCCCTGTGGCGGCACCGACGCAACGGTTCCCTCGAGGATCTTCAGGAGGGCCTGCTGAACCCCCTCGCCTGACACGTCACGCGTGATCGACGGGTTGTCGGCCTTGCGCGCGATCTTGTCGACCTCGTCGATGTAGATGATCCCGGTCTCGGCCTTCTTGACGTCGAAGTCAGCGGCCTGAATCAGCTTCAGGAGGATGTTCTCGACGTCCTCGCCGACGTAGCCGGCCTCGGTCAGCGCCGTCGCGTCGGCGATCGCGAACGGGACGTTCAGGATCTTCGCCAGCGTCTGCGCCAGCAACGTCTTGCCGCAGCCGGTCGGGCCGAGCAGCAGGATGTTCGACTTCTGCAGCTCGATCTCGCCCTCTTCGGCCTGCATCATCTGCACGCGCTTGTAGTGGTTGTAGACCGCTACGGAGAGAGTCCGCTTGGCGTTCTCCTGCCCGACGACATACTCCTGGAGGACGGAGTAGATCTCCTTCGGCTTCGGCAGGTTCTCGATGTCGAAGGTCGAGGGCCCAGTGAGCTCCTCGTCGATGATCTCGTTACAGAGATCGATGCACTCGTCGCAGATGTAGACGCCCGGGCCGGCGATCAGCTTCTTCACCTGCCGCTGTGACTTGCCGCAGAAGCTACATAAAAGCTGTTCGTTCGAGTCGGTCGGGCGGGCCAAGGTTCCTCCCCTTCTCCTATCGCCCAGGGTACCTCGCTAGCGGTGCGAGATGACCTGATCGATCAGGTGGTATTCCTTTGCTTCCTCAGCGGACATGAAGTAGTCGCGCTCGGTGTCGCGCGCGACCTTTTCCAGCTCCTGGCCCGTGTGCTTGGCCAGGATCTCGTCCAGCCGGCGGCGAACGTCGATGATCTCCTTCGCGTGGATCTCGATGTCCGTCGCCTGCCCCTGGAAGCTCGAGGAGACCTGATGGATCAGGATCTTCGCGTTGGGCAGCGCGAAACGCTTCCCCTCGGCGCCGCCTGACAAGAGCAGCGCGCCCATGGACATCGCGATCCCGACGCAGATCGTCTGCACGTCGGGCTTGATGAACTGCACCGTGTCGTAGATCGCGAGACCCGCGTACACCGACCCGCCGGGCGAGTTGATGTACAGCGAGATGTCCTTGTCCGGGTCCTCCGACTCCAGGTGGATGAGCTGGGCCACGATCAAGTTCGCGATGTCATCCGTCACGGGCGTGCCGAGAAAGATGATTCGCTCGTTGAGCAGGCGTGAGTAGATGTCGAAGGCTCGCTCGCCTCGCGACGTCTGCTCGACAACCATGGGGACCAGTGGGCTCATCAGGATCTCGCTCTCTTTGGCTAGGGCGCTTCGGATTCCTTCAAAGCAGCCTAGTGGACGAGGGGAGAGGTCCGGTCAGCTATCCGTCGACAATCCTCCGCATCACAAGTCGCACGATCTGGCGCGAGAAGAAGGTCGGCGGACTGCCGCGCTAGGCCCCGCTAGCCACCCGGAGTCCAGATCTTCTCGCGCGCGGCCGCCAGCTCCGGCTCGATCGACTTCGCGCTCTCGGCTACGAGGTCGACCGCCTTGCGCATGGCCACGTCCTCGCGCAGCACGGCCAGGCGCCCGTCCTTCTCGAGCTGCGACAGCGCCTTGCGCAGCGCGTCGTCATCCGTGCCGGGCGTGGCCTCGCGCAGCGCCTCGAGCAGCTCGTCGTCGGTCGGCTCGATGTTCTCGGCCTCGACGATCGCCGCAAGAACCGCCTCGCGCTTCAGCGACATCTCGGCGTCCGGCTCGGCCTCCTTGATGAGGTCCTCCTCGGACTTGCCGGTGATCGCGAGGTATTGCGCCGGGTCAAGTCCCTGACGACGCAGGCGGTGCTCCATTTGATGCCAGATGTCATGCGCCTTGCCATGCACGACCTCGTGGGGGACCTCGATCTTCGCCCTCTCGACGACGGCGTCGAGCGCAGCCTCGCGGAACTCACGCTCCGCGTTGCGCTCGTCGAGCTCGCGCAGCTGACGCGCGATGTCCTCGCGCAACTCGGCAAGCGTGTCGAAGCCACCCGCCTGCAGCGCGAACTCGTCGTCCAGCTCGGGCATGCGCTTCTCGCGCACCTCTTTGACATTGGCCTCGAAGCGCGCCTGCTTGCCTGCCAGCTCCTCCGACCCGTAGTCGTCGGGGAAGGCGACGTTCAGCGTCCGGTCCTCACCCGGCTTCGCGCCGACGAGCTGATCCTCGAATCCAGGGATCAGGCGACCGGCGCCGAGCTCGATCGTCTGGCCGCGACCCTCCCCGCCCGGAAACGCCTCGTCGTCGATGTAGCCGGTGTAGTCGAGCACCACGAAGTCCCCGGCGCGCGCCTCGCGGTCGACGGGCTCGAGTGAGGCGAGCCGCTCGCGCTGGCTTTCGAGCTCGGCGGTCACTGCCTCCTCGGAAGCCTCCGGCTGGCGCCTGGGCGCCTCGATGCCCTTCCAGTCCCCGAGCGCCGCCTTCGGCCGGACGGCGACCTCGACCGTGAACGTGAGCCGGCCGCCCTTGCCCTCCGGGACATCGCCGATGTCCACCTTCGGATGGCCGACCGCCGCGATGCCTGCGCTGTTGACGGCCTCCTCGTACCAGTCCGGCATGCCAGCGCGGATCGCCTCGTCGAGCAGGGCGGCCCGGCCGACATGCTGGATCACGACCTGCGGCGGCACCTTGCCCTTGCGGAAGCCGGCGATCTTCATGTCCTGGCCGGCCGCTTGGGCGACACGCTGCAGCTCGCGCTCGACCGCGGCGCCCGGAACTTCTACGTCCAGACGTACGCGGGAGTCGTCGAGCTCCGTCGTGCTGGTGGAAACTGGCATCGAGCGGCCACGATAGCGTGACGGGGGTGCCCGCCCGCGAGCGTTTCCTGGCCTGGATCTACACGGGTCCGCTGGGTCACCTGTACGGCACCGTCGCCGACGTGACAGAGTTGTGGATTCTCTTTCTGATGTCACGCATCAGACGTAGACTCGTGGGGAGTGACGGACACAGCGCCTAGCCCCCGGGTACTGCTCGTCGACGATCACGAGATATATCGCGCAGGACTGCGCGGTCTGCTCGAGGAAGCCGGCATCGACATCGTTGGCGAAGCCAGCCATGGTGAGGCCGCGCTCGATCTCGTCGAGGAGAAGCACCCCAACGTCGTGATCATGGATCTCAACATGCCGGGAATCGGCGGGATCGAGGCCACGCGGCAGATCACGACGATCGCGCCGCTCACGCGCGTGATCATGCTTACCGTCTCCTCCGCGGCGCCCGACATCACCGATGCCGTGCTGGCCGGCGCGTGCGGCTACCTGCTGAAGAGCGCGACCACGCAGGAGATCGTCTCGGGCATTGCGGCAGCGTCACGTGGTGACGCGCTGCTCTCGCCATCAGTCGCAGCGAAGCTGCTGGAACGCGTGCGCGAGACGCCGGTGCGCCCCGCGGTGCCGGACCCGGCCTCGGCGTCGCTGACCGAGCGCGAGATCGAGGTGCTGCGCCTGCTCTCGTCGGGGATGGACAACGCCGAGATTGGCCGCACGCTCTTCATCAGCCCGAGCACGGTGAAGAACCACATCTCCTCGATCCTCCTCAAGCTGCAGATCGAGAACCGCATCCAGGCCGCGGTCTACGCGGTCCGCTCGGGCTTGGTCTAGGCCCGCCGCTCAGGTCGAGTCGGGCGGTTCGGCGCGGCGAGCAAGCGCGCGCTCTGGCATCGCCACCCGCCCATCCGCCTTCAGCGCGTCGCAATGCTCCTGCAGCCGCGCCAGCGTTTGGCGCAGCGTGCTCAGCTCACGGTCTGTGTCCAGCTTCTCGCGCGCGAGCATCCGCAGCTCTCGGCCGTCGGTCTCGCCCGCGGTGACGAGCGCGACGATTCGCTTCTCGATCCGCTGTGGACGCAGTTCGAGATTGAGCGCGTACGCGTAACCCTCCGTCAGCACGTACTCGATCTCGTCGGCGATCTTGACGCGGCCACCGTCGGCGCGGTCAAGGGTGATCCGGAGTCGCTTGTAGAGGTCGGTTGGGTCCTGGTCCATGTGCGTCCGAATACGGGTTCGGCGCCGCCCTAAGGGCGACAGTACGCCGTAGCCTCGATCAGCGGGGAGAAATAATCAATGGTTCGGGGAGGTCTGACAGCGTTCACAAGCTGAACATATTTCTGGGTTACTCCGAAGCGTTCTCGCCGTGCTCCATGAGCTTCACAGCCTCTTCCCGGCTGGTTACCCGGAGCTTCTTGAGGATCTCGGACACGTGGCGCCGCACGGTGACCGGCGAGATCGACAGCCGGTCGGCGATCTCGGCTGTCGACAGGCCGTCGTGCAGGAATTCCAGCACCTCCCACTCGCGCTCTGTGAGCTCGACGCCGCGCTGGCGCATCAGCGGCAGGCGCCGCCGCTTCCCGCGTGTGCGGAATTCCTCGATCAGGCGCGCGACCAGCCCTCGCGGGAGCGCGGCCTCACCCTCGAGGACACCGCGCAGCGCGAATGGCAGCCGGCCCGGATCGGTGTCCTTCAACAGGTAGCCTGAGGCTCCGGCACGCAGTGCCGCGAAGAGGTCGTCGTCATCACGCGAGACCGTGAGCATCACGACGGTCGTCGCCGGCAGCGCCTGCACGATCTCCTCGGCCGCCTTGATGCCGCTCCCCGGCATGTTCACGTCGAGCAGTGCGATGTCCGGCTTCGACGCGAGCGCCATCGACACGGCCTCGGGGCCATCGGTCGCCTCCGCGACGACCGTGAAGCCCTCGCCGGCGAGTGCTAGGCGGATGCCGGCGCGGACGGCGGCGTGATCGTCCGCGAGCAGGACGCTGATCCGGTCGCCGTTCACGGCACCACCACCTCCACGCAGGTTCCCGCACCGGGCCGTGACCTGACCTCGACCTTCGCGCCGCGCGCCTCCGCTCGTTCGCGCATGCTCGTCAAGCCGAAACCACGCCGGCGCGGTGCGTCGGGGTCGAAGCCCTTGCCGTCATCGCTGACCGATACGCGGATCGCGTCGGTGTTCGACAGGGCGACAATCACGGTCGAGGCCTCTCCATGGCGGGCTGCATTTGATACTGCTTCGCGAACGATCCGCGCTAGGTCCTCGCGCAGATCTGGTGAGACATGGATACCCGGAGCAAGGTCAAACCGGATGTGCGCACCTGTTCGCGCTGCGACATCTTCGGCCGCTTGAGCCAGGGCGACGTCCAGCGGTTCGTCGGCGTTGCGGCTGAGAGCCGCGATCGCCGTGCGGGACTCGTCCAACGCTCGCTCGGCCGCGGCGGCGATGTTCGCGAACGGCCCCGACTCGCCCGAGACCTCGACTAGAGAACGCGTCTGGCCGACGATGAACGCCAGCTCCTGCGCTAGCCCGTCGTGCAGGTCGCGTGCGATCCGCCGCCGCTCGCCGGAGGCCGCGGCCTCTACGAGCTGCTCCTGCCAGGACGCGATCTCGCGTGCCGCTCCCACGGCGAGCATCAGGTAGAAGCCGACGCGGAAGATGTCGGCGGTGTAGACCCAACCGGGATACAGGGAGGGGAACAGGAAGTAGTTCAGCGCCGCAGCGGCCGCGAACGGCGAGGCGAGCGCGAACCAGCCGAGCAGTTCGTCGCCGGTCTCCTCCGCGCGCCTCACGAACCCGACCGTGGCGAGCACGTAGAGCGCGAACGTGAGCGCCACGAGCACGAGTTGGATCGTGTCTGAGGTCAGGTGCGGCGAGTCCGACCCGAGCGGCGGAATCGCGTCGGTCATCGGGTCGCCCCAGCTCGGCGAGAAGATCGCGACGAAGATCGCCAGCAGACCCGTCAGCGCCAGCCCGCCGACGACCGTGAGCCAGGCCGCGCGCCGCGGGTTCGGGACCTCGCGATCCGGCACAGCCACCGACAGCGCGAACAGGATCGCGCCGAGCAGGCGCCCACAGAACGGCGCCCAGGCGACAAATGCCGAGTCGAGCTCGCCGAACGCCGACGGGATCGCCGAGAAGAACATGTTGCTGGCGGAGAAGACGATCAGCGCCAGCGTCAGGGCCAGGTCCTGGAGCTGCCGGCTACGCAGGAAGCGCGCGAGGACCAGTCCCGCCGCGAGCGTCCCGATGAGCGCGACGGCAGTCGCGATCATCACGTGAGCGTCCAGGCTGCTGTACGCGAAGCGCAGACGCCCCAGCACTGCGATCAGCGTTGTCGCGGCCAGTACGGCGAACGCAATCCAGCCAGTTACGGATCGTGCGCGAAATGGCACTGACGCTTGGTTACCACGCGCGGCGGCTTGACCGCAACAAGATCAGCGCAACCCGAGCACGCCGCGCAGGACGTCGAGGCCGCCGTCACGTCGCGCGCCGGCGGCGACGAACTCGATGCGGCGCAGCCGTGGGAGGGCCTGCTTGAAGTCCGCATCGGAGCTGTGATGGGGAGATCTGGCAGCCAGCGCCAGCGCCTTCGCGAAGTCGACGAACAGCGTCGGTCGTTCGCCGATCGCGGCGGCCGCCTTCTTGAAGAGATCTGTCTGCCCGAGCTTTCCGCTCATATGAGGCGCCCGACGCACCTGGAACGGATGCGCCATCCGCCGCCCCTTGACGTCGAAGCCCCCGACCCGGGCTGCGGCTACCACGTGGCCGTCGGCGTTCCGGTTGATCAAGGCCGGGACACGGCGCAACGTTCGCGCCAGGGTCGCGGGCTTCGGCGACTCGATGACCGCGCCGCCCCTGACGGTGCGAAGCGTCGTGCCCTGGACGTACACGCCGACGTCGCCGACCGCCGCCAGCACGTCCTTGTCCAGGTCGAGCCCGGTGCGCGCGCGGATCTGATCCACGACGTGCGCGTACGTGCCCCCGATAAGTGGGTTCGCCTGGAGCGCGCCGGCGATCGTTCCGAGCGCCTGGCCGACGTCCGGCATGGCGGCGGCGAGCCAGGAACCGGTCGGTAGCGACTCGATCAACGGGCTCGACGCGGCGCCCGGGCCGCGCGGATCGGCGGGGGTTCCCGGGGAGCTCGCGTCGACGACGAGCGAGTCGGGCTTCGCATCGAGTGTCGCGACGAACGGGTGCAGTTGGAGCAGCCCGAGCAACAGCGGCGTGGTCACGCGCTGCATGCCCGGCAGGTTCGACGCGAGCGACTGCAGCAGGCCCTTCGCGTCGACGTAGGCCAGGCCGACCTTCCCATTGGCGCGGTCGCCGACGGTCTTCTTCCACTGGTCCGACCCCGCAAGCGAGTTGCCGTCCTTGGAGGCGTCGACCACCGCCTTGAACGCCGGCTCGGTGCCGGCGACCAGGAAGTGGGAGACGATGCCGTTGACGGTGCCATCGTCCAAGACCTCGTAGGAGACGTCGCGGTAGCTGCGCGAGTCGGTGTGGACCCCAGCCAGGTCCTTGTCGATGGCCGCCTGCGCCTTTGCGTCGTCCGTCGAGGCGACCAGCATTGCGAAGTCACCGTCGTGCAGGCCGACGCGTGTCACTACGACGGAGATGCTGTCCCCCAGCCACGGCTTCACGTCCGCTTGGTAGTCGAGCTTGCCGCTGGTCTGGGCCGCCTTCGTGAACGCCTGCCCAAGTTTCGTCTCCGGGTCCGCGCCCAGCAGCTTGCTGAAGGCGGCGTCGAAATTCGCCTTCTCGGGCCCCTGCGGCGCCACCTGGAAGGTGGCATACGCCAGCGCGCCGGGCGGCGCGAGCGTGGCTGGATCGATGGTGCCCGCGCCCGTGCCCGCGACGGAGCCGCAGCCTGACACCGCAACGAGGACGGCAACTGCGCAGGCGAGGAAGGCTCGCTTCACGCCTACAACGTACATCCCGGCCAGGCCGGGTGGTCGCACTTACGACTGTACGAGCGCGTTCGCCTCGGCGGCCATCAGCAGCATGCCGCCGTCGACCACAAACGAGGCTCCGGTGGTGTACGAGGCCTCGGGCGAGCAGAGGAACGCGATCACCGCCGCTATCTCGCGCGCGTCACCCGGGCGGCCGAGCGGGATCGCCGGACGGTCCTCGCTCGAGACGTCCTCGTCCTCCTGGTGCGTCATCGGCGTCGCGATCTCCCCGGGCGCCACCGCGTTCACTGTGATGCCGTGCTCGGCGAGCTCCAGCGCCATCACCTTCGTCAGCAGGCCGAGACCCCCTTTCGCCGCGCAGTACGCCGAGGAGCCGGACTTCGGCACGTGCTCGTGCACCGAGGTGACGTTGACGATGCGGCCGCCCTCCCCCTGGTCGACCATCCGGCGGGCGGCCTCCTGCCCGGCCAGGTACGCGCCGGTCAGGTCGGTGTCGACCACCTGGCGCCACTCGTCCAGCTCCATCTCGAGGAACGGCGTGGAAGCGCCGGTGCCCGCGTTGTTGACGAGTGCGTTGACACCACCGAGTGCGTCGGCGAGGGCGGCTATGACCGACTGCACTTCCTCCAGGCTCGTGAGGTCGATCTGGCGCAGCTCGGCGCGCCGGCCGTGACTGCGGACCTCGTCGGCGGTCGCGCGGGCGCCGTCTTCGTCCTCGTGCCAGGTGATCCCCACGTCCCAGCCGTGTTGCGCCAGCGCAACGGCAGTGGCCTTGCCGATGCCGGAGTCGGAACCGGTGACGATTGCGACCGGCATCAGACGTCCTCGGCCGCGTTGGCGCGGCGGATCAGGTCGTCGGGATCGTCGTGGATCTCGTCGCGCCGGAAGGCAAGATAAGTCGCGACCGCGACCGCGTTGCTCAGCCGCTCGCTGTCGTGCTCCGTATCGATGATCCCGTGCGACTCGGCCAGCTCCTCCTCGACATCCGCCACGGCAGTGATGGGCTCGTCGCGATCCTCGAAGCGGACGAGCAGATCGGTCACGCGGTCGTCAGAGGCGTCGGGGTCCGCCACCTCGCACGCGATTCGCACGATCTCGGCGAAGGTCGGCGTGTGTGGGTCAGTTGGCATGCCGGGGCGCTACCCGGCGACCGCCTCCGAGAACCCAGAAGCCTCGCGGTGCGCCTCGTCGCCCGCGGCCCCGCGCTTGCGTTCGTCGAGCTCGGCGAGCCGCTGCTCGGTCGAATAGAGGAGGAGCACGTCGCCGGCGTTCACGCGATCGCTGCCGTGCGGGACGCCGGTGTACTCGCCGTCTGGGCGATGGATCCCGAGCACGTCGATGTGCTCGTCGCGGAGCTTCAGCTCGGCGAGCGTCCTCCCGTCGATCCAGTCGTCCTGCTCGACCACGAGCTCGCTGACCGCCCAGTCCCCTTGCAGCGCCAGCAGCCGGCTGAAGTCGCGGACGTGATAGCCGCGCCAGCGCAAGAACTTGCCGATGAGGACGGACAGGCGGCGGTCGACCCACTCGCTGCGGGACAGCGCGAACAGGACTGCGAGGCCGGCCACGAGGATGAAGCCACGCATGATGCGCTGCTGGTTGTGCGCGCCGCCGAACGAGAGGATCAGCGACGAGACGGCGGTCACCAGCCCGGCGCTCCCCACGAGCATCAGCCCGCCGACGATCCGGCGCCGAACCGGATGATTGACGACGTCTTCGGCCTCGGACGTCGTAAATCCGACGCCCGTGAGCGCCGACCGTGCCTGGAAGCGCGCAGAGTCGCGGGACATGCCGGTGAGCGACAGCGCAACCGTCGCCACTCGCGTGATCAACAGCGACAGCAACACGATGATGAGCACCGAGACGAGGGCGACCAATCTGCCCGAAGGGTTCCCGGGGCGCGGCTCGGCGAATCAGCGGGCTGCCGTCGCCGCGCTACTTCACCGAGCCGGTGAACGCGGGAACCCGCCTCAGCGCCGGGCGCCGCGGCGTGGCCGTGTACTGGTGCCCGGCGCTGACCAGGACGGTGCGCTTGCGCACCAAGTCACGCACCGCCACGAGCCCGCGCTTCACGCTGACCTTCGTGCCGGCGTCCGTGTCCTGAGTGAACCAGTAGGTGCCGCGCACGATCGCGGAAGCGCGCTTGCCTCGCGTCTTGAAGTTGCCCTTGCCGTTGACCCACAGCGACCGCTTGCGCGTCACGCGCGCTGCGGTCGCCGCTCCGCGCGACGCCGCCGAGGCAGCCCCGGTCAGCGTGAACGTCGTGACAGGCGGCTTGCCCAGCGCCTGGCTCGCCTTGAACGCGCCGCCCCAGGCGTCGACGCTGTCGAGCACGCCACTTGCGTCTCGGACAACCGTGACCTTGACCACGCCACCCGACGCGTCGATCACGGTCCCGTTCGGGACGACCGCCGGGTCGGCCAGCGTCTGCGAGCCCTGGCCAGGCATCCGGAAGGTGACGTTGCCCTTGACGAGCGTCAGCAGCAGCGTCTTGCCGAGCGTTGGATGCGGCGCCGGCTTGCGGTCGCCGAGGACGATGGTCGCGGGCGCTTCCAGCGGAGGCGGCGGCAGCACCTGCTCGGGCGCGACCACGTGGATCGTGAGCGGCGGCCCATCGAGATCGATGCCGCCGTCCCCGCCCTTGCCGTAGCGGATGACGGACGTGTAGTCGCCGACCGCCGTCGACGGCGCGGCCGTCGCAGTCAGCGGCACGCGCAACGGGTTCTTGATCGAGCAATTATCGGAGCTGCCGCGATTCTCGGCCGTGGTGATCGGCATCTCGCCGGGGAGCCCTGCGGCCACATCCCCGACCGCGTCTACCGAATAGAGCGTGTCGACTCTCACCGGCGCCGAGGTTGAGTCGCAGCCAGTGGCGCCGAAGGCCTGCACCTCGAGAGTGAAGGACGTTGACTGGCCTTGAACGACGGTCGTCTCGACGGACTGCGGGAAAACGAGATGGAGGCTCGCCGCCTGCGCGGCGGCAGGCAGCAGCGCCAGCACGACAAGGGCTGCCAGGGCGCCTTGGGCGAAAAGGCGGCGGGAGGGTTCCGTCCGTATCTCCATCCGTGCGAGTCGCAGACGTCTGTGTCCGCGCATTCAGCATAACCCTCCTGTCACCCGTCTGGGGGATAATCACGCTGTCACCCGTGGGGGTGATCCAGCAGGTAGGTTCCGAAGATGCGGTCGCGCAGGAAGCGCACGCGCCTGGCCCTGATGGCCGCCACAGCAGTGCTGGCCGCTGGGCTGGGCGTAGTCGCTCACGAGGAACAGATTCTTCACTGGCTGGAGCTCCAGTCGGTCGATGCGCGCTTCGACGTCCGCGGCACGCAGTCCGCGCCGAAGGGCGTCGCCGTCGTCGCAATCGATGCCCGCACCTTCAGCGAGCGGCCGCGGGACCGCTGGCCGTTCCTGCGCCGGCGGCATGCCCAAGCGATCCAGATCCTGCAGGAGGCGGGCGCGCGCGTAATCGTCTACGACGTCCAGTTCACCGAGCCCAGCGACGCAGAAGACGACGGGATTCTCTACGACGCGGTCTACCGCGCCGGCAACGTGGTCCTCGGCACGAGCGAGATCGCGCGCGGCGGCCACACCCGCATCCTCGGCGGCGACAAGAACGTCCGGGCCGCACGGGCGCTGCCGGCCAGCGCACAGTACGACCTCGACCCGAACGGAGTGATCCGGCGGATCCCCTACGAGACGGACGGCCTGTTGACCATGCCGGTCGTCGCCTACAAGCGCGCGTTCGGGCAGCTGCCGGACCGAAAGGGCTTCGAGCCGAATGGCGCCTGGATCGACTTCGCCGGACCACCGCACACGATCCGGACGCTCTCGTTCTCGCAACTGCTCGCGCATGACTTCCCACCTGACTTCTTCCGGGGACGCATCGTGGTCGTCGGCGCGTCCGCGCCGTCGCTCCAGGACGTCCACCCCACCTCGACCTCGGGCGCCGACGAGATGTCAGGCCCGGAGGTGCAGGCCAGCGCGATCGCGACGCTCGAAAACGGCATCCCGCTGCGGTCGGTGCCCGACTGGGTCGACATTGCGCTGATCGTGTTGATGGCGTTGATCGCGCCGCTGGCCGGCATCCGCCTGGGCGCGCTCTGGGCGACCACCGCCGCGGCGGCCGGGATCGCGGCGTTCATCGTCGGGGCGCAACTCGCATTCGACGGCGGCCGCGTGGTCGTCGTCACCTACGCCTTGGCCGCCGGCGTGCTCGCGACCATCGGAGTGGTCGGCATTCACTACTTCACGGAGGTGCGTGAGCGCCGGCGCACCCGCACGGCATTCGCCCGCTTCGTTCCGGCGGCGGTCGTGGACCGCGTGCTGGAGCAGGCCGAGGACGGGTTGCGCCTGGGCGGCGAGGAGGTGCTCGGCACCGTCCTGTTCAGCGACATCCGCGGCTTCACGACGTTCTCGGAGTCGCACCCGGCGGCGGAGGTGATCGACATCCTCAACCGCTACCTCACCGAGATGACCGACGCGATCATGGGCCACGGCGGCACGCTGATCGGCTATCTCGGCGACGGGATCATCGCCATCTTCGGAGCGCCGCTCGAGCAGGCGGACCACGCCGATCGCGCGTTGGCTGCGGCCGAGGAGATGCTGGGCGAGCGAATGGCCAGCTTCAACGCCTGGATGAGCGAGCGCGGCATCGAGCAGCCGTTCGAGATGGGAATCGGCATCAACAGTGGGCTGTTCATGGCCGGTAACGTGGGCTCGCAGGACCGACTCGAGTACACGGTGATCGGCGACACGGTCAACACGGCATCGCGGATGGAGGGCCTCACGAAGGGCTCGGGCCACTCCCTGTTCATGTCGGAAGCGACCCGTTTCATGCTCCTGGGCGAGCCGCCGCCGCTCGATTACGTGGGCGAATTCGACATTCGCGGCCGTGCGGGCAGGATGAAGATCTGGGCTCCGGCCTTGCGCGATCCCGAAAGCCATAAGAGGATCGAGTCGACCCCGAGAGGAGGAGTGGAAACGTGGACGTGAAGCACCTTGAAGGAATCGCCCTGTTCGCGAACCTCGACAAGCACCAGCGCGAGGAGGTCGCGCGCGCCGCGGACGAGATCGACGTGGACGCTGGAAAGCGCCTCGTGAGCGCCGGTCGCTTCGGCTACGAATTCTTCGTGATCGAGGACGGGACCGCCGAGGTGGTACGCGGGAGCGAGCACATCGCAGACCTCGGACCGGGCGACTTCTTCGGCGAGATGGCGATCCTCAGCGACACCGTGCGCAGCGCCGACGTCGTCGCCTCCTCGCCGATGAAGGCAATGGTGATGACCGACAGCCAGTTCCGGGCTCTCGCGCACCGCATGCCGGACGTCGCGGACAAGATCCGCGAGGCCTGCCGTACCCGTACGCGCGAGCTCCAGGCCGAAGCCGGGGGGTGACCCGGATCGAGTGTTCTCTCAGAGCTGGATCGACTTGATCTCGAAGAACTCGTCGAGGCCGAAGGGACCCAGCTCGCGGCCGTGCCCTGACTGCTTGTAGCCGCCGAACGGCGCAAGCGGGTTGAACGTTGCGCCGTTGATCTCGACCTGCCCGGTTCGCAGCTTGCGCGCGAACTGCTTCGCGTGGTCGGGGTCGTCTGACCAGACACCACCGGCCAGCCCGTAGATCGTGTTGTTCGCGATCTCGGCCGCCTCGTCCTCGGAGTCGTACGGGATGATCGCGAGGACGGGCCCGAAGATCTCCTCCTGGGCGATCGTCATGTCCGGCTTCACCTCGGAGAAGACCGTCGGCTTCACGAAGTAGCCGGTCGGCTGGGCCTCCGGAGCCTCGGGACCGCCGGCGATGAGCTTCGCACCCTCGTCGATGCCCTTCTGGATGTAGCCGCGCACACGGTCGCGCTGCACATCCGAGACGAGCGGCCCCAGGCGCGAGCTCTCCTCGAAGGGATCGCCGATAGTGCTCTCCTCGGCGACCGCCTTCGCGATCATCTCGACCTCCGGCAGCCGCTCGCGCGGCACGAGCATGCGCGTGAGGGCACTGCAGGTCTGGCCGGAGTTGAGGTAGCACTTCCCGACACCGTTGATGACGGCCTGCTGCATGTCGCTCGTGTCCGGCAGGATCACGTAGGGCGACTTGCCGCCCAGCTCCAATGCGACGCGCTTGACGGTGTCACACGCAGCGTTCTGGACGAGCTTCCCCGCGCGGGTGGAACCGGTGAACGAGACCATGTCCACGTCCGGATGGCAGGCGATTGCATGGCCGACGACGGGTCCAGTTCCGGGCACGAGGTTGAAGACGCCGGCCGGAAGGATGCCGGCCTCGTCGATCACCTCGGCGAGGATGAACGCGTTGAGCGGCGTGACCTCGCTCGGCTTGACCACAACCGCACAGCCGGCGGCGATCGCCGGCGCCACCTTCGCGCAGATCTGGTGCAGCGGGTAGTTCCACGGCGTGATGCAGCCGACCACGCCGACGGGCTCGCGCACGATCAGCGAGTTGCCGATCTGCTGCTCCAGCTCGAGCTCGTCGAGCAGGTTGACCATCGACCCGAACGACATGATCGGCAGGCCGGCCTGGATCATCCGTGAGAGGCCGAGCGGCATGCCGACCTCGCGGGCGACGAGCGCGGCGATCTCCTCCGCGCGTTCCTGCAGCCCGGCGGTGATCGCGCGGAGCGCGGCGATGCGCTCGTCGACGGTGGTCTGCGACCAGGCCCCGAAGCCGGCGCGTGCGGCCTCGACCGCGTGGTCCACGTCCTCGGCCGTGCCGAGTGCGACGGTGCCCACCACCTCCTCGGTGGTCGCGTCGATCACGTCGATGGTCTCTCGGTCAGCGGCGGAAACCCACTCGCCGCCGATGTAGAAGGCATCGCGGACGATCGGCTCAACGCCGGTCGGGTGCCCGGTCTGGACTGGTGTGGCCATCACGCAACTCCTGTCGTCTGTTGTTCGGAAACCGGCTTGCCCGCGGCGTCGGCGATCGCGAACGCGGTGCGCCGTGCCAGGGCCATGATCGTGACCATCGGGTTGGTGCCCGATGGCGTCGGGAACGCGCTCCCGTCCCCGATCCAGACTCCCTTCACGTCGTGCAGCTCGCCAAACGGGTTCGCCACGCTCGTCTGCGCGTCGGTACCCATGCGCGCGGTGCCCATCTGGTGCGCGGAGAACAGCTTCTGCCCGCCGGCTCGCTGCGGCACGCGCTGCGCACGCGTGATGAAGCGCTCGAGGTTGTCCCCGCGGCGCCAGCGAGGGAGCCGCTCCGCGAGCGACATGATCTCCTGCGCGCCGGCCGCCTCGTGCAGGCGGATGATCTGCTCGATCGCGATCCGGGCGTGCTTCAGGTCGAGCGGATCCGCGAGCGAATAGAACGGCGCCGCCTCCCCGTTCGGGTCGAGTACCACGCGCCCGTGCCCGTGATCGCGCAACAGCATGATGAACGTGGCGCCGTAGCGGTAGCGCGCCATCAGATCCTTGTGAGTCTCGCCGTCGGTCCAGGGCGTCGCCGAGCCGCCGATCGCAGTCGTGTACTGGGCGCCCTCGATGAGGAAGCCGTAGCCGTCCTCGAGGTCCTCGAACTGGTGCGACAAACCGGCGTGCGGAGCCCCCCACCAAGCGCGCAGGTCCTCGCCGTAGGAGCCGAAGATCGCCAGCGCCGGGTGAAGCCGGAGGTAATCGCCCACTGCGGGCCCGCCAATCTGCGACCGCAACAGCAGCGCGGGCGTCTCGAGCGCGCCGCAGGCCACCACCACGTGCGGCGCGCGGACGATGACGCGGGCGCTGCGGCCGCTGTCGGGATCGGCGTACTGGGCCTGCACGCCGGCCGCGCGCCCGTTCTCGACGAGCACGCGTTGGGCGCGGGTGCGCACGAGGATCTCGGCGTCGTGCTCGACCGCGTCGCGCAGGAACGTCTCGGCGGTCGACTGCTTGGCCCCGCTCGGGTCGCCGAACCCCAGGTAGCCGGCGGCTTCGGGCGAGTACTTCGACAAATCGACGTTGCGCACGACCAGCCGGAAGTCCCACCCGAGCCGCTCGCAGCCGTCCTTCATCTTCTGCTGCGGGCCGTTCAGGTCGCTGGCCTGATCGGTCGCGCCGATCCGCCCCAGCACCGCGTCGAGGTGGGCGTCGTAGGCCGGCCCATCGACTCCCTCGAGCCCGAACTCCGATGCCCACTGCTCGCGAACCCACGGGTAGGTGCGCAGGCAGTTGGTCCAGTTGATCGTCGTGCCACCGCCGAGCGTGGTGCCGGCCTGGAGCGAGACGTTGCCGTCGGCGGTGGGCGTCGGGCCGCCGCGCCAGTACATCTCTTGGTATGCCACGAGCTCGAGCTGCTTGAAGTCGGACTCGTTGAAGTAGCCGGCGGCCTCGAGCACCGCGACCTTGAGGCCCTGCTGCGCGAGCGTCCCGGCGACCACGCCGCCACCGGCGCCGGAGCCGACGACCACCACGTCTGCCTCGAGCTCGAGGTCGCCCTCGGGCACGAGCGGCCGGATGGCCTTGTCCGCCTGCACGGGGGGAATGGCCGGCCCGGGGTAGCCGAGGGTCTTCCAGTTGGGGTTCTGGCCGGTTTGCGGATCCGGCGCGCCGTAGTAGAGGAAGAGCGTCATCCCGGTCAACGCGGCGACGCCTTGGGCTGCGTCCACGTCGGCCATCGTCATGTTCGTGAGGATCTGTTCCCGCGACAGCTGCGAAACCTGCGCGAAGCTCTGCTGGGCGAGCACGTCGAGCAGTTGGGCCAGGCCCGCCTGGAGCTCGGGCGGCAGCGTCAGGAGCACCTGCTCGACACCCTGCTCGATCGCAAGGTCACTTGCCTTCCGGGCCCAGAACCCGTCCGGATCGCCGGCACGGGGAACGCTCGGCACGATCGTGTCGCAGAAGGCGCGCAGCGTCTCCCGTTGCGCTTCGGTCAGACCAGCCGCTTCCATGGGTCTCCCTCCTCGCTCGCTCGGCGTGGAGCGTACCTGTCCGCGGCTCGAGCACTGCGCAAACCCAGCCCGCCGGCCGGCCGGCCTAGAGCTTCTGCATCGCGAGGACGGCCGTGTCGTCGTCCTGCTCGCCGCCGGCGAATTCGAGCAGCGCGGTGCGGATGCGCTCGACCGCCTCGTCCGCGCTCGTTACGCCCGCGAGCGTCGCCTCGAGCCGGCTCTCGCCGAAACGGCCGTCGCTACCGCGCGCGTCGAGCACGCCGTCGGTGTAGAGGACGAGCACGTCAGCGGGCTCAAGGTCGAGAGCCGCCGACAGCCACTGTCCATGCTCGAAGGCGCCGAGCAGCGGCCCCGTACGGCCGACCGCACGCACCTGGCCGTCCCTGATCAGGTACGGCAGGGGGTGCCCGGCGCAGACGAGCGTCGCGGGGCTGCCGTTGTCGCGCAGCAACACGATCGCCGCGGTGCAGAGCGCCATTTCGCCGCGCTCGCGCAGGTTCTCGTTCAGCCGCGCGAGCCCGAGCGTGGGCGTGCCCACCAGGCTGCCGGCGGTCCGCAGCGTGTAGCGGCCCATCGCGGTGAGCGACGCAGCGGCGGGCCCACGGCCGACCACGTCGCCCATTACAGCCATCCAGCCGGCCGCGGTCGGGAACACGTCGTAAAAATCGCCGCCGACCTCGCTCTCGCCGCCGGCCGGCATGTACAGGCTGTGAAAGCGCCAGCCCGGCACCTCGGGCAGCTCCGGTGGCAGCAGGCTGCTCTGGAGCGTCGTGGCCACGCGTTCCAGCTGCGTGTAGAGGCGCGCGTTCTCGATTGCCGTCGCCGCGCGCCGGCCGAGCTCGCGCGCAAGCTCCACGTCCGCCTGCGTGAAACGACGGCGCGACTCCGACGTGACGAGCGCCAGCACGCCGACGACCCGCTCGGGCGTGGCCATCGGGACGGCGAGGATCGAGAACAGTCCGAGCCGCTCCAAGGCCTCGCGCTGCTCGGGATCGGCCTGCGCTGCTTCAAGCACCTCGGCCGTGACCTCGGGGATCAGCAGCGGCTCACCGCTGCGAAACACGTCTCCACTGCCGCCCGCACCCTCGCTGACGCGAGATGGCCACCGGGTGGCGTAGTCGCGCGTGAGGTCCCGCATCGCCGGGTTGACGTGGGCGGAGGCCACCTGCTCGAGCACGTCGCCGTCTGGAATGGTCACGACACACCAGTCCGCCAGGCGCGGAACCACCAGCTCGGCGACCTGCTGCAGCGTCTTCCGGTAGTCGAGTGACGAGGCGAGGACCGAGCTCGCGTCCGCCAGCAGGCCCTGTGCCATCTCCGACCACTTCGTGTCGGTGACGTCCTCGATTACGTTCACGGCCAGGAGCACCTCGCCGCCCGGACCGTTCACCGCCGTCGACTTCGTCATCCGCCAGCGCTGCTCACCGGTTCGGTTGTCGGTCGCCCGCAGGACGAGTGGCTCGGCCTCGCGTCCGTCCAGCACCATGCGCCCGGGCAACCTCCTCACGTCAAGCGGCGAGCCGTCCTCGTTGATGGTCGTGAAGCGCGCGATGAGCTCCGTAGGAGGAGTGGCGAGCAGCTCCTCGACGGAGGAAGCGCCGAGCAACTCGGCCGCGGCGCGGTTTGCAAACACCAGGCGGCCGCTGCGATCTTGCACGGTCACCGCCTCCGCAAGGTTCTCGAGGATCGCCTGGAGCTGCTGCTCGACCGAGACGAGCTCTTGCGACAGCCCGGCGTTGTCGAGCGCGAGAGCTACGCGACCTGCGAACACGCGCAGGAACTCGGGGGTGTCGGCGCCTGCGCGGCCGCGGCTGATCGTGAGCGCGCCGATCGTGCGACCGCGTGCGCGCAGCGGCGTGACGATCGCGGTGGCCGGGTCGATCGGCTCGGTGCCACGCAACCCGAGCCGTACCTGCTCGCCCGAGAGTTCGGCGTCGACCGCCGCGAAGCCGGCGTAACGCGGCACGAGCAGGTCGATCACGCGCGCCACGGTCTGCTCGAGCGAGGCCCCGGGCACCGGCAGGTCGGCGACGGCTGTGAGCAGCTCCTGGCGGCCAAGCTGGTTTACAACCTCGTCGCGCAAGCGACCCGCGCCCAGCGCCAGCAGCGAGCCGCACACCGCCACGAACAGCCGCGCGAAGTAACCAGCGTCTGCGAAGTCGGTGTTCCACGCCCCACTGGCGATCGCGAGCCCGATCACCACCGCGGCTCCGATCAGCGCGGCGCGGAAGCCGCCGAGCACGCCGGCGATGATCGCGCCGAGCGCGTATGCCCCGGAGATCGCTGCCTTCGACCCGATCGCCAGGTCGAGCGCAACGAACCCGGCAGTGACGATCAGGCCGTAGACAAGCGCGCGGCGTTCGTCCTCAGTCACTCTGGCGAGTCATCGGGATCGTCCACGAACGGAAGTCGCGGCTCGAGCCCGGAAACCTCGAAGACCCGCTGCACGGCACCGGGCCCCCTGACTACGCGCAGGTCGAAACCGTCGCGCGACGCGAGCTCGTGGAGCTCGAGGACGTAGCGCAGGCCCGACGTGTCCATGAAGCCCACCTCGCGCAGATCGAGGACAAGGTCATCCCCGGGCTCTTTCGCACGCTCGACTGCTCCCCGCACGAGGTCGACCGTCGCGAGGTCGATCTCGCCGCGCGGAACGACAACGAGGCCCGATCGCAGGCGGCGCGTATCTACGTCGAAGTTGCCCGGAGCGGCCACGAGTCCGGGTGTCATCCTTGCATTTCTTGACACCAGATGGTGGTCAAGATTCAGCCCGGGTTGCCCGTTTTGATGAAGCGGGCCGCTACATCAGCGGGTTTTCTCCCTTTCAGGTCGACTTCGGCATTCATGCGGCGCATTACGTCAGTGGTCAGACGCCGACTGAGTGCGTCGAGCGGACCGGTGAGCGCCGCGCCGTACTTGCGAGCCAGGTCGCGCCGGATGACAGGCGCAAGGTTCTGAAAGGCGAACAGGTTGAGCGGGTCGGTCAGCACGCGATAACGGCGCGCTGACAGCTGGCCCTCGGTCGTGAAGACGGCGAGCACATCGACCTTGCCCTTGTCGAGTGAGTTGTAGCGCCCTGGAAACTGGAGCGGCACGAATCGGAACCCCTTCAGCCCGTACACGGAGTCCAGTCCCACCGAGCCCTCGAAGCGCGTCTGGAATTCCGGCAGCGCGCCCAGGCGCATGCCGTGCACCTTCTTGAGGTCGGCAATCGAGCGGAGATCGTGTTTCTTCGCGAACGCGGGCATCACCGCGAGCGCGTTCGAGTCGCTGAACGGCGTCGACTTGAGCATCGTGAAGCCGCGCTTCTCCTCGAAGGCTTTCGCGCGACGGTACGTCTCCGCCGCCGTCCCCGGCCGCCGCCTGTCGCCGGCGATCTCGGTCAGCAGCACGCCGCTGTACTCGGGGTACATGTCGAGGCTGCCGGCGGTGAGCGCCTTGTCGATGATCTCCGAGCTGCCTATGTCGCTCTTGAGGATCACCTTGAACCCGGCCTTCCGCAGCGTTTGCGCATAGAGCTGGCCGAGGATGTACTGCTCCGTGAAGTTCTTCGTGCCGATCGTGATCGTCGGCAGCGCGGACTTCTTCTTGTCGTCGCTGCCGCCTCCACAGCCGACGAGAGCCGCGACGAAGGCGGCCGCGATCAGCACTCGCGCGCGCACTAGGCGCCCACTCCGCCGTCGAACGAACCGACGCTCGACGGGCGCCGGCCCGCCGCCGGCAGCGTGAAGCGGAACGTGCTTCCCTGGTTCGGCGCGCTCTGCGCCCAGATGCGCCCGCCGTGCTGCTCGATGATGCGCTCGCAGACGGCCAGGCCGATGCCGGTGCCGGGATAGTCCTCCTCCGCGTGGAGGCGGTGGAACGGCTGGAAAATGCGCTCAGCCTGACCTGGGTCCATGCCGATGCCATTGTCCGTCACGGCGAAGATCGCTGTGTGACCTTGCACCTCGGCGGTGACGCGCACGACAGGGGTGTCGTCCGCGAACTTGAGCGCGTTGCTGATCAGGTTGAGGAAAACCTGTCGGAGCTTGCGGGCGTCGCCGAGGATCACAGGCAGTTGCTCAACGGTGACATCGCCTCCGGATTGCTCGATCGAACCCGCCAGCATCTCGAGAGCTTCGCCGGCGAGCTCTTTCATCTCGACGGGCTCGCTCAGGAGCTCCCCGCGGCCCGCGCGCGAGTACTCGAGCAGGTCGCGGATGAGTGTCCGCGCCTTCACCGTCGCAGCGTTGATGCCCTCGACGAGTTGCTGGCCCCCGTTCAGGTCGCGCGCATGACGCTGCTCGAGCAGCTGCGCGTACATCGAGATCGTCGCGAGGGGCGCCTGCAGGTCGTGTGAGGTGACCGATGCGAATTGCTCGAGCTCGCGATTGGAGCGCTCGAGCTCGCGCGACCGCTCGGCCAGGGCTTCCGAGCTCGCCTCGAGCGAGTCGGCCATCGAGTTGAAGGCGCGCGCGAGGTCGCCGAGCTCGTCGTCGCGGACCGGCGGCACGCGCGCGGTCATGTCGCCCTCGGCGAGGCGGCGGCTGGCCTCGGCAACCGTGAGCACCGGACGCACGACCGATTGGCGCAGGTAGTACCACGCCGCGAGGGCGAGCAGCAGGACCAGGACGACTCCGCCCCAGCCGGCCGTGATCGCGCGGCTGGAAGTCTTCTCGGCACTGTGCTCGCGCTGCACGGCCAGCGCCTGCTCCTGCGCGAACAGCCGCGCGAAGCTGGCCCGCAGCTCGTCGATGCGAACGCGGCCGGTGCCCGTGACGATCACGCTCTGTGCGACCCGCGGGCGCTGCCGCGCGAGGCCAAGCAGGGGCGTGGCCCACAGATTCACGTAGTCGTCGATCTGCTGCCTGATCCGCCGCACCTGCGCCTGCTGTGACGGCACGTCCGAGACGAGCCGCTCGAGCTTGCGCACCTGGCTCGGGTAGACCTTCAGCCCCGAGTTCCACGGCTCGAGCTGGCGCTCGCGACCGCTCGCGACAAAGCCACGCAAGCCGGTCTCGAGGCTGATGACGGTCTTCTCGAGGTCGGTGCCGGCCGTGATCGCCTCCTGGGACCGCAGGGCCAGCTTGCCGGCGTCACGCTGGTTGCTTACGGCGAAAACGAGCAGCACGAAGGCCGCGCCGAGGAGCAGCGCGATGAGCCCGCCCACTAACGCCATCCGGGCGGTGATTCGCTTGGAGAGCTGACGTCGCACGAGTCCAGGGATTGCGCATCTTGCGCGTGGCCCTAGGGTAGCCCCGGAGTCGGTCCGAGGCCATCAGTTGGGGCAGTATTCAGGCCGTTACCAGTGGTCCGAATGCCGACAACCGGGCGACCGGCTCGCCGGCGGACCGCACCCGCAGGCCCTCCGGGTAGCCGCCTCCGTCCCAGCGCTCGTGGTGGTGCCGGACGACGTCAAGCGCCTTGTCGAGGAACGGAATGCCCTCGAGCATGCGCACGCCCTCCTCGGGGTGGCGGCGCATGAGCGCCCGCTCGTCGTCAGCCAGGCTGCCTGGCGCGCGGAGGATCGCGTCGGGGACGGCCAGCTTGCCGATGTCGTGCAGCAGGAAGCCGTAGGCCATCTGCGGATCGCGGGCCGCGCGCGGCCACTCCGAGCAACAGGCGAAACTTGAAGCGCGGCACGCGCCCATGCCGTACCCGCCGGAGCGCGCGCCTCGCACTAGTACGTTCGTCTAGTCAGCAGCGGCCGGCCACGTCCAGTCGCGGACGTCGGGCATGTCGTCGCCGACCTCGGTGGTGTACGCGCGGTGGCGCAGTCGCTCGTCGACCATCTGTTGACGTAGGAGCGCCGCCTGCGACCCGAGCCCCGGCACGCGGTCGACCACGTCAATGACCAGATGGAAGCGGTCGACGTCGTTGAGCATGACCATGTCGAACGGCGTCGTCGTCGTCCCCTCCTCGTTGTAGCCGCGCACGTGGATGTTGTGGTGACCGGAGCGCCGATACGTGAGCCGGTGAATCAGCGAGGGATAGCCGTGGTAGGCGAAGATCACCGGTTTGCCGGCGGTGAAGATGGCGTCGAACTCGCGGTCCGGCATCCCATGCGGGTGCCTTGCCTCCGGCTGCAGCCGCATCAGGTCAACCACGTTGACCACCCGCACCTTCAACTCGGGCAGGTGCTGCTGCAACAGCGCGGCCGCCGAGACCGTCTCGAGCGTCGGGACGTCGCCGCAGCAGCCCAGCACCACGTCCGGCTCGCCGGCGCCGTCGGTTGAGGCCCACTCCCAGATGCCGAGCCCGCGTGCACAGTGTGCGACAGCCTCGTCCATCGTCAGGTAGTCGAGTGACGGCTGCTTGCCGGCGACGATCACGTTCACGTAGTGCTTCGAGCGCAGGCAGTGGTCGGCCACCGACAGGAGGCAGTTCGTGTCCGGCGGCAGGTAGACCCGCACGATCTCGGCCTTCTTGTTGACCACGTGGTCGATGAAGCCGGGGTCCTGGTGGGAGAAGCCGTTGTGGTCCTGGCGCCAGACGTGCGAGGACAGCAGGTAGTTGAGCGAAGGGATCGGAGCGCGCCACGGAATCGCGCGCGTCGTCTTCAGCCACTTCGCATGCTGGTTGAACATCGAGTCGATGATGTGGATGAACGCCTCGTAGCAGTTGAAGAGGCCGTGACGCCCGGTCAGCGTGTAGCCCTCGAGCCAGCCCTGACAGAGGTGCTCGGACAGGACCTCCATCACCTGGCCCCTCGGCGCCAGGTGATCGTCGTCGTCCTTCAGCTCGGCCATCCAGACCCGGTCGGTTGCCTCGAAGACCGCTTGGAGCCGGTTCGATGCCGTCTCGTCGGGGCCCATGATCCGGAAGCGGTCCGGGTTGCGGCGCACGACGTCGCGGAGGAAGCCGCCGAGCACCCGCGTGGCCTCGTTGGTGGCCCGCGCCGGTGAGCGAACCTCGACCGCGTAGTCGCGGAAGTCCGGCATGTCGAGCGGCCGGGTCAAGAGCCCGCCGTTCGCATGCGGGCTTGCGCTCATGCGCTTCGAGCCGAGCGGCGCCAGCGAGGTGATGTCGGGCTGGGCGGCGCCGGACTCGTCGAAGAGGTCCCGCGGGTCGTAGCTGCGCATCCACTCCTCGAGCGCCTTCAGATGCGCGTCGTTCTCGCGGATGTTCGCCAGTGGCACCTGGTGCGAACGCCAGGAGCCCTCGGTCTTCTTCCCGTCGACCTCCTTCGGGCCGGTCCAGCCCTTCGGGTGGGCGAAGACGATCATCGGCCAGCGCGGCCGGCCCGTGAATCCCTCCTCGCGGGCCAGGCGCTGGATCTCGGCGATCTCGTCGAAGACCGTGTCGAACGTGGCCGCGAGCTCCTGGTGCATCTGGTCGGGATCGCTGCCTTCCACGAAATGCGGCGCGTAGCCGTAGCCCTCGAGCAGTGAGCGCAGCTCGTCGCGCGGGATGCGGGCGAGCACCGTCGGGTTCGCGATCTTGTAACCGTTGAGGTGCAGCACGGGAAGCACGGCGCCGTCGGTGACCGGGTTCAGGAACTTGTTCGAGTGCCAGCTGGCGGCGAGCGGTCCCGTCTCCGCCTCACCATCCCCCACGACGCAGAGCGCGACGAGGCCGGGGTTGTCGAAGACCGCGCCGTACGCGTGCACCAGCGCGTAGCCGAGCTCACCGCCCTCGTGGATCGAGCCCGGCGTCTCCGGCGCGACGTGGCTCGGAATCCCGCCGGGGAAAGAAAACTGGCGGAAGAGCCTGTGCAGCCCCTCCTCGTCCCGGCCGATGTTCGGGTAGACCTCGCTGTAGGTGCCGTCGAGGTATGTGCTCGCGACCAGGCCGGGGCCGCCGTGCCCGGGGCCGGTGATGAAGATCGCGTCCAGGTCGCGGTGCCGGATGATCCGGTTCATGTGCGCGTAGAGGAAGTTCAGGCCGGGCGTGGTCCCCCAGTGCCCGAGCAGTCGCGGCTTCACGTGGTCGCGCGAGAGCGGCTCGCGCAGCAGCGGGTTGTCGAGGAGATAGATCTGGCCGGCGGAGAGGTAGTTGGCGGCGCGCCACCAGCGGTCGATGAGGCGCAGCTCGTCGGGAGCAAGAGGCCGGAGTTCGTCAGTTGCGGCTGAGGTCACAGGCTTTACTCCCTGAAATGGCAGTGATCCGAGTCGAGCAACGGGAAGCATTCATAACAGCTGACGGCTCAGAGATCCGCGAGCTCGCCGGCATCCCGTCCGGCAATGCGGTGAACCAGTCGCTGGCACAGGCCAAGGTGCCCGCGGGCGGCGACACGATCGAGCACTACCACCGAATGACCGAGGAGATCTATCTCTTCACGGGCGGCCACGGGACGATGCGGCTCGGCGACGAGGAGTTCGCCGTCGAAGCCGGCGACTCCGTCGTGATTCCGCCAGGCGTTCGCCACAAGCTGTGGGCAAAGGGCGATGCCGATCTCGTGCTGTTCTGCTGCTGCGCCCCCGCGTACACGCACGAGGACACGGTCCTGCTAGAGCAGCGCTAGCACCAGCGAGCCCGCAGCCGCGGTCAAGCTGCAGGCCAGCGCCAGGTGCACCGCTCTGCGCGGATTCGCGCGCGGACCCACGAACTGCAGGACGGCAGCGAGCGCGGCGAGCACGAACGCGATCGCGAACGCCGCCAGCGGATGCTTCCCGGCAAGCCCGGCCCTGAGGCTGAGGATGGCCACGATCGCCACGCCGAACGTGTAGCGCTGCCAGGCGAGCTGGGTTCGCTCCGAGGCGAGCCCCGGGTCCTGCGTCACAGGGCGTGCACCACCGCGAGCACGAGCGCGCCGAGCGACAGCAGAGCGAAGCAGGTCGCGATCACCAGGGGCATGCGCGATGGCGGTAGGGCGCTTCCGCGGGCCATCGCGTCCTCGTTGGCGCGCCAGCGGCTGTAGCTGCTCGCGGCCACGATCGCGCCGAGCACGATCAGCGGCAGAGCCAGCGCGAGCCGGGCGGTCCGCCCGGTATCGAGGAACTGCTCGACGGCCAGCCCGCCGCCGATCAGCGCGAGCGCGGTGCGGTTCCACGCCAGGAACGTGCGCTCGTTCGCCATCGTGAAGCGTGGATCGGGCGCCGGCACGAACGGCATTCAACCGAGTCCTCCCGAGGGAGGATCACGAATCATCCGACTGGGCGACGCCGTAATGGTTCGTCGGGCATACCTTCGCCTCACATGGGACTCCACGGAGGGGAAGGCGAAATGCAAACTGCTTCCAGGCACCGCAGTTGGACGCTTGCGGTCGTGTCGCTTGCGACCGCCATGCTCATGCTGGACATCGCGGTCGTCAACACGGCGATCAGCGACATGGGGCGCGACCTGCACACGGGCCTGGACGGCCTGAAGTGGGTCGTCGACGCCTACACGCTGGCGCTCGCGGCGGTCGTGCTGACGACTGGTTCGCTGGCCGACCGACTGGGCCGCAAGCTCGTGTTCACGACCGGCATGGTCGTTTTCACCGTGAGCTCGGCGGCGGCCGCTGCGGCAACCGACATCACGATGCTGAACATCATCCGCGCGGTCCAGGGACTGGGCGCGGCGGCGATGTTCGCAACCTCGATGGCGCTGCTGGCGCACGAGTTCCCGCAGGCGCAGGAGCGCGCGAAGGCGCTGGGCGTCTACGGCGCGACGATCGGCGCATCGTTCGCAGTGGGCCCGCTGGTCGGCGGCGCGCTCACGAGCGGCTTTGGCTGGCGCTCGATCTTCATCATCAACATCCCTATCGGGATCGCGGCGCTGGCAATCACGCGCAAGTACGTACGCGAGTCGCGTGACCCGCAGCCGCGCCGGATCGACTGGGCCGGGCAGACCGCCCTGACCGGTGGCCTGTTCCTGCTCGTCCTCGCACTGCTGCGCGGCAACGACGTCGGCTGGGGCTCGTCGCAGATCGTCGCCCAGCTGGCCGGCGCCGGCGTGCTGCTGGCGATCTTCGTCGCGATCGAGCGGCGTGTGAAGGATCCGATGCTCCCGCTCGGCTTGTTCAAGGTGCCGTCGTTCGCGGGCGCGCAGATCGCCGCGTTCTCGATCTCGGCGTCGCTGTTTGCCGTCTACATCTACGCGACGATCTACCTGCAGCAGGTGCTCGGCCTGAGCGCGATCGAGGCGGGCCTGGTCTACCTCCCGGGCACGTTCCTGAACGCGGCAGTCTCGGGTGCGACAGCGGGCGTCGCCGACAAGGTGAGCGCACGCGTATTGGTCAGCGCCGGCCTTGCGCTCGTGGCAGGCGGCCTGCTGCTGATGACGATTCCGGACGCGAACTCGAGCTGGGTCGCGCTCGAGCCCGGAATGCTCATCGCGATGATCGGCACCGGCATGTTCAACCCGGCCGTGATCGCGGTTGCGCTGGGGTCCGTGTCCGAGAACCAGAGCGGTCTGGCTGCCGGCGTGAACGACACGTTCCGCCAGGCAGGCATCGCCGTGGGCGTCGCGGGCCTGGGCGCGATGATCCCGACCGCGGCGCTCGCCAAGGGCGACGTGACCAGCTACGTTGGCGGCTTGCACAACGCCCTGGCCGTCGGCGCAGGGCTGGCCGCGGTCGGCGCAGTCGCCGCGGCCTACCTGATCCGCCCCGTGCTGCAGGCACGGCGCGAGTCGGCGGCCGTCCAAGTCCAGGCGCAGCAGGTCGCGCTGGAGCCGTGCGCGTAGGCGTTGCACGGGAGGGTCAGAGCAATCGTGTAACGACGAACCGCGCGAAGCCACCAAAGATCCCCTCCGCGGTGGCACGCTGCCCGGGCAGGTGGAGTCGATCCGCCTCCCGGGCAGCACTCTCTTCCACGCCCGCTTCCTGCAGCCAGTCGACGTCGGTGTACCAGCCGTTCAGGGCATCGGCGTCGGCCTCGGGGTGGAACTGAATCCCCCAGGCGCTGTCGCGCCAGCGGAACGCCTCTCCCCCATCGCTGGCACGGGCCAGCAGCTCGACGGCGCCGGGCGGGGTCGAGAAGCCGTCCTCGTTCCAGTGCAGCGCGCGCACCGGACTCGGAAGGGGGGCGATCACCGGGTCGCCGTCCGCGGCGGGCAGCTTCTCGACCTCGGCCCACTTGACCATCCGAACCGGCAGGCGCTCGACGGTCCCGCCGAGCGCGTGGGCCAGCAGCTGGCCACCCAGGCAGACGCCGAGGATCGGCGTCCCGCGCTCGGCCTCCTCGCGCAGCAGCTCGGCCTCGGCGACCAGGTAGTCGTAGCGGTCGATGTCGCGCACGGACTGATCCCCGCCCAGACTGAGGATGGCGTCAGCCTCGCCCGGGGAAGGCAGCGGGTCGCCGCGCTTGAGATCGCGCTCGTCAACCGCCAGGCCGGCGGCCCGGATCGGGTTGGCCGCACCTCCGAGGAAGGTGCGGTCGAGGTGGTGAAGAACGACTAGCCGCGGCATCGAGATGGCGAGATGATGCACGGCAATGAGAAGCGACGACGAAATCGGTGAGGTCAGGCGCCTGCGGGGACAACTCGGCGCCCTCGATGCTGACATCCAAACGGCGCGTCGCGACCTCGAACGGGCCACGACAGCGCACTTCGAGGAGTACTTCCAAGGGGCGCCGCTGCGACGGCCGCCGGACCACGTGGACGGCGAGCCGATGCGGCTGCGCGACGGCGCGACCGTGATGGTCCGGCCGGTGGAGCCGGCGGACTCGTCGCTGCTCGAGGAGGGCTTTCACGACCTGAGCGCAGTCACCCGCTACCGCCGCTTCCTGTTCGACCGCCCGGATCTGACCGGCGAGGAAGCGCGCGAGCTGACGCAGCTCGACCATCGCGATCACGAGGCGATCATCGCGATCGACCCGAAGACGGGTGATGGGGTCGGAATAGCCAGGTACGTGCGCGACGATGCCGACCGGGCTTGTGCTGTCGCCGGGATCACGGTGATCGACCGCTGGCAGGGGCGCGGGCTAGGCACCGAGCTGCTCGGGCGGCTGGCGGCGCGGGCGCGCGACGCCGGCATCGAGCGCTTCGAAGCGCACATGATCGCGGGCGATGCCGAGGCGCAGCGGATGTTCGAGCACCTCGGCCCGGTCGAGACGAGCCAGCGCAGCCGCGGAACTCTCGATGTGACGGTCCGCCTCGCGCGTTAGGCCTGCTGCTGCGTCGCCTGCTCTACGCGGGCCTGCAGCCGGCGCATTCCAGCCAGCCAGCGGTCGTGGTCGTCGCCCTTGCGCCGGTAGAACTCGCCGACGACCGGGTGCGGCAGGATGAAGAAACGTTCTTCCTTCAGCGCGGCCATCACGTCCTTGGCGACATCGGCCGGGTCGAGCAAGTCTCCGGACGCCGCGACGATCTTCGCGCCCAAACCCTCAGGGCCCTCCATCTCGAGACCGCGGCGGACGAGCGGCGTATCAACGCCCATCGGGCACAGGCAGCTGACACGCAAGCCGTGGTCCCCGTAGGTGATCGCAAGCCACTCCGCGAACGCCACGGCTCCGTGCTTGGAGACCGTGTAGGTGACGTCGCCGATCTGCGAGAGCATGCCGGCCGCCGACGCGGTCGACACGAAGTAGCCCTCGCCGCGCTCGAGCCAGGCCGGAACCAGCCGGCGCGCGGCGTAGACGTGCGACATCAGGTTCACGTCCATGACCTGCGTCCACGCCTCGTCGCTCGCGTCGAGGCCGGCGCCGATCCCGATGCCCGCGTTCGCGCAGAAGATGTCCACGGTCCCGAACTCCTGCTCGGCGCGCTCGATCAGCGCGTTCACCGCCTGCTCGTCGGTCACGTCGCAGCCCACGCCGATCGCGGCGCCGGGAACGTCACCCGCCACGGCCACGGCTCCCGCCTCGTCGATGTCGGCTACGACCACGCCTTGCGCGGCCTCCATGGCGAAGCGCTCGGCCATCGCCTTGCCGATGCCTGAGGCGCCGCCGGTGACGACGACGGTCCTTCCGGTCAATTCCACTGTGGCTCCTTCCCGAGTCCAAGGTCCGGCAGGCCATCCGACACGCGGTCGGGGTACGACGCAGGCCGCTTCTCGAGGAACGAGGTCACACCCTCAGCGGCGTCGGCGGACTGGCCGCGGGCGAGCATCGCGCGCGAATCCGCCCTGTGGGCCTCCATCGGGTGGCTCACGCCGAGCCCCCGCCACAACAGCTTGCGCGCGAGCGCGACCGAGACGGGCGCCGCGTTGTCGGCAATCTCGCGCGCGAGCTCGTTCGCCGCGCCGAGCAGCTCTTCCTGCGGATGCACGCTGCGGACCAGCCCGCCGCGCTCGGCCTCGGCGGCGTCGAACACTCGGCCCGTTGCCACCCACTCCATTGCCCGGCTGATGCCGACGAGTCGCGGTAGGAACCAGCTCGAGCAGGCCTCCGGCACGATGCCGCGACGCGTGAAGACGAAGCCGATCTTGGCGCCCTGGGCGCCCATGCGAATGTCCATCGGCAGCGTCATCGTGATGCCGACCCCGACGGCGGGGCCGTTGATGGCGGCGATGACCGGCTTCAGCGACTCGTAGATCCGCAGCGTGACGCGCCCGCCGCCGTCGCGCGGGACCTCGCCGGCCTCGATACGCCTGCGGTAGTCGAAGGTCTCGCCGCCGGCCGCCAGGTCGGCACCGGCACAGAAGGCGTGGCCCTCGCCGGTGACGATGACGGCGCGGACGTCGTCATCTGCATCGGATGCGTCGAACGCGGCAATGAGCTCGTCCATCATCGTCTCGGTGAACGCGTTGAGGCGGTCGGGCCGATTGAGTGTGATCGTGAGGACGCCGTCCGCGACCTCGTAGCGAATCTGTTCGAAGTCCAAGCGGGCGATTATCCCCCGGCGTCACACGAAGCGGATTCCGCCGCGGGCTGCGTCCGGATCGAGCCACGCCTGCAGCGCCTCGGCTTCCGGCTCCAGCGCGTTCCGCTCTGCCTTCGCCAGGCGACGGAACGGCTCGACGACGATCGCGCCGTCCGTTACGCGCCACGCCGCCGCGGCAAAGCCGTCGAGCAGCACGGTCCCGGCCATCCGCCCGGCAGTGAGGTAGATGCGCGGCCGGTGTTCGTCGGCGATCACGCGGGTGCGGTCGCGGTGCCCGAGCAGCGTGTTGTCGAACTCCGGCAGGAAGCGGACAGGCACCTCGACGTCCGCAGGCGGCAGTGGTGCATCCACGAGGTCGAACAGCTCGCGCCCCGCCTCGTCGCGGAAGACCCGCAGGTCGCCGCGCAGCTCCTCGAACACGGCCCGCATGCCGGCCACGCCCGACCAGGCGGTCGCGTCGGCCGGCGTGGCCGGGCCGAAAGCCGCCAGGTAGCGCCGGACCATCTCGCGCGGGTCCGACGGGGCGAGCGGCTGTCCCAGCCAGTCCTCGGCCAGCACGAACGGAGCGCGGCCGCCGAAGCGCCAGCGCGACTCGTTCGGGACACCGATGAGCGGGAGGTGCGTGCGCACGCCGTAGGCGATCGCGTCGATGTCGCTGTCGGGCGCGAGCGAGCGGATCAGCTCCTTCACCTCGGCGAACGTGAGTGCACGGGTGGCGAACTCCCTGCGCGCGGCCTCGAGGAACGGCTCGATGTCCACCCCCGCCAGGCGCTTGCGCGTTTGCGCGCCGAAGTTCGCGTCGAGCGCCGGCTGGATCGTCGGCCGTAGCCAGACGTAATCGTCCGCCGCTACGAAGTGAATCGTGTGGCGCATCAGCGTCGCGCGCACGACCGCGCGGTAGTCGATCAGGTCCTGCAGCTCCGCCGGCTCGAACCCGGCGACCCGCGTCCACAACCCGACGAACGGGGGTACCGATGCCTGGGCCTGGAGGCCGCCGACCAGGCCGACCGCTTCGGCCGCAGGAATTGGCTGGCGCTCGATCAGCAACTGGCGCGCCATCAGCGCGCGGTTCAGCTCGCGTCGTGTGAGGGTTCGCTCGGCGCGGGCCACGCGCCGGATAACAGCAGGAACTAGACGTCGAGCGTCGGCGAGAAGAGCGGCGCCAGCGCGAGAACGGCCCCGACCAGCAGCACGATGGCGACCGGGGTCAGGTCGATCGCCTGCGCCGCGACGCTCGCCACGACCAGGGCGACGACGGCAAGGATGTTGAGGGCGCGAGCCATCCCATCCGCCCGAACACCAGCGGCGCGGGATGGTTGCGGTTTCTAAAGGTTTGTCAAGCGGTGCGGTCCATGGCCTTCTCGGCCAGGGATACGCGCGCCCGCACCAGCAGCGACTTCACGGCCGGCACGCTCTTCTCGAGCACCGTCGCGATCTGGTCGTATGAGAGGGCCTCCATCTCGCGCAGCACCAGCGCCGTGCGCTGGGTCTCGGGCAGCGATTGGACGTCCCGCACCAGTAGCTGCAGGTCCTCCCGCGAGCCGGCCGTGTCGGCGGCGGAGGCGACGGCGCCCTCGAAGACGTCCATGGTGTCGACGCCCTCGGGCTGCGGCCGGCGCAGGTGGTTGAGGCAGCGATTGCGCGCGATCCGGTAGAGCCAGGCCTTGACGTGGATCGGGCGCTCGTCGGCCAGCATCGCCCTGTGTGCGTTGGCGAAGACGTCCTGCACCATGTCGCGGGCGTCTTCCGCAGAGCGCAGCATGTTGCGGCAGAAGACGTGCAGCCGCTTGTCGTAGCGCTCGACCAGGACCTCGAAGGCGGCCTCGTGCCCGTCGCGGGCGAGCGCGACGAGGCGGTCGTCGGGCTCCAGCGTGAGCAGGCGCGAACGGCGCCGCTGGGCGAAGATCGGAAGTCTTGGTGCGAGCGTGGCTGAAGTCATCGGAAATAGGTGACTGACAGTCAGTCTCCTTAAAGCTAGCGGCGTTACAAGCGAGCGCCCAACGGCTACCCTCCGCCGACCATGGCCTCGCGTGCTCGGGCAATCGACCGCCGTACCCAGCTCCTCTCCGCGGCGCGAACCGTGTTCGCGAAGAAGGGCTACGAGGATGCAACGGTATCCGAGATTGTCCAGCGCGCCGGGGTGGCGCAGGGAACCTTCTACCTCTACTTCCCCGGGAAGGAGTCGCTTGCGGGCGCTTTCGCGGAACTGATCTCCGAGCGCTTCGCGGAGCTCGCCGCCGAGAAGACGACGCGCTCACGCAGCTTCGAGAGCGCGCTCGTCCGTCTTTTCGAGGCCGCCTACCAGGTGGCCGACGAGAACCGCGACATCTTCCTGATCGGCAATCGTGGCCTCGAGCTGGTCGACGACCTCGACGAGTGGATGAACCGCACGGCGCCCGCGCGCGAGTGGCTCGAGCAGTTCGTCCGCCACTGGCAGGCCGAGGGCGCGGTCGACCCGCGGATTCGCCCGGCGACCACGGCGCGAGTGCTGCGCGACGCGCTCGACCGGGCCGCGAAGGCGTTCATCGTCTTCGGCGACCGCAACTACGGCCGCGACTTGGCGGAGCTGCTGCGCCGCGGGCTGGCCCCGAGCCACGCCGCCTAGCCCCGCACCTCCGGCAGGACCTCTTCGCCGTAGACGCGGAGCGCACCCTCGGGGTCGGCGCCCGAGGTGTTCATCACAACGACCGCCGTAGCGCCCATCTCGCGGATCATCTTCAGCCGGCGCACGTGATCCTTCGGGTCCGATGAGATCAGCGAGCCGGCCTTGAAGGTGGTGTCCGAGACGTTGCGGCCGTTCTCCTGGATCTCGGCCGGCTTGTAGATCGGGTCGGTGTAGTGCTCGGGCGGCAGCGTGGCCTTCCACTCCTTGGCCGACTCGAGCGCTGTGTCGTCGTCCTCGGCCCAGGAGAAGAGCGCCTGGAGGATGATCTCGCCGGGTTCGCGCCCGGCCTCGTCGCAGCCGCGGCGGTATCCGGCGATCACGCCCGGGACCTGACGCGGGTCCGCAAGGGTCCACACGCCGTCGGCGACCCGGCCGGCCATCTCCGCGGCCTGCTCGCCGAACGCGGACATGTAGATCGGTGGGCGCCGCTCGGGGCGCGAGTAGAGCTTCGCGTCGCGTGTCTTGAAGTACTTGCCGTCGAAGGTGACCGTCTCGCCGTCGAGCAGGCGGCGGATGATCAGCACCGCCTCCTCCATCCGCTCCTGCTGCTCGTGGAGGCTCGGGAACGGGTCCAGGCCCGCTGGCACCTCGTTGAGCGCCTCGCCGGAGCCGACGCCCAGGAACGTGCGGCCAGGCGCGAGGATCTCGAGCGTGGCGATCTGCTGCGCCACGATCACGGGGTTGTAGCGGTGGATGACGGCCGTGACGGCGGTGCCGATCGACGGCTCCTTCGTCACCTGTGAGGCGGCTCCCAGCCAGACCCAGGCGTTGCCCGAGTTGGCCGGCGCCGGGTCGCCGTCCTCCCACCACGGAGCCAGGTGATCGCTGCACGCGATGATGTCGAAGCCGGCCTGCTCGGCGACCTCGGCTTGGCGCAGCAGCTCGTCGGGGGCGAAGCGCTCGTGGGCGAGGCCGACGCCATAGACGACGTCATCGGGTTGGCGGCGACGCGCCCAGAGGACGCTCCTGACTGATTCGACAAGGCCCATGGCGGGGCGCTACCCGAATCATGCGACGATCACGCCGTGGGGAAGCGCTCGCGCAACCGCAAGACCGTCGCCACGACCGATTACACCGACGACGAGGGCAACGTCCTGACGCTGCGGCATACGACGGCGAACGTGCCGGATCCGCACGTGCGCGCCGCGTCGTCGGTGGACGATGCGTGGCACCGGCGCAACGAGATTCGCTTCGAGCGCTATGCCGTGCGCTGGGTGATTTCGGGCTTGGAGTACGAGAAGCAGAAGGAGCTGCTGGCGCGCTACCGGATGGCCGACAGCGCGACGCAGGAATGGGTCCAGCGGACGATCGACCGTCACCTCGACTCGGCGTAATCGACGAACCAGTCGAACGCGGCGGGGTTCGCGAGTGACTCACGGCTGGCGGCCTTCTCCGGCGGGTCGCCCATCAGCACGCGCTTGACCGGTACCTCGAGGACCTTGCCGGAGAGCGTGCGCGGGATCTCGGGGATCGCGATCACGTCGTTGGGGACGTGGCGCGGGGAGCAGTCTTCGCGGACGCGCGTGCGGATCTGCTTGACGAGCTCGTCGCCCAGCTGGTGGCCGTCCTTCAGCACCACGAACAGAGGCATCCAGTTCTCGTCCCCTTCTCGCGGGACGTCGACGACGAGCGCGTCCTGGACCTCGTCGACGCTCAGCACCGCGCGGTAGATCTCCGAGGTGCCCATGCGTATGCCGCCGCGGTTGATCGTGGAGTCGGAGCGGCCGTAGATGATCGCGGTGCCACGCTCGGTGATCTCGATCCAGTCGCCGTGGCGCCAGACGCCCGGCCACATCGAGAAGTACGAGTCGCGCAGGCGCTCGCCGTCGGGGTCGTCCCAGAAGTAGATCGGCATCGACGGGAGCGGCTCGGTGATGACAAGCTCGCCGACCTTGCCGATTTGCGGCTCGCCGTCCTCGTCCCAGGACTCGACCCTTGCGCCCAGGCTGCGTGCCTGCAGCTCGCCGCGGTACACGGGCAGCGTGGGCACGCCGCCGACGAACGCCGAGCAGACATCGGTGCCGCCCGAGGTCGAGAACAGCCAGATGTGGTCGCCGAGCTTGTCGTAGATCCACTCGAAGCCTTCGGGGCTGAGCGGGGAGCCGGTCGAGCCGACGGCCTGGAGCTGCGAGAGGTCGCGGCCGTTCGCCTTCGGCTCGATGCCCTCCTTCATCGCGGCGGCGATGAACGCGGCGCTGGTGCCGAAGGTCGTGATGCCGGCGTCGGCGGCGAGCTCCCAGAGCACGTCGCCGGCGGGGTTGCCGTCGTAGAGGACGATCGAGGCGTCGGTGAGCAGAACGCCGACGAGGAAGTTCCACATCATCCAGCCGGTAGTCGTGAACCAGAAGAACCGGTCGCCCTTCTGGGCATCCAGGTGCAGGTGCGCCTTCTTGAGGTGCTCGACGAGGATGCCGCCATGCGAATGGACGATCGCCTTCGGCAGCCCGGTCGTCCCCGAGCTGTAGAGGATCCAGAGCGGATGCTCGAAGGGAACCGGCTCGAATGACAGCTCGCCTTCGGCGCCGAAGTCGCCCCATCCGTCGCGGCTCCCATAGCCGAAGCGGACGAGCTTCGTGTTCGGGATCGCCGCTGTGATCTGCTCGATCTTCTGCGAGCAGTCGAAGTCCTTGCCGCCGTAGCGATAGCCGTCGATCGCCAGCAGCACCTTGGGCTCGATCTGCTCGAAGCGGTCGATTACCGAGCGGGCGCCGAACTCGGGTGCGGCGCTCGACCAGACGGCGCCGAGCGAGGCGGTCGCGAGGAATGCGGCGACCGTTTCCGGGATGTTCGGCATGTAGGCGGCGACGCGGTCGCCGCGCTCCACTCCGAGCTCGATGAGTCCGGCGCGGATCCGCGCCGTCTCGCGCTCGAGGTCGCCCCAGCTCCAGGACGCGAGCGGGCGCGACTCGGACGCATGCTGGATCGCCGGCGCCTCCGCGTCACGCCCGCGGAAGATGTGCTTCGCGTAGTTCAGCTGTGAGCCCGGGAACCACTCGGCGCCCGGCATCTCGCGGCGGCCGAGCACACGCTCGTAAGGCGCATCCGGCTCGACCCACTCGTCCCAGACCGCGGCCCAGAAGTCGTCGAGGCGGTCCACCGACCACTGCCAGAGCTCGGCGTAGTCCTCGGGCAGGCCGCGGCGGCGAGCGAACTCTGTGAGGTTGGCGCGCTCGATCCGGTCAGGTGACGGGGTCCAAAGAAGCTCTGACACGCGCGAAATTGTCGCGGGTTTGGCGGCACAACCGCGGGGAACAAGATTCACGTGCCTAGCCATCAGACGATCTGCCTCATGCGCGGGCGCCACAGCTCGCCCGAGCGCGGAGCCTGCGTGATGGAGGTCGCGTCGATGCTCGCGGACGAGCCGTTCAGCGACGAGCCCGATTGCGTCTGCCCCGTGATCGCGGAGTTCCTGCGCACCTACAACGACCAGGTCGACGACGAGCGGCGGCAGGATCTGTACGCCTACGCGTCCTTGGTGGTCGACACCCGCGACGGCGCCGCCGTGGAACGCCGGCGGGCAGATGCCTGCCTCGACTGGTGGCTGTCGGCATCGTCGCCGCGCCGGTTCCAGCTGCGGCGCTTCCTGTGGATGCTGCCTCCCACCTCGGCAGCGCGGGACATCGAGATCGCACACCGCGCAGCGCGCTGGGCAGCGGCCTCGCCGGAGCGCCATGCCGACGCGCTCATGCTCGTCGAGACGCTCGTCGGACGCTCGCCGGTGCGGCTCGAGCGCACCGAACCGTCAGCGGCGCTCGCGCACGCATAGCATCGCGCGCCATGCGCGCGATCCAGATCACGAATCTGAACGGCCCGGACGAGGCACTCCAGCTCGTCGACATTCCCGAGCCGGAGCCGTCGCACATGCTCACCCCGGGCAGCGGCGTGCTGGTCGACGTGCAGGCGGCCGGGGTCTCCTTCCCCGAGGTCCTGCAGTCGCGCGGGGAGTACCAGTTCAAGCCGGATCTGCCGTTCGTGCCGGGCAGCGAGGTCGGCGGCGTCGTGCGCGACACGGGTCAGCGCGTAGCTGCGTTCACGTTTCTGGGCGCGTTCGCCGAGGTGGCCGTTGCACCGGAGTACATGGTCTTCCCGATCCCCGACGAATGGAGCTACGAGCAGGGCGCCGCGCTTGTCCTCAATTACCACACGGCGTACTTCGCGCTGAAGATCCGCGGCCGCCTCGCCGAGGGCGAGACGGTGCTGGTGCAGGGTGCGGCGGGGGGCGTTGGTACGGCGTCGATCCAGGTCGCCAAGGGACTCGGCGCGCGCGTGATCGGCGTCGTGTCGACGGACGAGAAGGGGCAGGTGGCTCGCGACGCGGGCGCGGACGAGGTAGTTCGAGCCGATGGATTCAAGGACGCTGTCAAGGAGCTGGGTGGAGCGGACGTCGTGCTGGACCCGGTCGGTGGCGACCGCTTCACCGACAGCCTGCGGTCGCTGCGTGAGGAGGGACGACTGGTCGTTGTCGGCTTCACCGGCGGCTCGATCCCGGAGGTCCGCGTGAACCGGCTGTTGCTCAACAACACGGACATCGTCGGCGCCGGCTGGGGCGCCTATGTGATGTCCAAGCCCGAGGTGACGCGCCAGATCGGCGAGGAGATCGACAAGCTGATCAAGACTGGCTTCGTGCGTCCGCCGGTGGGAGCGAGCTTCCCCCTGGAGCACGCCGGCGAGGCGCTGAAGCTGATCGACGGCCGCGGCGCGACGGGCAAAGTCGTCTTAACCGTTTAGGGACCGCTTCGACGGCCGAGGAGCCGTGTTGCGATCCGTTGTGGGGGCGGAGCTCACACGGCGGAGCATGCTTCGGCGGGCGGCGGCCGCTTCGGGCGCACTGTTCGCCGGGTCGCTGGTCGCGCCCCGGCTTGTCTTTGCCGGCGACGCCGGCGACGCGGTCTTCGAGATGCGCATCCCCCGTTCCCGTGCGGCTTCGGTCGCCCGCGGCAGCTGGCGATCGGGGCCGATCGAGACGGCGCGCGTCTTCGAGCTGATCGGGCTTCGCGTGACAGGCGCGGACGCCGGCGTCGAGATGCGCGCGCGGGGGCTGGACGGGCGCTGGACCGAGTGGCTCGAGGCGCATGCGGCGCATGGCCATGGCCCGGATGCGGGCGCGGCGGAATCCGGCAGATCGGGCGCGGGCGGATCCGCATCCGGCGCATCGGGGCTGACGGATCCGGTGTGGACCGGGCCGGCCCGCGCCTTCGAGGTGCGCGCGAACCGCCCTCTGCCTGGCGCGCGCGTCGTCCTCGTCGACGGCGGCCGGCCCGCGACGGCTGCCGCCAAGCGCTACGTCACCACGAACCTTCCGGCCGGGTCGGGCCAGCCGCGGATCATCGCGCGCTCGTCGTGGGCGACCGCGTCGTGCCGTCCCCGCGTGCCTGCGGTCTTCGGCGCGGTCGATCTCGCGTTCGTCCACCACACCGTCAGCTCGAACTCCTACGGGCCGAGCCAGTCTGCCGGCATGGTCCGCTCGATCTGCCTCTTCCACAAGTACGGCAACGGGTGGAACGACATCGGTTATAACTTCGTCGTCGACCGCTACGGGCAGATCTTCGAGGCGCGTGCGGGTGGCGTCGACGAGACGATCGTCGGCGCTCAGGCGGGCGGCTACAACGTCTATTCGACCGGCGTCGCGCTGCTGGGCACCTTCGGTGGAGTCGGGCCCCCGCGCAAGACGTTCGACGCGCTCGCGCGCCTGCTCGCGTGGAAGCTCGCGCTCCACGGCATCCAGATCCCGGGCAACGTGACGGTTCAGGTCACTCGTGCAGGCGCTCCCTACAGCCGCTATCGCGCCGGTGCGCGGGTGCGGCTGAACCGGATCGCGGGTCATCGCGATGCGGACACCACCACGTGCCCGGGCTCCGGCATGTACCGGCAGCTGCCGCGTCTGCGACAGGTTGTGCAGCGGCTGCTCGGGACGGTGGGATCGCTCACGCTGCAGAACCTGGGCAGCGCGCCAGGCACCGCCGCGGCTGGCGGAGTGCTGTCCGCGGGCGGCGTGCCGATCGCCGGCGCGACGGTCGAGGTGCAGCGACGAAGCACGACACGCGGACCGACGACGCTTGGCACCGCGAGCACTGACGCGAACGGTGCGTGGTCGGCCGCGGTCCCGCTCGCACAGAACGCGGAGTTGCGCGCCGTCTATCGCGGCGACGTGCAGCACGCGGCTGTGATCTCGCCGGGCGTCGTCGCGGTCGTCCCGCCGCAGATCGCCCTTGCCGCGGCGGCATCGCAGGGGCCGGCTGGCGCCGTGATCGGCTTCACGGGATCGGTCGCGCCTCCGAAGTTGAAGCTGTCGATCGTCGTCTCGCAACAGCAGGCCGACGGCACCTTCGCGCCAATCCGGACGATCCGCCTGAAGCCGGCCAGGAGCGGCGCGTTCGCGCGCTCGATCGGGTTCCCGAGTGCCGGTCAGTACCAGGTTGTCGCGCACACAGACGCGGACAACGTCAACGAGCTTGGCATGTCGGCGCCGGTCGCGGTGACGATCGCCTAGCCGCCCCAGGCGCTAGACCTCCGGTCATGGATCTGGCCGGACTGCGGCGCGAGTACGAGTCACACGGGATCGATGTCGAGGATCTCGATCCCGATCCCGTCGAGCAGGCCCGGAAGTGGATCGACGACGCGATCGCCGCGGAGTGTCTGGAGGCGAACGCGATGACGCTGTCGACGGTCGATCCCGACGGGCGCCCCGAGGCGCGCTATGTGCTGTTGCGCGGCCTGGACGACCACGGCTTCTGGTTCTTCACCAACAGCGAGTCCGAGAAGGGACGTGCGCTCGCGGCCAACCCACACGCGGCGCTGACGTTCGCCTGGCTGCAGCTGCACCGGCAGATGCGCGTCACGGGAGCGGTCGAGCCGCTGCCGGCCGACCTGTCGGACGCGTACTTCGCGCGCCGCGATCGCGGCAGTCAGATCGGCGCGTGGGCGTCGAAGCAGAGCAGTGTGATACCGAATCGTGCTGCCCTGGACGAGGCCGTGGCCGAATACGAGAAGCGCTTCGAGGGCGTCGATGTGCCGCGTCCGCCGTTCTGGGGCGGGTACGCGCTGCAGGCGGATGCGATCGAGTTCTGGCAGGGCCGGCCGAGCCGCCTTCACGACCGGATCCGCTTCCGGCGCGACGGCGAGCGCTGGATCGCCGAGCGGCTCAGCCCGTAGCGCAGGCTGCGCCGCCTGCTATTCAGACAACGGGTGGAAGCGCGCAGCCTCACCTCGGACGAGTTCCGTGAAGTGATCAGCCACTTCGCGAGCGGCGTGACCGTGATCACCGCGCTGCACGGGGGTCGATCATTCGGCACCACGGCTAGCGCTGTCACCTCGTTGTCGCTCGAGCCGCCGATGCTGCTCATCTGCATGAACAAGCAGTCCGAGACGGGCCGTGCCGTGGCTGCCTCGAAGCACTTCGGCGTGAACATCCTCGGGGCCAACCAGGTCGACTTGGCGGAGCGCTTCGCGCAGAAGGGCGGCGACAAGTTCGCGGGCGTGCCGGTCACCCCCGGCAAGTGGGGCGAGCCGCTGTTCGACGATGCCCTCGCCACACTCGAGTGCCGGGTGGCCGAGGAAACGACGGGCGGGACGCACTACGTGTTCCTGGCCGAGGTCGACGGCGGTGCGGCTCGTGGCGGCGCTCCGCTCGCTTACTTCAAGGGCGAGTTCGGCCGACTGGAGCTGACGCGCGATCAACTGGAGCACCGAGCTGCAGATGCGCTCGAGGACGAGCTCCGCGCCGCCGACGCGGAACTGGCCGCCGCCATCGACCGCGGCGATTTGGACAGCGCCGTCGCCGCCATCGACGCGCGCCGCGACCGAATGATCGCGATCGCCCGCCAGCGAATTCGGTCAGGCTGAGTGCTCTGCTGCCGCTGCGGTGGCCGGTGGCTTCACGCGGCCGGCGAGCACCGTCAGGGCGACCACCGCACCCGCGAACGCGAATAGCGATCCGATCAGGAATGCTTGCTGGTACCCGAGCACCAATCCCGCCGCTCCGTGCGCAGACGCGCTCGATGTCCGCGCGCTCGCGATCGTCACGAGCACCGCGATGCCCAGCGCAGCTCCGAACGTGCGCGACGTGTTCACGAGGCCGGACGCCAGTCCGGTCTCCGACCGCGCGACTCCGGCGACGGCGGTCACGGTCCCGGAGACAAAGACGAGGCCTATTCCGAACCCGGTCACGAGACCCGGAATCATCACCTCGGTCACGTAGCCGCCGTGCAGGTCTACGCCGGAGAACAGCAGCAGTCCCACGCCGACGAACGCCATCCCGGCCGACAACACGCGCCCCGCCCCCACCCGCGCGGCCGTGCGCCCGGCGACGGCCGAGCCGGCAACGACCACGGCGGTCATCGGCGCGAACCCGAGGCCCGCCTCGATCGGCGTGTAGTGCAGGACCTGCTGCATGTACAACGAGACGAAGAACCACATCGAGAATGCCGATCCGCCCAGGAAGAAGATCACCGCGTTCGCGGCCGACAGCGTGCGTGACCGGAAGATCCTCAACGGCACCAGCGGGCGTTTCGCAAAGCGCCCCTCGATCGCCAGGAAGAGCCCGATCAGTGCCAGCCCCACAGCCATCGGGATCAGCGTCTTCGCCGAGCCCCAGCCATTCACGTCGGTGCGCACGATCGCGTAGGTGAGCGTCACCAGGCCGGCCGTGATCGTCAGGGCCCCAGCCACGTCGTAGTTGCGCTCGCCGCTGCGGCCGCGGCCCTCCGGTACGAAGCGGAATGCCGTGATCGCCGCCCAGATCCCTACCGGCACGTTGATCAGCAGGATCGATCGCCAGCCGAACACCTCGGTCAGAACCCCGCCCAACAGCACGCCGACGGCGCCACCCACGCCGCCCATCGCGCTCCACGCGGCAAGCGCACGGTTGCGCTCGGGGCCCTCGTTGAACGTGCTCGTGATGATCGACAGCGTCACCGGAGTGACGACGGCGCCACCCAGCCCTTGGATCCCGCGCGCGATGATGAGCACCAGTTGCTCGTTCGCAAGCGCGCCGACCAGCGACGACAGCGTGAAGGCGCCAAGGCCGAAGATGAACACGCGCCGGTCGCCGAGCAGATCCGCCGCGCGTCCGCCCAGCAGCAGGAAGCCCGCCAGCGTGAGCGTGTACGCGTTGACGACCCATTGCAGGTCGATCTGCGAGAAGCCGAGGTCGGCGCGAATCGACGGCAGGGCGACGTTCACCACCGACACGTCGAGGATGACCATGAACTGCGCGATGCAACAGAGCCAGAGGATCCAGCGTTTGGAGGCGGACGCGCGTGGCACCCACCGAGCCTACGAGCCGCCGTCTATGCAGCGACGGCGGTCGGCGGGCCCGGTTCGCGCTCCCGCGAGCGCAGAACTGTCGAGGCTCCGAGCCGAGGGCTGATCGTGATGCTGCGCCTGCGTGACACCTCCGCGCCGTCCACGCCCGGCTGGACCTCGTAGCGGCGAAGCACCTCGCGCAGAACGGTCTTGATCTCGAGCAGCGCGAAGCTGGCCCCCAGGCAGCGGCGGCGGCCACCGCCGAACGGGATCCACGTGTAGGTGCCGGGACCCTCCTCCAGGAAGCGCTCCGGGCGGAAGCTGTAGGGATCGGAATAGATCTCCGGGTCGTGATGGACCAGGTAGCTGTTGGCCAGCAGGCATGGCCCCGGCTCGTAGTCCCAGCCGCCGATGGTGACAGGCTTCTTGACAAGTCGCGGAGCCGCGTTGGGCAGCACCGGGCGCGCGCGCAGGACCTCCTGGATCGTCGCCGTCATGTAATCGTCGTCGTCTTCGCGGAGCTGCTCGACCACACGCGGGTGCCGTGCCAGCAGGTTCATGCCGAATGCCAGTGAGGAGGCGGTCGTCTCATGCCCCGCAACGAGCAGCGTCATCAGCTCGTCGCGCAGCTCCTTGGCGCTCATCGGCGAGCCGTCCTCGTGGCGCGCCGCGAGCAGCATCGCCATCACGTCCTCACCGTCTTCGTCCCCGGCGGCCCGGCGCTCGTCGATCAACTCGTATACGAGTGCGTCCGCCTCGCGCCGCAGCGCCAGGAACTGGCCCCAGCGGCTATGCCCGCCGAGCTCCTTCTGCAGGTAGGGGACGAGCGTCATCGGCCGCGTCGCGAAGTCGAGGATGCGCGTGAGTGCCGCGCGCAACCCGCCCAGCCGCGGCCCCGGCTCCAGCCCGAACACCGCGCGCAGGATGACCTCGAGCGTGAGTGCTTGCAGCCGCGGGTGCAGCGTTATCTCGCTGCCGGTGGGCCACGACGCGACCTCGCGCTCGGTCACCTCGGTCACGAGGTCGGCCATGCGCTGCATCTTCTCGCCGTGGAAGGCCGGCAGCATGAGGCGCCGCTGGGCCAGATGGTCCTTCTCGTCGAGCAGGATCACCGAATAGGTGCCGACCACGGGCTCGAGGATTCGCGCGCCGTCGCCCGGATGCAGCACTTCCGGCGGGGCGGTGAAGATCTCGCGGATGTGGTCGGGGTCGGCGTGCATCACAAACGGCGGCGACCCGAGCAGGCGCACGGTGTAGCGGTTGCCGTGCCGACGGCGGCACGATTCGTGGAACGCCAGCGGGCGGTTCCACCAGCCGATCGTCTGCATCAAGGCGGGCCACGACGGGCCCCTCGGAAGCTGAGCTCTCATCCCGGCCCTATGTAACAGGAGCCACCAGCCCGCGCGGGTGTGAATCCGATCACAGATCGCCGCGCCGCTCAGGTGCGGCCGGCGATCTGCTGCATCTCGGCGACGCTGACGACCTTCACGCGCGGCCGGTTGTGCGGCTCGCCGAGCTGTGTCTCATGGCGATCGATCGCCTCCCAGCCGCTCCAGGTGACGAGTCCCGGCGTCTGCGACCGCAGCCACGCCTGTGTGGCCTCGGCGTCCGGCTCGGCCGGCTCGTTCAGGCGTCCCGCCTCGGCATCCTCCAGCACACGCGCGACCGTGTCCGACGCGTCCTTCTTGTTCGTGCCGATCACGCCCGACGGGCCACGCTTGATCCAACCGACGACATACTCGCCCGGCACCGGCTTGCCGTCCGCATCCATGACGCGCCCGCCCTCGTTGCGGATCAGGCCGCGGCGCTCGTCGAACGGCACGTCCGGCAGCGGCGTGCCGCGGTAGCCGATCGAGCGCAGGACCAAGCCGCACTCGATCACCTCCTCCTCGCCGGTCGCGACCGCCCGCAAGCGGCCCCGCTCGTCCGGCTCGATGCGGTTGCGCACCACGCGGACGCCGCTCACCGGCGCTTCCTCGTCGTCACCGAGGATCTCGACCGGCGAGCGCAGGAAGCGCAGCTCGATCCGGTGTGACTTGCCCTGCGGCTCGCGCTGCGAGTACTCCGTGAGGATCTCGACGTTGCGGCGCGCCGTCTTGTCGCCTTCCTCCGCGAGCCAGCGCGCCGAGTGCTCGTCGAGCTCGACCTCCGCCGGGTCGACGATCACGTCCGCGCGCGCGAGCTCACCCAGCTCGAGCAGCTCGGGGTTGGTGAAGGCGGCCTGCGCGGGCCCGCGGCGGCCGAGCATGATCACGTGCTCCACCTGCGCCGCGCCAAGGCCCGCGATCGCATGGTCCGCCGTGTCGGTGATCGATATCTCGTCGGGATCCAAGACCAGCATCCGCGCCACGTCGATGGCCACGTTGCCGTTCCCGATCACGACCGCCCGTGTCGCCGACAGGTCGAACTCGCGGTCGGCGTAATCCGGGTGGCCGTTGTACCAGGCCACGAACTCGGTGGCGGCGTGCGATCCGGGGCGATCCTCGCCCGCGACGCCGAGCCGGTTGTCGGCCGAGGTGCCAACCGCGTAGATGACTGCGTGATAGCGCTGGAACAGGTCCGCCCGCATCACGTCCGACCCGAGCTCGACGCCACCGAAGAAGCGAAAGCCCGGTTGAGAGGCGGTCTTCTCGTAGCGGCGCGTGACCGACTTGATCTTCGGGTGGTCGGGCGCGACACCGGCGCGCACGAGCCCGAACGGCGTGGGCAGCACGTCGTAGAGGTCGACCTCCAAGCCCGCCTTGAGCAGGTCCTCGCACGCGTAGAAACCCGCCGGCCCGGCGCCTACGACCGCAACTCGCTTGGGACTCGCCATCCGCCGGTGAAGTTAGCCGGGCGGCGCGCTTTCCCCGATCCGCGAGGCATACTCCTTTCTCCAATGCCGCCGCGTTCTCCGGGCGAAGCACCGGTCCTCGTCGCGGGCGAGGCGTTCATCGATCTCGTGCCCGCAGTCGATGGGCTGCTCGTCGCACACGACGGCGGGGGGCCGTTCAATGCGGCACGCACGATTGCCCGGCTCGGCCGGCCAGTCGCCTTCCTCGGGCGGTTGTCCACCGACAGCTACGGCCGGCGTCTCGAGCGCAGCCTGGCCGACGACGGCGTCGACACGTCGACCGTCGTCCACACCGGCGACCCGACGACGCTCGCGCTGGCGACCCTCGATCCCGATGGCGCGGCGAGCCATGCCTTCTACGCGAAGGGCACCGCGGCGCCGGGCCTGACACCGGACTCGGCGCTGGCGGCGCTGCCCGCCTCGACGCCCGTCGTCTACACCGGCAGCCTGGGCCTCGCGCTCGAGCCGATCGCGCTCGCGCTGGAGGCCGTGATCCAGGTGCTCGCGCGGCGGGCGCTGGTGGTGGTCGACCCGAACTTCCGGCCGGGCGTCGCCGCCAACGAGCTTCGTTACCGCACCCGGCTGGCTGATCTATTCGAGCTCTCCGACGTCGTCAAGCTGAGCGAGCACGACCTCGCACTGCTCAGCCCGAGGGAAGATCCGCGCGCCGCGGCGCGGGCCCTGCTCGAGACGGGCCCTGCCGTCGTGCTGCTGACGCGCGGCGCCGAGGGTGCCGTCGTGATGACGACGGCGGGCGAGACCGACGTTCCGGCGCCGCAGGTGCACACCGCCGACACGATCGGGGCGGGTGACGCGTTCGGCGGCGCGTTTGTCGCCTGGTGGACCGCCCACGGCCTCGGGGCGCCTGATCTGCGCGACCACGAAGCGGTGGTCCACGCAACGACGTTCGCATGTCTCGTGGCTGCGAAGACCTGCGAACGGAAGGGGGCCTTCCCTCCGTTCGCATCGGATCTTCCCGAGCCGCTCGCGGGCGGCGTGAGCGGCTAGCTAACCCTTGGCGGCTGAGTAGCGCTCGGCAACCTTGTCCCAGTTGACCACGTCCCACCAGGCCTTCAGGTAGTCAGGACGCTTGTTCTGGTACTTGAGGTAGTAGGCGTGCTCCCAGACGTCGTTGCCGAGCAGCGGCGTCTGGCCGTTCAGGACCGGACTGTCCTGGTTGGCGGTCTTCTCGAGCTTCAGCTGGCCGCCGTCGAGCACTAGCCACGTCCAGCCCGAGCCGAATTGCCCAACGCCGTTGGCCTCGAACTGCTCCTTGAACGAGTCGAACGAGTCGAACGCCTCGTTGAGCGCGTCCGCCAGCTCGCCGCTGGGCTCACCGCCGCCGTCGGCGCTCATCGACTCCCAGAAGAGCGTGTGGTTCGCATGGCCGCCGCCGTTGTTGCGGAAGACCGTCTGCTTGTCGTCGGGCAGCGACGAGAGGTTCTGCAGCACCTCCTCGACCGGCTTGCCGTCCCACTCCGTGCCGGCGATGGCGTCGTTGGCCTTGTCGACGTACGCCTGGTGATGCTTGTCGTGGTGGAGCTGCATCGTCTGCTCGTCGATCGTGGGCTCGAGAGCGTTGTAGTCGTACGGAAGCGGCGGGACTTCGTATGCCACGAGGCGTGCCTCCCTAAGTCGGAATCGCAGGTTGCCCCGCGGACCCTAGAGGAGACCGGGCCTTCGGGCCTTCGGCCCTTCATGATCGGGCTCCGCGCTGGAGGAGACCGGGCCTTCGGTCCTTCATGATCGGGCTCCGCCCTAGAGGAGACCGGGCCTTCGGCCCTTCATGATCGGGCTTCGCCCTAGAGGACCACGGCGTAGCGCCGGGCTGCGCGTGCGTGCATGTAGAAGAACGCCATCGCCGCGACGGTCGTCGCCGCTCCCGCGATCGCGTACGTTGCGCGCGCCGAGAGAAGCGCCGTCAAGACACTTCCCACGACGAAGCCGAGTCCGGGCGCCAGCTGCGCGCCGGCATCGAGCAGGCCGACTACGCGCACCTGAAGCGCCTCCGGCACTCGCTCCTGCAAGGCGGTGATGACCGCGACCCACTGGATGCCGTTGCCGATGCCGCCAAGAAGCGAGGCTGCGCAGGCGAAGACCAGGCCGGGCGCGACCGCCAGCCCGAAGTACGCGACGGCTACGAGCAGCGAGGCCGTGGCCGCCAGCAGCAGCAGCGGCGACCGCGCCCGCGCGAAGAGCGCGCCGCCGACCACGATCCCGAGGCCCCAAGTGGCGAGCAGCGCGCCGTAGCCGCCGGCGCCCACCCCCAGGTCACGCTCGGCGTAGACGACCTCGATCGGGATCACCAGCATGAACGCCAGGAGCGCGGCGGTCTGGACGGCGATCAGTGTGAACGCCAGGCGGTCCGAGCGCGCGGCCCGAAGGCCCTGGCGGAAGTGGGCCCACGCGTTCGCCGCTTCTGCCTCCGGCCGGGCGCGCGGGGTTCGCACCATCAGCACGGCGCCGACCGCGAAGCAAGCCGCGGCCGCGAACAGCGGCAGCGCTGGCGTGGTCAGCGCCGCCAGCCCTCCGCCGACCGCCGCGCCGACCGTTCCCGCCACCGCGAAACCGAGGTTGAGTGCGCTGTTGCCGGCGCGCAGCTGCCCGGCGCGGGTCAGGCGCACGGTCGCCTCGGCGCGCGTGACGCTGCGGCAGCAGACCGCGAGCGTGCCGGTGACCAGCGGCACGACGACCAGGACCGCGACCGGCAGCGGCGCCGCCAGGACCGCGAACAGGACCGCCTCGATCGCCAGGCAGATGGCCAGGCCGCGCCGCCCCGCGCGGCGGTCGATGAACGCAGCCAGCGGCTGGCTGGCGAACGCCGGGCCGAGGCGGGCTGCCACGAAGAAGGCGCCGGTTGCCAAAACGGAGCCAGAGCGTCCGAAGACGACAACCGCCAGTGCCAGCGAGGCCAGGGTCTCCCCCAGCTCCGCGAGTGTGAGGGTTCCAGCGAGGCGAGCGAGTCCGGGAAGGCGTAGCGCGCGAAGCGACTCGCGCATCAGGTCACGGCCTCGAGCAGGCTCGGCACGGCCAGCGCGCGCGCCCGCTCCTGCGCCAGCTCGCGCTCGAAGTCGGTGTCGTCGCCATGGCCGAACGCAAGCGCCTCGCTCGCGAGAACCTGCACGAAGATCTCCACCAGCTCGCCGTCCAACTGGGTGCCGGACACGCGGCGCAGCTCCGCGATCGCCTCCTGGGACGAGACTGGGTCGCGGTACGAGTCGCGTGCCGTCATCACGTCATAGGTGTCCGCGATCGAGATCATCCGGGCCAGCCACGGCACGTCGTCGCCACGCAGGTTGTTCGGGTAGCCGGTGCCGTCGATGCGCTCGTGGTGCGCGTGGACGACCGCCGCGATGTCGGCGAACTCCTCGATCTGCGCGATCACCGACGCACCGTGCGCCGGATGCTGCTTGACGATCTCCCACTGCTCGTCGTTCAGTGAGCCCTCCGCGAACAGGACGTGGTCGGGGAAGATCGACTTGCCGATGTCGTGGAGCAAGGCAGCAGTGTGCACCAAGCGCTGCTCGACCGAGCTGGCGCCGGCCGCGCGCGCGATCGCCTGGGCGTAGCGGGCGACCGCCGCGGAATGACGGGCGGTCATGCTGTCGCGCAGCGACAGGCTGCGGACCATCGAGAAGAGGACGTCGACCTGGAGCGCCCGCAGACGCTCCGCGCGCAGCTGCGAGCGCTGAAGCTCGCGCAGCACGTACTGGAAGCCGAGCAGCACGAGCGCAATCAGCACGATCACCGCGACCCCAAGCTTCGGGTAGAGCGTGGCGACCGTCGCCCCGAGCAAGCCAGTCAGAATCTCGGAAGGGAGCAGCGGCACGAGGACGGTGACGATCTGCCCACGGATCGAGCGGCCGTAGAAGACGCGCTGGTGCGCGGCGATCTGGAGGAAGTTGACGAGTAGGGCGACGACGAACGCGCCCATGATTGCGCCCGCGTACGCCAGGCTTCCCACGGTCGCGTGGCTCGCGTCGGCGAGCCAGTCGAGGGTCGTGGCGCCGGCTAACGGGAAGACTGCGTAAGCCGAGACGTTGCTGACCAGCGAGGCGACCGGCCGCCGCAGGCGCAGCCCGTCGACCAGTGCGGACAGCGTGCCGACCAGCACACCGCCGGCCGCCCCCGTCAGCGCGATCGCGAGGACGGTCGCGAGCAGCGAGCCGGAAACGTTGAAGCCGCGGTCGGTGACGATCGCGAAGGCGTCGCTGGCGATCGCCAGCACCAGGAAGAGGGCAACGAGCTCGAGCCCGTCGTTGCCTTGGAACGGCTCGAAGGCGAGAGCGGCCGCGACGGCCATGCCGCCCAACAGGATCTCCGCCCCGAGCATCGCGCTCTGACGCCGCCGAACCACCAGAGATTTATCGGTAATAGCACGGGATTCTGAAGCAATGGACCGAAACGAAAAGGGCCGCCCGCGGGCGGCCCATTCGTTTGTCCCAGAAATCCGGTGGCGAACTAGTTGTTCTTGAAGCCCATGGCGTCCATACCTCCCAAGTTCGTAGTAGCCCTGGGGTCAGCATGGTGATCGCTGCATAGGTCGGAATGACCGATTTACCGAAAACCCGCAAATTGCGGTAATACATGTCAGTAGTTAGCGAGAAATTCGGTGTCCGATTAGGAAGGACGGCATCCCCCGAATGTCTACCTCTGACGGTATACTTGCGCTAGCAAGCTAAATGGCCTCTCTTACCTTCCTAGAACGCCCCGCCGACGGCGAACCTGACGGCCTCCTGGTCCTCCACCATGGCCGCGGCGCCGACGAGCACGATCTGCTCGGGCTGGCCGACGTTCTCGACCCGCAGCGCAGGCTGCACGTGGTCACCCCGCGTGCGCCGCTGACGCTGCCCGGATCGCCGGGCTACCACTGGTACGTCGTGCCGCGGGTGGGCTATCCAGACCCGGACACCTTCCACGCGGCATTCGACGCTCTCACCACGTTCCACGACGAGCTCTGGAAGCAGACCGGGATCGCTCCCGAGCGCACGGTCCACGGCGGGTTCTCGATGGGCTCGGTCATGAGCTACGCGACCGGGCTGAGCGGCGACCGCCCGGAGCCGGCGGGCGTGCTCGTGTTCTCGGGCTTCATCCCGACGGTCGAGGGCTGGCAGCCCGACCTCGCCCGCAACGACCTTCCGATCTTCATCGCGCACGGGCGGCGCGACCCGGTCATGAACGTCGAGTTCGCGCGCCGGGCACGCCAACTGCTCGCGGGAGCGGGCTTCGACGTCGAGTACCACGAGTCGGACGGGGCCCATTTCATCGACCCGGACCACGTCCCAAAAGCTGTCGATTGGCTCGGACGGCAGCTATAATTGCCATAGCAAGTAATGGCGACTCCAGCGAAAAACGACACGGCCGACAGCTGCGCTTACGTCCTCGGCGACGACGGCCTGGCCACCTGGTCGGTTATCCACGCGGACGCGTGGATCGGCTTGCTGGAGACCCACAAGCGTCTCACGCGCGCGCTCGACGCCGAGCTCGAAGCCGAGTTCGGCCTGTCATTGAGCGGCGTCGAGGTGCTCGGGCGCCTGGCGGCGGCCGAAAGCCGAAACCTACGGCTGTCGGTACTGGCCGGCGAGTGCGGCCTCAGCCTGAGCCGGATCTCGCGCATCGTCGACGCCCTCGAGGGCCGCGAGCTCGTCGAGCGGCGCTCTTCCGCCGCCGATGCCCGCGCCGTCGAGGCGCACCTGCTGCCGGCCGGGCTGGATCTGGTCCGCGAGGCGCAGGCCAGCCATTTCGCGTCGGTCCAGCAGCGCTTCTTCGAGCAGCTGAGCCCGGCCGAGATCGAGACTCTTGCGACCGTCTTCGGTCGCTTCGCGCCCCGCGCCGCGGCGGCCTGCTCCGAGTCGTAACAAACCTGCTCTGACCCCGTTTGTAACGGGCGGCGGATTGGGTACCTCGGTATTGTTGCCAGCGCAATGTTGACAGCGCAACATTTTTGAGCTATATTGCTTGCTCTAGCAACGTTTCTCCACTTCGCCTAGGAGGCAAAGACGAAAATGAGCACCACTGAGACCCAGGCAGTACCCGCAGGCACGTGGACCGTCGACAAGGTTCACTCCAACGTCGGGTTTGCCGTTGACTACATGGCCGGCACGTTTACCGGCTCGTTCTCGGACTTCGATGCCGAGACCCGCGACGGCGTCCTGAAGGGCTCCGCGAAGGTCGCCAGCGTCCAGGTCAAGGACCCGAATCTCGAGGCGCACCTGCAGTCGCCGGACTTCTTCGACGCCGAGCGCAACCCTGAGCTGACGTTCCAGTCGAAGTCGATCGACCGCGACGGCGACCAGCTCAAGATCGACGGTGAGATCACGATCAAGGGCCACTCAGAGCCCGTCGAGATCACCGCCGTCATCACCGAGCCGGTCGAGGATCCCTACGGCGGCACGCGCTTCGGCCTGAAGCTCGAGGCCAAGGTCGACCGCGACAAGTTCGGCGTCAGCTGGAACAACCCGCTGCCGAGTGGCGAGCCGGCCCTCTCGAACGAGGTCACCATCCTCGCCGACCTGCAGCTGTCGAAGCAGGCGTAACCAGATGCGCGTCCTCGGCATCAGCGGCAGCCTGCGCCGCGACTCACACAACACGGCGCTCCTGCGTCACGTCGGCGAGCTGTTCAAGGCCGAGGGCGCGGAGTTCGAGATCTACGACGGGCTGCGTGACATCCCGCCGTACGACGAGGACGACGACGTAGAGAACGGTCCGGAGGCCGTCGCGCGGCTTCGCGCGGCGGTCGCCGAGGCCGACGCCGTCTTCTTCACGACGCCCGAGTACAACCACTCGATCCCGGGCGCCCTCAAGAACGCAGTCGACTGGGTGTCCCGGCCGATCGCGACGAACCCGCTGCGCAACAAGCCGGTCGCTGTGATCGGCGCGAGCACCGGCATGTTCGGAGCCGTGTGGGCCCAGGCTGAGCTCCGCAAGGTCCTCGGCGCCACCGGCGCACGGGTGGTCGACGGCGAAGTGCCGGTCGGCCACGCGCACACACGTTTCGACGAGGAGGGTCGCCTGAACGACCCGAACCTCGAGGAGCAGGTGCTGGCGGTCGCGCAGTCGCTGCTCGGCGTGGCGCAGCCGGCGGAGAAGCAGATAGCGGCTTAGGCGGGCAGCACTACTACCGCTTACGGCCGCCCGGCAATACACCGGGCGGCCCAAGCAGTTCGATCCCATTGGCCGCGCCAACCGAGGACAACGCGGCTTCCTCCTCCGCCAAAGGCCAGCCCGAGATCGGCACCGCGATCGGCTCAACAAGCGCGCGGTTGAAATCCAGGAGGAGCTCCAGCGACGTGACGCGCGTCAGGATGAGCCAGCGCGCATCTTCTGATTCCACGCGGAAGGTGCGCTCGGCACCGGCCGCTGCGACGACGACGTCGCCCGGACCCGCCGGGACGATCTCGTCGCCGATGAAGAACAACACCTCGCCCTCGAGCACGCGGTACGTCTCGGCCTCATCTCGCCTGTAAAGAGGAGGCATCGCGCCTTCCGGCGCCGTGCGTTCGACGAGCGCGGTCTGCGACGGACGCTGCGAGGCATCCAGCACAGCCGTGGCGAGCTCGTCGATGAACCACTGGGAGGTGGTCTCTCGCTCGATCTGGGTGAGCAACTTCATGTGCGCAATATCCCGGCGTACGAGTGCTGTGTCGTCGGCCGTCCGAACGAACTTGCCGTCATCCCTGAGAATGAGCCCGAATGAGGGTTCGATCGCCGGTGGGTGAATACGACTACCGAGTAACGGCAGTGCGCGTGAAGCGCGACGGGATCGAGATCGACGGAAGCCTTGGTCAGTGGCAGACGACGATGGTCGTCGAGCCGAAGGATCTGGCGCCGGCGCTTCGCTGGTTGGCGGTCGCGGGCGGACTCGCGCTCGCCGCTATCCGGCTCTCGCGCTGACGCCTGTCAACGCCTCGAGCTGCTGCACCCTGCGCTCGGCCGTGTGCTCGGCAAGCACGCGTCTGCGCGCCCGCTCGCCGATCGCGGCCGCCTCGTCGTCGCCACAGTGGTCCAGGAAGATCAGCACATCGTCCGCGGACTCCGCCAGCAGGATCTCCTCGCCCGGGCTGAAGATGTCGTCGATCCCCGGCCACCAGTCGCTGATCACAGGGACGCCGCACGCGGCGGCCTCGAACAGGCGCATGCCCGGCGACCATCCAAGCCATCGCATGTCTGCGCGCGTGACGTTCAGCGTGAAGCGCTGCGATCCGCAGAACGCCGGCTGGTCGGCCGGTGGCACGTGATCGCGCCGCTCCACGTTCGGCGGCCACTCGATCGTGTCCGGGTAGTGCGCCCCGGCGACTACGAAGCGAAACTCCGGCGCGCGCTGGGCCGGCGCTATCAGCAGCTCGTCCACCTGCGGCTGGCGGTCGCCGCTGTAGGTGCCCAGGTAGCCCAGGTCCCAGCGGCGCTCGGCTTGCACCACGTCGTAGGCGTCGGGATCGACGAAGCAATAGAAGGCGTACGCGAAGCGGGCCGCCCACCGCTCCTCGAGCACTTGCAGCGTCTGGCCGCCGGTGGACGACAGGTATAGGTCGAAGCGCGGCACGAGCTCGGGCGCGAGGTACTCGGTGTCCCCCCGCTCGAGCTTCGCGAGCGTCACCGGCGTGTCGATGTCGTAGAAGACCGTCACGCCACGCGCGCACTCGAGCACCAGCTCGGCGACCGCGACGCCGTCAGGGATGTATGAGCCGACCACGGCGAGGTCCGCGTCCGCGATCAGCTCGCCGAACCGCTCGCGCAGTTCGCCAACCGACTCGCGCTCCAGGAAGGCGACCTCGTGTCCCCTCGCGTCGAGCGCCCGCAGCAGCGCGCGGTGGTTCGTGGCGGAAGGCCCGACGAAAACGATCTTCATCGCACCACCGCCGCGAAGGTCGCCTCGACCTGCCCGGCGCGAGCGGCGAGTCGGATGGCGCGCGCCCGCTCGATGTCGAGCGCATCGAAGTGCGCCCTCACCTCAGTGCCATCGCGCGCCACCAGGACCTCAATACCCGGCTCCAGGAAGTCCTCGCCTCGAACGCCCGCGGTAGTCAGTCGCCGGCGATGATCCAGGTGTCCTTCACGCCGCCGCCCTGCGAGCTGTTCACGATCATCGAGCCGCTGTGGAGAGCCACGCGCGTGAGCGGGCCCGGCAGGACAACGGCCCCAGGCCCGCTGCCCACCGAGAAGACGCGCAGGTCGACGTGGCGCGGCTCGACACGGTTCTCCACCACCGTTGCAAGCCGCGACAGGTTCACAGTCTCCTGCGCCACGAACTCGTTCGGCGCCGCGCGAACGGCCGCGGCGACTCGCTCACGCTCTTCGCGAGTTGCCTTCGCACCGATCAGCACGCCGTCGCCACCGGAGCCACTCCGCGGCTTGATCACGAACCCGGACAGCCGACCGAGCACCTTCGTCAACTTGTCCGCTCGCGTCAGGTCGTAGGTGCGCACGGACTCGATCAGCGGCTCCTCGGACAGGTAGAACCGGATCATGTCCTCCACGTACGCGTGGACGAGCTTGTCGTCGCCAACCCCGCTGCCGGGAGCGTTGACCACTCCGAGCTGGCCGCGCTTCAACGGCTCGAGCACAAGCTCGCCGAGCCATGTCGGCCGCCCGTGGTCGTCGTGCAGCTGGTCTTCATCCGTGCGCCGGTAGACCACGTCGAGCGGGCGGACCTGGCCCGACGGGAGCACGACGCAGAGCCGGCCGCGCTGGAGCCGCAGCTTGTCGGGCGTCACGACCGGGATGCCGAGGCGCCGCGCGAGCGTCCGGTGCTCGAACCAGGCGCTGTTCGACGGCCCGTCACTCAGGAGCGCGGCGCGCGGGTGCTCGATCCCGCCCGCCGCTTCGCTGAGCAGCTGCCGCAGCGGCCCGAACGAAGGGTCGAGCGGGATCCGGCGACGAGCCGTCAACGGGAACTCGCTCTCGACAGCGCGCCGCACGGCCACCGAGTACGCGAATCCGGACGGCGTGCGCAGGTTGTCCTCGAGCACGCGCAGCTGGCCGTCGCTGCCGCGGACGAGGTCGAAACCGATGATCGGCGCATAGCCGCCCGGCGGCGATACGCCGGCCATCGCCGGCTCGAAGTGATCGGCGGCCGCGATCACCTGGCTGCCGATGAGGCCCGCACGGATGATCTCCTGGTCGCCGTAAACGTCGGCGATGAATGCGTTCAGCGCCTGCGCACGCTGCGCGAGCCCGCGCTGCAGTAGCGCCCACTCCTCGTCGTGGATCAGCCGCGGGATCGGGCAAACCGTCAGGACGTGCCCCTCGTCGTCGCCGAACGTCATGCCCATCTGCCGCACCGCCGCACAGACGCGTCGCTGCAGCTCGCCCGGCTGGGTCGTGGCGAGTGCGTCGAGCACCTCCCGGTAGCCCGGTCGCGGGCGACCCGCCGAGTCGACCGCCTCGTCGTAGTAGCAGTCGACCATCTCGCCGACCAACTACCCGGGCCAGGACGCGAGCGCGCGCCGGCTTATGCCGCTTTCTCCCGCAGGAAGCCGCCTTGTGCCTCGGCCGCGTCGATCAGCGCGAGGAACAGGCGCGCCTGCTCGGGGCGCTCCGTCAGGCATTCGGCGTGCCACTGCACGCCGACCGTGAAGCTTTCACCGGGGACTTCGACGGCTTCGATCACGCCGTCCTCGGCCCAGGCGACTGGCCGCAGGCCGGTGCCGAGACGGTCGATCCCCTGGTGGTGGAACGAGTTGACGTCGATGCGCTCGCTGCCCGTGAGCCCGGCGAGCCGGCTGTCGGTCGCGAGCGTGACGGCGTGGGTCGCCTGGGACGCCGGCTCGGCCTGGCGATGCGTGACGTCGTCGCCCAGGTCGGGCAGGTGCTGGACGAGCGTCCCTCCGCGCGAGACGTTCAGGACCTGCATGCCACGGCAGATGGCCAAGATCGGCAACCCACGTCGCCGCGCCGCCCGCGCGAGCCCCAGCTCGAACAGGTCGACGTCGGGTTCGGTCGGCCCAAGCTCGGGGTGGGCGTCGGCGCCGTAGCAGGCGGGCTCGACGTCTGGGCCGCCCGAGAGGCAGATGCCGTCGAGGCGATCGATGATCGATTCCAGGCGGCCCGCGGGCAGCGGCGCGAGGATCACAGGGATGCCGCCGGCGGCGGCGACTGCTTCGAGATACGCGACGCCCAGCGCGAGCATTCGCCGCGGCGGCTCGCTCTGGCGCGCGAAGTGCGCTCCCTCCGCGGAGCGCAGCTCGGACGTGGTTACGCCGATCAGGGGGCGAGTCGTCACGTTCACAAGATGCCCGCTGGCCCGGTCGTCTTGTCTGTACATGCGTATAAGGATTTGCGGGGACATTTCGCCCCGCTGTCCTACGAGAGCGAGGTCGCCCAGCTCCGGGACGACTGGCGCCGGACCTCGCGAATCGCAATCGCGAGCCGGCGCACTCCCTCGTCCAGCCGCTCCTCGTTCAGCATCGGGAACGACAGCCGCAGCGATGACTGGCTCGACTGCTCCGGGCGCAGCGCGCGCCCGGGCGTGAAGCCGATGCGGTTTCGGAGCGCCTCCGCGAACAGCATGCGCTCGTCGATCGGGCGGCGGAAGGTCAGCCACAGGTTGTGACCTCCGTTCGCCTCCATCACCGTGACCTCGTCGGCCAGGCGGCGGTTGACCGAGTCGAGCAGCGCCTGGCAACGCTTGGCGTAGACCTTGTTCACGCGCCGTACGTGGTCATCGTGGCCGCCGCTCTCGAGCCAGCGCGCGGCCAGGTACTGGGTGAGCGTGGAGGTGTGCACGTCCGTGCCGAGCTTCAGCTCCCCGATCCGCCGGCGCGCCTCTCCGGTTGCGGCCACCCATCCGATGCGCAGGCCACCGCCGATCGTCTTCGACAGCGAATCCACGTAGATGACGTGGTCGGGCGCCGATTGGCGCAGGCGCGGCGGCGGTGGCGCGCCCTTGAAGCGGATGTTCGCGTAGACGCCGTCCTCGAGGATGAAGAACGACCGCTCCTGCGCGAGCTCGACCAGTCGCGCGGCACGGTCCGGCGCGAGGTCCTGGCCGGTGGGGTTCTGCGAACCGGTCTGAAGAGCAAGCAGCTTGACCTCATGCCGCGCAAGAATGCGCTCGAACGCCTCGACGTCGATGCCGCCGCGGTCGAATGGCACGCCGAGCACGCGGGCGCCGGTGGCCTGCAGCGACGACAGCGTGCCGATGAAGGTCGGAGACTCACAGACGACCACGTCGCCAGGCCGCACGACTGTCCGGCACACCAGGTCGATCCCCTGGCGCGCGCCTGACGTCACGATCAGCTCGTCCGGTGAGCGGGCGAAGCCGCTGGTGTCGCCGCGCCGCGCGAGCTCCGCGAGCAGCTCGGGCACGCCCTCGACCTGGCTGTAGCCGAGCATCGCGCCGCCGTGCGTCTGGAACAGGTCGTCGGCCATGGCGCGCAGCTGCTCAACGGGGTGCAGCTCGGGCGCCGTCCAGGCGACCGACATGTCGAGCATCTCCTCGTCCTTGGGGGCGCCGATCCGGCCGGTCGGTGTCCCGCGCGAGATGTGCATCGTCTCGGCGAAGACCTCGTTGACGTAGCTCGGCTGCTGTTCCGGCAGCACCGCGTGCTGCCAGACACCGGCGTCGTCGGCGGCGGCCGGAGGCGGCACCGAGCGGACGAAGGTGCCGCGCCCTACGCCCGACGTGACGTAACCCTCCTCTGCCAGCCGCCGGTAGACGCGCACGGCCGTCAGATGGTTCACGCCGGCCTCTTCAGCAAGCGCTCGCGTGGAAGACAGCTTGTCGCCCGGGCCTAGGTCACCACTGTCGATCGCCGCGCGGATGCGTTGGCAGATTTGTGCGGTGATTGACTCCTCACCGGCGCGATCGATGTCCGACAAATCAAGTGTGTATGACATTGCAATCGCTCCTCTAGCGGTCATAGTACGACATCATGAGCGCCAAGGCATCAAACATTTCAGACGATGTAACGATCCGCTGGGCACTGCCGTCCGACCTGGAAGCGCTCGAGCGCGTCGCCGCGCTCGATTCGAGGAAGCTGCCGGCCGGACCGCTGCTGGTGGCGGCGGTCGACGGCCAGATCTGGGCTGGACTGTCGGTGCTGGACGGGGTCGCGATCGCCGACCCGTTCGTCCCAAGCGGAGACCTTGTCGGGTTGCTCCGCACCCGGGCAAGTCAGTTGCGCGACCTCCGGCCGCGGATGCCGGTCCTGCGGCTGGAGCCACTGCTCGCGCGACTCCGTTGAAGCCTCGGCGGCCCGCCCTCCTCAGCGGGCCGCCGAGCTCAACTCGTCAAGTGCGCCCAACTCTCGGGGTAGCGGTCGAGCAGCTGCGGCAGGGTCATCGGCGCGTGACCCGTGAGGCGCTGGACAACGTCCGTCACGGTGTCCAGCTCCCCGCCCGCAATCGCCAGGTACGAAGTGACCCAGCCTTCGACCTCCCAGTCCGGCGCGCCGAACTGCGCGCGCGAGGCGTACGCCTCCTCGACCGTCTCGTCCTTGTAGACGATCTGGCGACCGGTTACCTCGCTCATCGTTGCGGCCGCCTCCGCGAGCGTCATGGCGCTCCCACCGGTGAGCGTGTGGGCCGCGTTCTCGTGCCCGGGCTCGGTCAAGACGGCCACGGCGACATCGGCCACGTCGTCGCGCGCCACGAATGCTGCGGCACCGTCGTCGGCAGGCCCCGCGATCACGCCCTCCTGCGACGCCATGAACGGCACGAAGTCGAGGTACATGTTGTCGCGCAGGAGCGTGTGCGCGATCCCGCTCGCACGGATGTACTCCTCGGTCGCGTGGTGCTGGCGCCCGAGAATGAACGCGGTATCGGGCGACGCGTTCGCGAACGACGTGTAGACGATCCGTTTGACGCCGGCGCGAACCGCGGCGTCGACGGCGCGCTTGTGCTCGTCGAGACGCGTAGGCGATTCGCGCCCTGAGACCAGGAAGACCGTGTCAGTCCCGCGGAGCGCGGCGGTCATCTCGTCGCCGTCGTGATATCCGGCCGCGACGGCGACCTCGGCCCCCGGCAGTGCCGGCGCACGCGCGGGGTCACGCACGATCATCCGGATTGGCACGCCGCGCTCCGACAGGCGCGCCGCCACGCGCCCCCCGAGCTCGCCAGTGGCGCCGCAGACGGAGATCACGCAACCCAGGGTGGCAGACGACGACCCGCCGGCTCCATGTCCGCGCGGCGCGCTCCCGTCATGCTGTGCGCATGAGCTCGCTTCCCCCCGGCCCGTCCGAATCGCCTGCGGTTCAGACGGCTCGCTGGCTTCTACGCCCGATCTCGTTCATGGAGTCGTGCCGGCGGCGCTTCGGCGATGCTTTCAGCGTCACGTTCATGGGCTTCACCACGCCGATGGTGATGCTGTCGGACCCCGCTGCCATCCAGGCGCTGTACACGAACCCAAGGCATGCTCTTCCGCCCGGTCGCAGCATTGCGCTGCTTCCGATCATGGGCCCGCGCTCGGTGCTGCTGCTCGAGGGCGCTGACCACCTCGCGCGTCGGCGCGTGATGCTGCCGCCCTTCCACGGCGAGCGCATGCAGGCCTACGAGTCGGCCGTCCGCGACATCGCCGCTCGAGAGATCGACTCATGGCAGGACGACGTTGAGCTCTCCGTCCACCCGCGGATGCAGGCCGTAACTCTCGAGGTGATCCTGCGGGCCGTCTTCGGCGTCACGGACGAGGCGCGCCGCCGGCGCCTGCGCGAACTGTTGCCGCAGCTGCTCAATACCACCTCATCGGTTGCGCTCCAGTTCAAGGTGCTGCTCTCGCGGCGCTTCGAGCACATGGACCCGCTCGCGTTCCTGCGCGATCTGTCCGACGAGATCGACGAGCTCTTGTTCGCCGAGATCGCCGAGCGCCGCGCCGACCCCAAGCTCGAAGACCGCCAGGACATCCTGTCGCTGCTGGCGCTGGCGAAGTTCGAGGACGGCGGCGGGATGAGCGACCGCGAGCTGCGCGACCAGCTCGTCACGCTGCTGCTCGCCGGACACGAGACGACCGCCACTGCGCTCGCGTGGACCGCCGATCTGCTCGTGCGCAACCCCCCCGTGCTCGGCCGGCTGACCGACGAGATCGACGCGGGCGACAGCGACTCCTACCTGCGCGCCGTGATCAGCGAGTCACTTCGGTTGCGCCCGGTCGTCCCGCTCGCCGGGCGGCGATTGACGAGCGACCTCGAAGTGAACGGCTGGACGCTGCCCGCGGGCACCGACGTGACGCCCGCGATCTGGTTGACGCACACGCGGGCCGACCTGTACCCGGAGCCGTATGCGTTTCGCCCTGAGCGTTTCCTCGGCGAGCGGCCGACGACCTACGGCTGGGTGCCGTTCGGCGGCGGGGTGCGCCGGTGCCTGGGTGCCGCGTTCGCCGAGATGGAGATGCACGTCGTGCTCACGGAGATGCTCCGGCGGCGGACGCTGCAGGCCGCCGCTCGCGACGCTGAGCGCGTCACACGCCGGAACGTCACCTTCTCGCCGCGCCACGGCACTCGATTGGTTACACGCTCTCGCCCAATCGAGTCCGAGCATCGAACGTCCGTCCAGGATTCATCTTCGGACGCCGCCGCAGTGGGTACGCCCGCTGCATGACATTCGCACTCACTGCATCACCGCTCGGGGCGACGATCGTGATCCCGGGGATCGTGGTGATCATCCTGATCATCCTGCTGCTGCTCTGGATCTTCTGAGGAAACGGGCTACCGCGCAGCGCTCCGCAAAAGCGGGGCGGTGCGCGGGCTGACCTGCCGCGACAGCACGATGTGTGACGTGCAGCGCTGGATCGCCTCGCTGGCGACCAGTCCGTTGACGATCGCCTGCAGGTGCTCGGTGTCGTGCGCAACCACCCGGCAGATCAGATCCTCCTGCCCGCTCACCGCATCGACCTCGAGCACCTCTGGCACAGCGCGCGCCGCCTCCGCCGCCTCGGCCAGCCGCCCCTGGTTCAGCTCGACGAACACGAACGCGGCGATCGGATAGCCCATTCGCGCCGGTTCGATCTCCGGGCCATAACCCGTGATCACGCCGCGCTCCTCGAGCTTGCGCAGCCGGGCCTGCACCGTCCCGCGCGCAACGCCGACCCGCCGCGCGATCTCCAGTAGCCCGACCCGCGGGTCCTCGCGCAGGGCTTCAATCAGTCGCACGTCCAGCTGGTCAATTTGACCAGTATCAGGAGTCATCACACCGAAATCTTAAGCGAAATGACCGGTCAGACCGAGCAGACTTGCCAACGGCTTCGCGACGTGGTCTCCTCAGCGCCGTAACGAATGGGGACAGTCCCCTTTTGTAACGACTGGATGGAGGAGCCTGTCGTGTTCGAGGAAGCCCAGCTGTACTCGCCCGTCACCGCCGGAGAGGACGGATCCGTAACCGTCCACCTGGCGCACGACCACCCGGGCGCGAACGATCCGGCGTACCGCGCGCGCCGCAACGAGATCGCTGCCGCGGCGCTTGCCTGGGAACCGGGCGAGCCGAACCCGCACGTCGACTACATGGAGTCGGAGCAGAACGTCTGGCGGACGGTCTCCCGTGAGCTCCCGCCGAAGTGGGATCAATACGCGATCAACGAATTCAATGAGGGCGTCGCCGCGCTCGACCTGCCGCGTGACCGCGTACCGGAGCTCGACGAGGTCTCAGCCCGGCTCGAGCCGATCACAGGCTTCCGCTATCTCCCAGCCGCCGGGCTAGTGCCGCTGCGCGAGTTCTACGGCTCACTCGAGCACAAGCGCTTCTACTCCACTCAGTACGTGCGCCATCCGGACGTCCCGCTCTACACGCCGGAGCCGGACATCATCCACGAGGTCCTGGGACACGGCCACCTGCTGGCCACGCCGACCTTCTCGGAGTTGCACCACCTCGCCGGCGAGGCCACCAATCGCCTCGAGGACGACGAGAACCTCAACTTCCTCTCACGGGTCTTCTGGTTCTCGGTCGAGTTCGGAGTGGTCATGGAGGAGGGTGAGCTGCGCGCGTACGGCGCAGGGATCCTCTCGAGCTATGGCGAGATCGAAGAGTTCCGTGGCATGGAGCTGCGCCCGCTCGACCTGATCGAGATGGGCACCGCGGACTACGACATCACGCAGTACCAGCCGGTCCTCTACCGCGCCGAGTCGCTCGACGAGGTGCGCGAGATCGTCGGCGGCTTCTTCAAGCACTGCACCGACGACAGCATCGCTGCGATGCGCACCGCATCCCCCACGACGGCGTAAGGAGATACGAGATGGCACAGCTGATCGAGGCAACGGACCAGCAGGTCGACGCCAAGGACCCGATGCCGCTGCTGGGCATCGACCACGTCGAGTTCTTCGTCGGGAACGCGAAGCAAGCCGCGTACTACTACGTCCACGCGTACGGGTTCAAGCAGGTGGCGTACTCCGGCCTCGAGACCGGCGTGCGCGACCGGGCGTCGTATGTCCTGCAGCAGGGCCGCATCCGTCTTGTGCTTACCGGCGGGCTCTCCTCCGACTCGCCAATGGCCGCGCACCAGCACAAGCATGGCGACGGCGTGAAGGTGATCGCCGTCGCCGTGCCCGACGTCGACCACGCGTGGGCGCACGCGATCGAGCACGGAGCCAAGGGGCTCGAGGAGCCGCATGACATCTCCGACGAGCACGGGAAGGTGCGCCTGGCGACGATCGCGACCTACGGGGAGACGCTGCACACGTTCGTCGACCGCGCGCAGTACAAGGGCGCCTTCATGCCCGGCTACGAGCCCCGCGAGATGGGCGAGGACAGCGGGATGCTGTTCGGCATCGACCACATCGTCGGCAACGTCGAGCACATGGACGAGTGGGTCTCCTACTACGAGCGCGTCTTCGGCATGCGCGAGATGATCCACTTCTCCGACCAGGACATCTCGACCGAGTACTCGGCGCTGATGTCGAAGGTGGTGGCGGACGGCCGCGGGGTCGTGAAGTTCCCGATCAACGAGCCGGCCACCGGCAAGCGCAAGTCGCAGATCGAGGAGTACCTCGAGTACTACGAGGGGCCGGGAGCGCAGCACATCGCCGTCTCGACGCGCGACATCGTCGGAACGGTCGTCGCCCTGCGCGAGCGCGGCGTCGAGTTCCTGACGATCCCGGACGCGTACTACGACGAGGTGCCGTCGCGCGTGCCTGAGGTCACCGAGCAGCTGGGCGACCTGCGCAAGCAGGGCATCCTGGTGGACCACGACGACGAGGGCTACCTGCTGCAGATCTTCACGAAGCCAGTGGGCGACCGCCCCACGGTCTTCCTCGAGGTGATCGAGCGCCACGGGGCGCGCGGCTTCGGCGACGGCAACTTCAAGGCGCTGTTCGAGGCAATCGAGCGCGAGCAGGCGTTGCGTGGGAACCTCTAGGTATGCGTTACCACAGCCTCGGTGAGGTCCCGCCCAAGCGGCACGCGCAGACGCGCCGCGATGGCAAGCTGCTCGTCGAGGAGGTGATGGGCTACGAGGGCTTCTCGGGCAACGAGTCGATCCTCTACCACCTCCACTCACCCTGTCGGCTGGACGAAGTAGGTGCGTTCCGCGCGCTGGCGCGTGACGCGTGGGTTCCGGACGCGCACGTGCACCGGCTGGCTGACATCAACCAGATCGATGCCGGCGGAGATCCCGTCAACGGCCGCAAGCTGCTGATGTGGAACAACGACATCGAGGTGTTCGTCGCCAAGCCGGATGCCGCGATGGCCGGCTGGTACCGCAACGGCGAGGGCGACGAGGTCGTCTACGTGCACCGCGGCTCCGGCGTGGTGCGCACGATCTTCGGCACGCTGCCATTCCGCGAGTAGGACTACGTGGTGATGCCGCGCGGGACGACGCATCGCTGGGAGTTCGACGAGGGCAGCGAGCAGTTCTGGGTCTGCTTCCACACGCCCGGCGAGATCGAGACGCCCAACCGCTATCGCAACCGCTACGGTCAGCTGCTCGAGCACGCGCCGTACTCGCAGCGCGACTTCCACCCGCCGCAGGAGCTCGAGAGCTTCGATGACCACGCGGAATTCCACGTGACTCTGCGCGTGCGCGGCGGCCTGCAGGAGTACGTGCTCGACCGCCACCCGCTCGACGTCGTCGGCTGGGACGGCTACGTCTACCCGTACACGTTCAACGCGATGGACTTCGAGCCGCGCGCCGGCCGCTTCCACCTGCCGCCGCCGGCGCACCAGACCTTCCAGGGCCCGAACTTCGTGATCTGCACGTTCGCGCCTCGGATGCTCGACTGGGACGAAACCGCCGTGCCTCTTCCCTACCACCACTCGAACATCCAGTCCGAGGAGGTCATGTTCTACGCCGACGGCGACTACGCCGCGCGCAAGGGCGTTGACATCGGCATGATCACGCTGCACCCGAGTGGCCTGCCGCACGGGCCGCAGCCAGGCGCGGTCGAGAAGGCGCTGGGGGCGAAGCAGACGAGCGAGCTGGCCGTCATGTGGGACACCTTCCGCCCGCTCAACCTGACGCCGGCGTGGCAGGCGGTGGACAACCCGTCGTACGCGTACTCCTGGAACGAGGACAAGGTCGACGTTTCCGGCAACGGCGCCGGCCCCGTCGATCAAGTGGTCACCGGCCCCTCCGCTTGACCGTCGCCTTCGGAACGGCGGCCTCGGGCCGCCTGGTCGCGCGCGTGGGCGACCAGGTCGTGCGCGTGCCCTCGTACTCGTCGCTCGACGAGCTGCTCACGGCGCCGCGCTCCGCCTGGCTCGTGACGATCGAGGAGGTCATGGCGCTCGCGCGCGACGAGCCGGCGCCGATCGAGCGGGTCGACGCATCGACGTCGCCGCTCGATTCGCCCGAACTCGTCCTGCCTTTCACGGTCGGCGACTACGTCGACTTCTACTCGTCGCTGGAGCACGCGTCGTTCTTCGGCCGGCTGCTGCGGCCCGAGGGCGACCCGCTTCTACCGAACTGGCGCCGCATGCCGGTCGGCTATCACGGCCGCGCCGGCACCGTCGTCGTGTCCGGCACGCCGATCAACCGACCGCATGGTCAGCTCGGGCCCGGCGGGTTCGACGCCACGCGCGCGCTCGACATCGAGGTCGAGCTCGGCTTCGTGATCGGCGGCCCGCCGAACGAGTTGGGAGAGCCGATCCCGGTGACGGACGCAGCCGAGCGCATCTTCGGCATCGTGCTGCTGAACGACTGGAGCGCGCGGGACATCCAGCGCTTCGAGTCGCAGCCGCTCGGGCCGTTCCTGTCCAAGGCGTTCGCGACTTCGATCTCTGCGTGGGTCGTGCCGATTGCCGCTCTGGACCACGCGCGGGTGCGCGGGCCGCGGCAGGAGCCGGAGCCGCTCCCCCACCTGGCCGGAGGCGGCGACTGGAACTTCGACATCGACCTCGAGGTGGAGCTGAACGGCGAGCGAATCACCGCCACGAACTCCCGCGGCCTCTACTGGAGCGCCACGCAACAGCTCGCGCACCTCGCATCAGGCGGCGCGGTCGTGCGCCCGGGCGACCTGCTCGGAACCGGAACGATCTCCGGCGGCACCAAGGAGAACGGCGGCAGCCTGATGGAGATGGGTCGTCCGTTCCTGTCAGACGGCGACGAGATCGTGATCCGGGGGCGCGCCGGCGACGTGGACCTCGGGTCCGTGAGCGGCACGATCCTCGGCGATTAGTTTCGCCGGGTGTGCGCGTCTATTCGGCAAGCACGGACGAGGAGGAAGAGATGGGCAAGGTAGTCGTATCGCAATTCGTGACTGTCGACGGAGTCGTCGAGGATCCGGGCGGCTCCGAGCAGTTCGAGCGCGGCGGCTGGGCGTTCGAGTTCAGCCGCGGCGACGACGGGGACAAGTTCAAGCTCGACGAGGTGATGGCGGCGGACGCGCTCCTTCTCGGGCGCACCACGTATGAAGGGTTTGCGGCTGCTTGGCCGTCACGTGAGGGCGAGTTCGCCGACAAGTTCAACAGCATGGGCAAGTACGTCGTCTCGTCAACGCTGAAAGACCCCGAGTGGAGCAACACGCATGTCCTCGGTCCCGATCTGGAAGCCGAGGTCCGGCGGGTCAAGGAGGAGATCGACGGCAACATCCTGGTCAACGGCAGCGTGCAGCTGGTGAACGCGCTGGCGAACGCCGGGCTGATCGACGAGCTGCGCCTGATGGTGTTCCCGGTGGTCCTCGGAAAGGGCAAAAAGCTCTTCGGCGACACCGCGGCGAAGGCGCCTCTCAGCCTGAGCGAGCTGAAGCCCGTCGGCGACGAGGGCGTGATGGTGGCGGTCTACACCCCAAAGACTTAGCGGCGAATCCAAATGAGACGTGCGTGGCCCCTCTCATTTATGTTTCGCACGTGGCGATAGAGGACCCCGACGAGCACGCGATCGGCTACCAGGTGCTGCCGCGCGGGACGCCGGTCGAGGCCGCTGACGGCACGCGCGTCGGGACGTTAGATCGCGCGATCCACCACTACCGCGAGCACATGCTGGACGGCGTGGTCATCCGCACCGAGCACGGACGCTTCTTCGTAGACGCGCCGGAGATCGCGCGCATCACGAACCGGCGCGTGATGCTGACGATCGATCCGGCCGAGGTGGCCGCGCTGCCCGCTTACCGCGGCTTCCTCCGCCGGAGACTCCGCTAGGGCGCTGCTGCGCCGGGCGCCACCGGCGGCGTACCCGTCACGTGCTCGGCCGGCGTCGGCTCGAGCTCGTCGTGCAGGTGTCCTCGCACCTTGCGATCCGGCCGTGCCACCAAGAAGATGATCGCCCCGATGACTGCGATCACGAAGATCACGGTCGCGGTGATCCAGTCGAGGTTGAAGAGCGCCCTCGGACTGTCCAAGCCGGTCGGCGCGACCACGTTGGCGAGCATCAGGCCGAGGTAGCCGACCGCGATGATCAGCACCGGCCAGGTCCAGCGCCCAAGCCGGAACGCACCCTCGGGCCTCCACCCCCGCGCGTGCGCGACCATCGCCGCAATCACCGCGAGCAGGAACGACAGGTAGATGCCACTTACGGCGAACGAAATGAGCGACACGAGCACGTTGACGTTCGCGGGGTAGGTGATGAACCAGATATCGATGTTGTGCTTCGGCGACGGGAAGACGAGCAGCACGAACAGGATCGTGATGACCGCCCCCATCAGCAGTGCGTTGACCGGTGTCTTGAACCGGTCGTGCACCTTCGAGATCCAGCCCGACCCCGGCAGCGCCCCATCGCGAGCGAACGAGAACGCGAGACGGCTGCCGGCACCCTGGATCGACGTCCCACATGAGAAGAAGGCAAAGATGATCAGGCACAGCAGGAAGTCCTGCATCCCCTCGGACAGCTGCCCGAGGATGAATGGCACGCCGCCACCCTTCACCGTGGCGGCGACCGGGTTGTTGTCCGGCATCGCAAGGAGCAGCCCAGCCGTGAGGAACAGTGACGCGATGCCGCCCCAGATGAGCGCAGCGCGCATCGCCTTCGGGATCTGACGGCTCGCGTCCTTCGTCTCCTCTGCAATGTCGCCGCATGACTCGAAGCCATAGAAGATGTAGACCGGTGCGAGCACTGCGATCAGCGCCGCCCCTGTCAGCCAGTGGCCGTGGAAGTTTGCCCCGTACCCGTTGGTCGCGACGTGCTCTGCACCCTGGCTGTGGAAGAGGAAGCCGAGGCCGTGGTTGAAGCCGTGGATCCAGAGGATCAGGAAGATCCCGAAGGTGCCGAGGATCTCGACATAGACGCCAAAGCGCGCAACTCTTGCCATCACGCTCGCGCCGGTGATGTTCAGCGTCGTCTGGATCGCGAGCAGCGCCAGCGTGACCCAGAGGATCGTGCCGTGCGCCGCGGGATCGAGGTTCCAGCCGAACCAGTTGTGCGTAAGAGCCGTGAAGTAGGAGACGACGCCGGCGTCCACAGAGGCGACCGTGACGAGCAGCGCGATCCCGTAGAACCAGCCGACGAACCAGCCGAACTTCGGGCCCACCGAGAACTTGCTCCACTGGTACATGCCGCCCGCGACCGGGTAGTGGCTCGCCAGCTCGCCGAACACGAGGGCGACGAAGAGCATGCCGATGAGCGGGATCAACGTCAGCCAGATGTACGACGGGCCGCCGGTTCCCACGCCGAGGATGAACAGCGAGTAGATCCCCACCATCGGCGACAGGTACGTGAACGCGACGGCGAAGTTCGAGAAGAACCCCAGCACGCGATTGAGCTGAGGCTTGTAGCCAAGACTTGCAAGCCGCGCGTCATCGTCCGTGACTACCGCGGGTACGACCGGGGTCGCTTCCATTCCCTCTCCTCCTAAGGCCAGGCGCGAGTGTCGGCGGGACCGTAGTTACCCGATCGGACGTATGTCAAGGTGCTTAAAGCAAGAGCCATGCCGACCACGCGGGACGTGCGGCTCCGGGGCCGGGCAACGCGTAGTCGAAGTCGTCGCGCAGTCCGGACTTGAAGCTGTTCGACGGGATGTCGTTGATGCCGTGCTGGGTCCACAAGACGACCTGGGGAAGCGTGCGCATCGCCGCGACGCTGCGCTGGATCTTCGTCGCCTGCGCGTCGCGCGCAGCCGGATCTGCCCACGAGCTGCCTAGGTTGTAGCCGCCCTCGGTCAACCACAGGTTGCGGTCGCCGCCGCGGCCCTTCCAGTTCTTCGCGTACAGCAGGTCGATCGTCTGCTTCGCGCGGCTCGTGAGCGCTGGGTCCTCGTACTTGACGTCCTTGTAGTTGTGCTGCGACCAGTACACCGGGACCGGCGGCACCCATCCGGCGAGCACGTCGAGCAGCTGGGAGGTGAAGGTCTTCCAGTCCATCGACACGCCGGCACGTGCCGCGCCCGGATCGGGCGAGTCGCCCGTGGCCGGCGCGAGGATCGTCTGCCGTCCCCACTGCGAAGAGACGGTGGCCGCGGTCCGCATCATCGTGGCGGTCGAGCCGACGATGTTGTCCATCGGCCAGTAGAGCGTGTTCGGCTCGTTGACGATCTCGATCGCGTTCGCCTTCGCGCGCGACGGATTCCCGTAGTAGGCGGAGCTCGACTCGCGGTTGCCGGGCTTGTGCGGCCCGGACGAGTTGTAGGCGCCGTTGTAGCGCGCGCTCAGATAGCCGACGAACCACGCCCACGGCCCGTTCGTCGACAGGTTCGACGGCAGCTTGCGCTCAGGCCCCTTGGAGCTCAGAGGGTCCTGTCCGGTGGCACCGCTCGCCCAGGTCGGGAACGCCTGGTAGATCGTCACGATCACCTTGACGCCATCGTCGTTGGCGGCGCGCACCTGGCCGTCGAGCCGGCGCAGGTAGGCCGACCCCGTGCCTGATTGCGTCAGGTTGTTCCAGGAGTTGTCGCGACTCGTCTGTGCATACGCCTGCTGCAGGTCGTACCAGGAGACCCAGAGCTTGACCCAGGTCGTGGCCGAGTTCTTGAAGTACTCGCGGTTGCCCCAGTAGCGATAGTCGTTCGGATGGTTGTCCTCGCGGAGCGGCTGCGGTCCGCTCATCGAGATCCCCTTGGCCATCGGCGCGCCGAGCGCGGCTGGCGCGCTCAGCGCGAGAGCGACGAGGCCTACGAGCGCTGAGCGGGCCAGAAAGCGCAACCTATTTCCACAATGCGCTACCTGCTTGGGTACCGCAATCCCTATCCGGGGTAACTCACAGTAGGACGCGCCGCAGGTCCGACAGGACGCTCGCAAGGTGGGCCATGAAGCGGGCGGCCTTCGCCCCGTCGATGACCCGGTGGTCGTACGAAAGCGACATCGGGAGCATCAGGCGCGGCACGAACTCCGAGCCGTCCCACACGGGCTTGGTGGCCGAGCGCGTGACGCCAAGGATGGCCACTTCGGGAGCGTTGATGATCGGCGTGAAGCCGGTGCCGCCGATGCCGCCGAGCGAGCTGATCGTGAAGGTGGCGCCCGACATGTCCGCGGGGCCGGCCTTGCCCTCGCGGGCCTTGCCGGACAGGTCGCGCAGCTCGTCGGCAACCTGCAACAGGCCCTTCTGGTCGACGTTCTTGATGACCGGCACGACCAGCCCGTAGGGCGTGTCGGCTGCGAACCCGATGTTCCAGTAGCGCTTGCGAATGAGATCGTCGCCGCCTGTGCCCCCTTGTGGGGTATCGAGCGAGGCGTTGAAGTCGGGGAACTCCTTCAGGGTCGCGATCACGGCCTTCATGAGCAGCGCGACCATCGTGACCTTCGACTCCGGGTGCTCCGCGTTGACCTGCTTGCGGAACGCCTCGAGGTCCGTGATGTCGGCCTCCTCGTGGTGGGTGACGTGCGGGATCATCACCCAGTTGCGGGCCAGGTTCGGGCCCGAGATCTTCTGAATCTTCGAGAGCGGGACGCGCTCGATCTCGCCGTAGCGAGCAAAGTCGACCTGCGGCCACGGCGCCAGCCCCGGCAGGCCCGCGCCGCCGCCGGCGATGGCGCCCTTCGCGGCAGCCACGACGTCGTCACGCGAGATGCGACCGTTGCGCCCGCTGCCCTCAACTCCACCGAGGTCGACGCCGAGCTCGCGCGCGAGCCGCCGCGCGAGCGGCGATGCGTACGGCGGCTCCCCGTCGCTGATCGTGGGTGCAGCCGGCGCGGTTGGCGCCGCCGCGGGTTCCGCCGCCGCAGATGGCGCGCCTGCATCGGGCGCGGCCGCATCGGTGGCAGGTGCATCGGCGGTGGCCACGGCGGCATCGGGGGCAGGTGCATCCCCAGCCGGCGCGGGTGCATCCGCTGCGGGCGCATCCGCCGTCGGCGCGGGCACCTCGGCGTTCTGCGCATCCGCGGCCGGAGCTGCGTCGAGCTGTTCCTCGCCCGCCGGTGCGCCATTGCCTGCGGCGATCGTCGCGATCGGCGTCCCCTCCGACACCTTGTCGCCCAGCTGGACAAGCAGCTTGTCAACGACGCCGGCCACCGGCGCCGGGATCTCCATCGTTGCCTTGTCGGACTCGAGCGTCACCAGCGGCGCGTCCACGTCGACGGCGTCGCCCTCGGAGACGAGCACCTCGATGACCGGCACATCGCTGAAGTCGCCGATGTCCGGTACGGCTACCTGCGTCACCTCCGCCACGGCGCCTCCCCTTCAGTCTCGATTCCATACTCCTCGATGGCCTTCTTCGCAGCGTTGTCGTCGCCGAGTGCCCGCAGTGTCGCCAGCACCACGTGGTAGCGGTCGATCTCGAAGAAGCTGCGCAGCACCTTGCGGAAGTCGCTGCGGCCGTAGCCGTCGGTCCCGAGGACCGTGAACGAACGGTCGCCAACGTACGGGCGGATCTGGTCCGGGAAGGCGCGGATGTAGTCGGTCGCCGCGACGATCGGCCCGCTGTGACCTTCGAGCACCTGCGTCGCGTACGGCACGCGCTGCTCCTCGCCGGGGTGCAGCATGTTCCAGCGCTCCGTCTCCATCCCCTCACGACGCAGCTCGGTGAAGGACGTCGCGCTCCACACGTTCGCCTTGACGCCAAAGTCCTGCTCGAGCAGGTCGGCGGCCGCCTCTACCTCGCGCAGGATGGTGCCCGAGCCCATCAGCTGAACGGCGCCGTCGCTGCCCGCGTCGCGCAGCAGGTACATGCCGCGCAGGATCCCCTCCTCGACGTCCTCCGGCAGCGCCGGGTGCGGATAGTTCTCGTTCATCAGCGTGATGTAGAAGAAGACGTCCTCCTGCTCGGCGTACATGCGCCGCAACCCGTCGCGGACGATCACCGCGACCTCGTAGGCGTAGGTCGGGTCGTAGGCCACCACGTTCGGGATGACCGAGGCGAGGATGTGCGAGTGCCCGTCCTCGTGCTGGAGTCCCTCTCCGTTCAGCGTCGTCCGGCCCGCCGTGCCGCCAAGCAGGAACCCGCGGGCGCGGGAATCGCCGGCGGCCCAAGCGAGGTCGCCCACGCGCTGGAAGCCGAACATCGAGTAGTAGATGTAGAACGGGATCATCGAGACGCCGTGGTTCGAGTACGAGGTCGCGGCCGCGATCCAGGAGGACATCGCGCCCGGCTCGTTGATCCCCTCCTGCAGGATCTGCCCGGCCTTGTCCTCGCGGTAGAACATCAGCGACTCGGCGTCCTCGGGCTGGTAGAGCTGCCCGACCTGGCTGAAGATCCCGAGCTGGCGGAACATCCCCTCCATGCCGAACGTGCGCGACTCGTCGGGCACGATCGGCACGACGCGGCGACCGATCTGCTTGTCGCGCACGAGCGCCGCGAGGATGCGGACGAACGCCATCGTGGTCGAGATCTCGCGATCGCCTGACCCCTCGACCTGCCCCTTGAACAGGTTGAGTTCCGGCACCGCCAGCGAGTC
>DATBDN010000077.1:0-2516 GCA_036269895.1 Thermoleophilaceae bacterium
GAACTGGATCTACCACGCCCAGGCCGTGCCGAACGACCCGCGCTACTCACAGACCTACGGCCTGCCGAAGATCCAGGCGCCCCAGGCCTGGGACGTCACCACCGGTAGTGCTGCCGTGACGGTCGCGGTCGTCGATACCGGTGTCTCCAGCGGCCACCCGGACCTGGCTCCGAACATGGTCGCGGGCGCGAACTACGTCACCGGCGGCCCGAACACCAGTCTCGACTACAACGGCCACGGGACGCACGTCGCCGGCACGATCGGCGCACGCGGCAACAACGGCATCGGCGTCGCTGGCGTCAACTGGAACGTCCAGCTGATGCCGCTCCGCGTGCTGAACGGCGGCGGCAGCGGGACGAGCGCCGACATCGCCGCGGCGTTCGCGTCGACGTGCACGACGCACCCGGCCCAGATCGTCAACGCGAGCCTCGGCGGCACCGGCTACTCGACGACGATGCGCAACGCGATCGCGAGCTGCCCGAACACGCTCTTCGTCGTGGCCGCCGGAAACGACGGGACAAGCAACGACACCGTTCCGCACTACCCGTGCAACTACGGCGCGCCACCCGACAACCTTCCGAACGTGATCTGCGTCGCCGCCACCGACCAGAACGACAACCTCGCGAGCTTCTCGAACTACGGCGCGAGCGTCGACCTGGCCGCGCCTGGCGTGAGCACGACGAGCACGTGGCCGGCGTACGACACCTTGTACACGCAGGGCTTCGAGGATCCGTTCACGCCCGCGTGGAACCTCACCGGAGCGTTCGAGCGCTCCACGAACGGCGCGAACGGGGTCTACAGCCTGTCCGACTCGCCGAGCGGCAACTACAGCCCGGGGCAGACGTTCGCGTACTTGCCCCCCGCGGTGACGAGCTTCAGCGGGCGGGTCGGCTGCCAGGCGGCGTACAACCTGCGCTTCGAGACCGAGCCCGGGCACGACTACAGCGGCGTGATGCTGTCGAGCAACGGCTTCTCCTCGTTCTACTGGTCCGGCTGGTCCGGCTCTTCGGGCGGATCGTTCCTGTCGCTCACGTCTGACTTCTCCGTGCTGGACAACGCTCCGTCGATCTCGGTCGGCGCGATCATGTCCGCCGACTCCGACGGGATCGTCTCTGACGGGGGTTACCTCGACGATCTCCGGCTGCGCTGCCTGAATACGAGCGGCGAGGACTACAACACGATCAGCGGCACCTCGATGGCCACCCCACACGTCACGGGTGTGGCGGCGCTCGTCAAGGCCGCGCATCCCGCCTACACGGTCGCGCAGCTCGTCGCGGCGATCCTCCGCAACACCGACCCGGTCGCAGGGCTGAGCGGCAAGGTCGCGACCGGCGGCCGGCTCAACGCTTGCAAGGCCGTCGGCGGCAGCTGCGGCACGACGCCGCCGCCGCCACCGCCGTTCAAGCCACCGTGCGTGGTGCCGAACGTGATCGGCGCGAAGCTGGCTACCGCGAAGGCAAGGATCAAGGCCCGCCACTGCCGCGTCGGCAAGGTGAGCTACGTCAAGTCGACCAAGAAGAAGAAGGGCAAGGTCATCAAGGAGAGCCCGAAGGCGAGCAGGCGCCTCGGCAACAACGGCAAGGTCAAGCTCTGGCTCGGGAAGGGCCCGAGGAAGCACTAGTCAGGCTCCGCGCCGCATCGCTCACCTCCTCTCGACAGCGCTTCGCGGGGCCCGGATCTGATAGAAAACCGCGGCGCCGGGGAGTCTCGGCGCTTGTCTTGTAGGGAGGCTTCTTGATCGATTTCTTCAGTGACCACGCGGTGCTGTTCGCGCTGCTCTGCTCGTTTGTCGCGATCGCCTACGGCGTCGGCCTGACGGTCTGGCTGCTGCGGCAGCCCGCGGGCGACGAGCGCATGCAGGAGATCGCGCGCGCGATCCAGGAGGGCGCGGCCGCCTATCTGCGCCGCCAGTACACGACCATCGCGATCGTCGCGATCGTCCCGTTCCTGCTGCTGGGCTTCTACAACAAGCTCGGCTGGGGGACGGCCATCGGCTTCCTGATCGGCGCGGTGCTCTCCGCTGCAGCCGGCTTCATCGGGATGAACGTCGCCGTGCGCTCCAACGTGCGCACCGCGGAGGCCGCCAAGCACGGGCTCAAGCCTGCGCTGAACGTCGCCTTCCGCGCCGGCTCGGTCACCGGCATGCTCGTCGTCGGCCTCGGCCTGCTGGGCGTGGCCGGCTACTACTGGGTGCTGACGGGCTGGCTCGGGAACTCGTCGAGCTCGGCGATCGACGACCTCGTCGGCCTCGCTTTCGGTGGCTCGCTGATCTCCGTCTTCGCGCGACTCGGCGGCGGCATCTACACGAAGGCCGCTGACGTCGGCGCCGACCTGGTCGGCAAGATCGAGGCCGGGATCCCCGAGGACGACCCGCGCAACCCCGCCGTGATCGCCGACAACGTCGGCGACAACGTCGGCGACTGCGCCGGCATGGCGGCCGACCTGTTCGAGACCTACGCCGTCACCGCGGTGGCGGTGATGCTGCTCGCCTCGCAGACCTTCCCCGGCCTCCACCT
>DATBDN010000078.1:0-18695 GCA_036269895.1 Thermoleophilaceae bacterium
GCCACAGCTCCGCCAGATCGGCGATGTCTTCGGCCCCGCCTTCGCGCACTGTCAGGTGGCTCATCCCAGGTAGCGGAGCACTGATTGCGCTGCGTTGTAACCGTTCATCCCGTGCACGCCCGCGCCGGGCGGCGTCGCAGCCGAGCAGATGTACAAGCCCGGCGCGCCGGTGCTGTAGGGGTCGACCGCGAGACGCGGCCTGATGGTCGTCTGCAGCGGCGTGTTCGCGCCGGTGATGATGTCGCCGCCGATGTAGTTCGGGTTGGCCGCCGCGAGCTCGGCCGTGGAACGCGTCGCCGTCGCGACGATCCGCTCGCAAAACCCGGGCGCGAAGCGCTCGATCTGGTCCATGACCGCCTGAGTCGCGTCGCCGGGCCAGCCGCTCGGAACGTGCGCGTACGACCACACGGGATGCACGTCGCCGGCCGACCGGCTCGGGTCCGCCAGGTACTGCTGTGCGAGCAGTACGAACGGGCGCTCGGGCATCCGCCCGCGGTTGATGTCGCGCTCGGCCGCCACCACCTCCTCGAAGCTACCCGCGACGTGAACCGTCCCAGCCCTGCGACAGGCCTCGTTGGCCCACGGGATGCCGCCGTCGACCGCGAAGTCAACCTTGAACGCGCCCGGGCCGTGGCGGTAGCGCCGGTACGCGCGCGCCACCCGCGGCGGCAGACGATTCCCGGCGATCTCCTCTACACCCCGCGGCGCCAGGTCGAACACGAGCGCGTCGGCAGGCGGCAGGTCCGACAGCGAGTCGACGCGCACACCCGTATCGATCACGCCGCCCTCTTCGAGCACCACCGCCGCCAACGCGTCCGTGATCGACTTCGAGCCACCACGAGCGACGGGCCAGCCGAAGGCGTGGCAGGCGCATGTCAGGGCCATCCCGACGGCCGCGCTCATCGGTCGCCCAAGCGGGCTCAGCGCATGAGCCGCCACCCCGCCGAACAGCGCGCGCGCCTGGGGCGTTTTCCACGTCCGTGCAAGCACCGTCGCCGGCGTCGCCGCCGGGATGCCGAAGCGCGCGAGCAGCAGCGGGTGGCGCGGGACGTGCAGCACCGGCCGGAACAGGTCATCGGTGAGCGACTCGAAACTCCGCGACACGCCGAACACGCGCTTCCACGCAGCGCCGTCCTCCCCCAGCCAACCGGCCGTCTGGTCGAGCGAGCGCAGCAGCACGCCCGCGCTCCCGTCGTCCAGCGGGTGTGCGCAGTCGACCTCGGGCCAGCACCACTCGAGCCCGTGCCTTTCGAGCTCTAGCGAGCGCAGGAACGGGGACCCAGCCGCCATCGGGTGCACGGCGGAGCAAACGTCGTGCAGCACGCCAGGCACGGTCAGCTCCTCAGTGCGGGTGCCGCCGCCGATCGTTGCCTCGGCCTCGAGCACCGTCACCTCCAGCCCCGCCCGCGTCAGGGCCGCCGCACACGCGAGTCCGTTCGGCCCGGAGCCGACGACGATCGCGCTCGTCACGCGACCGCGGCTCGGTTACTTCTGAGGACCTCGACAGGGAACTCGAACGACTCCTCGAGCCACGGGCCGCGCTTGACCATCTCGGCCACGTCGACCCAGCCCTCCTCGAGCAGCCCATCGGCCGCGTCGTGTATGCGGTAGCGCTGGCGCGGGATGTGGAACGGCTGGGACTCGAGCATGATCACGCGCACGTCGCCCGGGACGAAGCCCGCCTGCTCCTGCACGGCCTCCAGCAGCTGCTCGTGGTGGAAGTGGCCGTCGCCGAAGTTCCACCCGGCCACGACGCCCGCGATCACTTCGCCCTCGCGCACGAAGTAGTCCTCGACGTCGTCGACCGCGCGCGCGCTCAGGGCATTCAGCGCGCGCCCGTGGCTGTGCATCGAGCGGAAGGCAAGTGCCTTGTCCATGAAGTAATTGGCCATCTCCGGGCCGTACAGCTTCGCGAGCTGCTCCACGGTCACCCGCGCGATCTTGAAGACGCGCTCGTCGAACTTTCCTTCGGCGTCAGTGTCCTTGCGAAACAGCCAGATGCTCGTCGCCCAGTTGCCGGCGTAATACCGCATCGAGGGCAGGAACGAGACCTTCTCCGGGAACAGGTTGCCGATCACCGGGATGACGATCCCGATGAGCGCGAGCACCGCGATCAGCAACGGGTTGTCCACGTTCGACAGCGGTACGTTCGCGTAGTGCCCGAAGTTGAAGCAGAGCGAGTAGATCATGAAGAGGTTCCACTCGAGCGGGACTCCGAGCGCGAACGTCGACGTGATGTGCACGTGGAAGATGATCATCCCGACCAACGCGGCCGTGTGGATCGGCCCCTTGTTCGTCAACAGCAGCACCAGCGGCAACCCGAACTCGACGGCCGTACCGAGGTGCGCGCCCATGGCCGCGGCCCGGCCCGGCCGCAGGTCGTTCGGATAGTCCTTGAAGAGCTTCGACTTCGCAGTCCGCGACCGGTTCCAGGGCGTGTTCGAGACCATCACCGAGATCACGTACGGGAAGTGGCGGTTGAGCTTCGATGTCGCCGCGCCCCACCAGATGAAGAACATGACGAACTGCCAGCCGGGGAGGATGTTCTTGAGCGGGAACAGCGAGACGATCAGGAAGAATCCGTAGATCTCGGGCCGCGCCGCCAGGAACGGGACCTTGTCGCGCAGGCCGAGCACCGCCCAGAACGCCAGGATCATGACGATGTCGGTGTGGCTCATGAGGCCGTTGTCGCCACCCGCGATGAGTGCGTGGACGCACGTCACGAGCACGCCCCCATACAGCAGGGCGTCGACGACCGCCCGGCGGTTCCCGCGCGTCAACGGCACCTTGTCCGGCCACGGCGGCAGCCGCACGGTGCCGGGCCGCAGCCAGTAGACGGCACCGCCGATCACGGGCCCGTAGCGGGCGGCCAGCTGCATCGAACCTGAGCCGAGCCCGATGATCTCCCACAACGCCGTCCAAACGACGAACTTCTGGAATACGATCGGCTTGAACCACCAGTGACCGATGTCCCCCAGCCCGCCCACGCCCGGCGTCGTCGCCGAGACCACGAGTCCCGCGAAGAACAGGAACAGAACCAGCTTGATCGCGTACAGCAGGTAGACGGCGGTCGGAGGCGCAAATCCGTTGACTGCCCAGTCCTGGCAGTTCATCTTCAGCCGAGTCAGGTAGGGCTTGGCGCGCCACTCCTCCAAGTCGAACGGCGGTGGCGTGGGCTGCAGGAAACCCATGACAGGCGAACCCTATGTGACGCCCCTGCGAGCATGAAGTCATGACCGATTGCTCGCATCTCGATCAGATCACGGTCCTCGAGCTTCCGGAGGACATTCCCGGCTGCGAGGACTGCCTTGCGATCGGCGGCCGCTGGGTGCACCTGCGCATGTGCCAGTCGTGCGGTCACATCGGCTGCTGCGACAGTTCGCCGAACCGGCACGCCTCGAAGCATGCCCGTGAGGACGAGCATCCGATTGCGCGCTCTGCCGAGCCGGGTGAGGAATGGAGTTGGTGCTATGTGGACAACGTTGCCTTCATCGCCAGGCCCGAGTGACATCTGGCCGGCGTACAGGCTCAGGCTTGTCGAATTCCTGACCATTCAGTGGTCCGTGTTGGCCCGGTCGGGTGTCGCTCGCAGCGAATACGGCTAGAGCCGCTGCGATGGACGCGTACCCCCCGGAGCTTGCCGACCGTTGGTTCGCCGCGGTGGCTACGGCAATCGCCGTCAGCGAGACATCACTCGAGCTCTGCACCACCTCTCGCAGCGTCTGTGCCGACGCCCGCGCGAGCCGAGTGACGAGCCGCTCGGCGCGTGCCCGCATGTCGGCGTCGCGCTCGCGCGCCGCACGCTCGATACGCGGCTAGAGGCGAAACCCGTAACCGGGCTGCGCCCTAGAAATGCGTAACCGGGCTTCGCCCTTCACGAGCGGGCTTCGCCCTAGAGGATCAGCTTTCGTTCCATGTAGCGGATCGCGAGGCGCCACATGACCGCGGCGAAGGTGACCAGGAACGCAACGTGCCAGACGTCGACCCAGCCCTGGAAGCCGAACACGGCGTGCCTCACCAGTTCCACGCAGTGGAAGAGCGGGTTGAAGTTCCCGGCCACCTGCGCCCACTCGGGCAGCCCGCTCAGCGGGAAGAACGTGCCGGCGACCAGGAACAGGGGCGTTAGCAGTCCGCTCTGCCAGTACGAGAAGCTCTCGATGCGCTGCGCCTTCGCGGCCACGAAGATCCCGAAGTTGGCCCAGCCGAGGCCCGAGAGCCCGGCGATGAACGGCACCAGCAGCATCCCCCAACTCGGGTTCAGACCGAAGATCATCGCCACCAGCAGCGGCACGCAGGCGTAGACGCCGGTCCTTGCCGCGACCCATACCCCCTCGCCCGTCACGAGCTCCTCGGTGTCGACGGGTGCCGCCAGGATCGCGTCGTAGGTGTGCTGGAACGAGTACTTGATGAACGTGCTGTACATCGACGTGAAGGCCGCCGAGAACAGGACGGTCGTGGCGACGATCCCGGTGCCGACGAACTCGATGTAGCGGTAGCCGGCCACGTGGCTGACGAGCGACCCGAAGCCGAAGCCGAACGCCAGCAGGTAGATCGTCGGATCGACCGTCGACGAGAAGGTCGACGAGCGCCAGAATGACGAGAAATTGACGATCTCGCGCATTAGCACGCCCTGGACCGCCGCGCGCTCGAGCCGGTGCAGGCGGCGCCGCGGCGCGTGTGGTGCGACAGCGGTGGCGCTGGCCATTAGGTGATCTCCTCTCCGGTCAACAGCACGAATACGTCCTCCAGGTTCGTCACGCGCCGATCACCGTCGATGTCAACGTCGCCGTTGCCGCCCAGGATCGAGATCGACGTGCCGGTGCGGCGTGTCGACCACCCGCGCTCGCGCGCGATCCCCTCGACCTCTGTCAGCCGGGCGGGCGGGCCGTAGACCTCGACCGCCTCTGGGCCCGCATAGTCCTTGATCAGGTCGTGCGGAGGCCCGACGGCAACGGCCTTGCCGTGCGACATGATCGTGACGCTGTCGCAGAGCCGCTCGGCCTCCTCGATGTAGTGCGTGCTCATCAGGATCGAGACGCCCTCGGTGCGCATCCGGTCGATCAGCGCCCACAGCTCCTGGCGGACCTGCGGGTCGAGCCCCACGGTCGGCTCGTCGAGCAGGATCAGGCGCGGCTGGTGCAGCAACGCCCGCGCGATCAGTAGCCGCCGGCGCATGCCGCCGCTCAGCTCGTCGACCTTCGACTCGGCGCGTTCGGTCAGGTTCGCAATGCCGAGCGCGCGGTCGATTGCCTCCTGCCGCTCACCCGCCGGGACCCGGTAGAGGTGCGCGAAGACGAGCAGGTTCTGCTCGACCGTCAGCGACACGTCGAGGTTGTCGAGCTGCGGGACCACGCCCATCATTGCCCGCGCCTGCTTCGAGTCGTCCGGCAGCTTGAACCCGAGGATCTCGAGCTGGCCCTCGTCAGGGACCACCTGAGCCGTCAGCGCCTTCATCGTGGTCGACTTCCCCGCGCCGTTCGGGCCTAGCAGCCCCACGCAGCTGCCATACGGAACGTCGAGATCCAAGCCGCCCACGGCCGTGATCCCGCCGAACCGCTTCACGAAGCCGCGCAGCCTGATCGCCGAATCCATCCGCCCTATTGTGCGCTACGCGGCTTCGGCGCAGGCGGCGTCGCGGCTCATCGCCACGGCCTCCTCGCCACGCTCGCGCAGGACAACAGCGGCGATCACGAGCGCGCCGAACGTGAGCCCAGCGGCAATCAGGTAGCCGAGGTGGTACCCGCCGTTCAGGGCGGAGGTCACCGACTGGCCGGCATCGTGCAGATGCTGCGTGCGCGTGGCGGCGAGCGTCGCGAGCACGGCCAGTCCGAGCGCGCCGCCTACCTGCGTGGTCGTGTTGATCAGGCCCGAGGCCAGTCCCGCCTCCTGCGGGTCAGCGCCCGACATTGCCAGCGTCACCAGTGACGGGCCGGTGATCGCGAAGCCGAGGCCGATCAGCAGCATGGTCGGGAAGATGTCGGCCAGGTAAGTGCCGTCGACGGGCGTGCGCGCGAACAGCAACAGCCCTAGCAGCACCAGACTCATGCCGGGCACGAGCGTGCGCCGCGGGCCGAAACGCATGATCAGGCCCTCGGAGTAGCGCAGGGAGACGATTCCCATCACGAGCGTCAGCGGCAGGAACGCGAGCCCTATCTGGAGCGGGCTGTAGTGGAGGATCCGCTGCAGGTAGAGCGAGCCCATGAAGAAGGTGCCGAACATGCCGGCCACCAGCAGTGCCTGGATCGCGTTCGCGGCCGCGATCGTCTTCGAGCGGAAGATGCGCAGCGGGATCAGCGGGTTCGCCGCGCTCGCCTCGCGTGCGACGAAGGCGATGCCGAGCAGGACGGCACCGGTGACGCACGCCAGCGTCATGGTCGCGCCCCAGCCGTCCTCGGCTGCGGGCTTGACGATCGTGAAGACGAGAAGCATCAGCGCACCGGTGCTGAGCAGCGCACCGAGGATGTCCGCGCCCTTGCCGAAGCCCTCACCGCGGTCGGCAGCCACGTACTGACGCGCCGCGATGGCGGTGACGATGCCGATCGGGATGTTGACGAAGAAGATCCAGTGCCAGCTGATCGCGTCGGTCAGGACGCCGCCCGCGATCAGCCCGACCGAGCCGCCGCCGGAGGCGACGAAGCTGAAGACGCCCATCGCCTTCGCCTGCTCCCGGGGCTCCGGGAACATCGTGAAGATCATGCCGAGAACCACCGCGGAGGTCATCGCCCCGCCGACGCCCTGGATGAAGCGCGCGCCGACGAGCATCGCCTGCGTCTGAGCAAGCCCGCAGGCCAGCGACGCCAGCGTGAACACGACGAGGCCGGACAGGAACATGCCGCGCCGCGAGATCAGGTCGCCCAGGCGCCCGGCCAGCAGAAGCAGGCCGCCGAACGTGATCAGGTAGGCGTTCACGACCCATGCCAGGCTCGACTGCGAGAAGCCCAGGTCGTCTTGGATGGACGGCAGCGCGACGTTCACGACGGTCGCGTCGAGCACGATCATCAGCATCCCGGTGCAGAGCACGAGGAGTGCGATCCAGCGGTTGCGTTCTGTGGCGATCTGCGTGGTCATGTCAAATCAGACTGTCCGGCGGCCTGGAATTCATCGGTCGCGAGACCGTCATCAAGATCGCCGTTTCGTCGCCGGGGTTGTGTAGCGCACGCAGCGGCAGATCCTGCAACCACAGGATCGAACCGCGCTGAAACGCCCAGCGGCGACCGCTCAGGCCCTCGAGCTCGAGCGTGCCGCAGACGACGATCACGAGCTCGTCCAGCCACTCCGATTTCTCGTACACGCGGTCAGAGCCCGCGGGTAAGCGGACCAAGCGGCGTTCGAACCCGCTCTGGGCCATCCCTGTAGAGACGGCCTACACCGCCGTAACTCATCGGTGCCTAGGATGCGATACATGGCCGCCACTACCGATACGACCCGTGGCCTCGAACGGGAGCTCGAGTTTCATCGGCGGGAGCTGACCGGCTACTGCTACCGAATGCTCGGCTCCGGCTTCGAGGCCGAAGACGCCGTCCAGGAGACCTTTGTGCGCGCCTGGCGGAACATCGACCGCTTCGAGGGCCGCTCGAGCCTGCGCTCGTGGCTCTACAAGATCGCGACGAATGTCTGCCTCGACATGCTCCAGGGACCGCAGCGGCGGGCTCGCCCGATGGACATGGGCCCGGCCAGTGCCGCCGAGAGCGCGCTCGGCGCGCCGTTGGTCGAGAGCACCTGGGTCATGCCGATAGCCGACACCGCGGCGCTGCCCGAGGACGGAGACCCGGCAGAGCTGGCGGCGCAGCGAGAGACGCTGCGGCTGGCGTTCGTCGCGGCTCTGCAACACCTGCCGCCGCGCCAGCGTGCGGTGCTGATCCTGCGCGAGGTCCTGCGCTGGCAGGCCAGCGAGGTCGCCGATCTGCTCGGCATGACGGTCGCCTCCGTGAACAGCGCGCTGCAGCGGGCGCGGGCAACGGTCGACCAGCTGGATCTCGATACGAGCGGGCCGGCGACGCTGCAGGGGGACGAGCAGGACCTCGTGTCGAAATACGTCGACTACTTCGAGCGTTACGACATCGAGTCGCTCGTCTCGCTGATCGCCGAGGACGCGGAGTTCTCGATGCCGCCGTTCGACCTGTGGCTGCGCGGGACTCCGGACATTGCCAAGTGGTACGTCGGCCAGGGTGCAGGTTGCGAGGACTCGCGGATGATCGCGACGCGTGCGAATGGCTCTGCGGCGTTCGCCCAGTACAAGCCCGCCGGGCCGAACCGCTGGGAGCCGTGGGCGCTGCAGGTGATCGAGATGCGCGACGGCAAGATCAGCGGCCTGCACCATTGGATCCCACCGTTCGCCGGGCAGCTGTTCGAGGTATTCGGCCTGCCGCCCCAGCTCGAGGGCGACGTGCCCTACTCCTCGGACAGGGCCAGCAGCTCCTCGTAGAGCTCGTCGATCCGCCCCTTCGCGTCGGCGTGCCGCTCGGCCGAGCGCTGGCTGCCGGTCGGTGACGCCCAGGCAGTCGGGTCTGCGAGCTCGTCCTCGAGCCGCTTGAGGGCCGCCTCCGCATCCGCGACCTCGCGCTCGAGGGCGGCGATGCGCTTGGCGCGGTTCTTCGAGACCGCGGGCTTCGCGCGCGATCCGTCGCCGTTCTGCTTGGCGGCGGTCTCCGAGGCATCCGCGGCGTTCGCCTTCGCATCGGCGCCCTGCGCCTTCGCATCCGCCTCCGCGGCCTTGCGGGCCTCGCGATCGCGCACGTAGTCCGCCCATCCACCCAGGTGGCTCATGAGCTTTCGATCCTCGATGGCCACCGTTCGCGTCCCGACCGCGTCCAGGAGAGCGCGGTCGTGCGAGACCAGCAGCACCGTCCCGTCGAAGCTGCGCAGCGCATCCTCGAGCGCCTCGCGGCTTTCGAGGTCTAGATGGTTGGTGGGCTCGTCGATGATCAGGAAATTCGCGCCGCTCGATACCAAGATGGCAAGCGACAGACGCCTGCGCTCCCCGCCGCTCAGCCCGGCAAGTGGTTTCTCCGCATCTTCGCCCGAGAACAGGAAGCGGCCGAGGAGCGAACGCGCCTTGTTGGGCGTCAGCCCGGTTGCCCGTTGCGTGGCCTCGAGAACAGAGCCCTGATTCCCGAGCTCCTCGGCGTGCTGTGACAGGTAGCCGATCACGACGTTGTGACCGCGCCTCAGCTTGCCCTTCTCGAGCTCGCGCTCGCCCGCGAGCGTCGCGATCAGCGTGGTCTTCCCGGCTCCGTTCGGCCCGACGACGGTGACGTGCTCGCCGCGCTCGACCCACATCTCGACGCCATCGAGCAACAGCTTGTCGCCCGCGCTGAGCGTCGCGTTCTCCAGCTCCAGCATCGTCCGGCCGGCCCGCGTCGACTTCTCGAACGCGAAGCCCAGCGCCTTCCCGTCCTTCGGCCCGCGTTGGATCCGCTCGATCCGCTCGAGCCTCTTCTGGCGCGACTGGGCCTGCTTCGCGCGCGTGCCGGCGCGGAAGCGGGTAACGAACCGCTCCAGCCGTTCGATCTCGGCCTGCTGGCGCTCGATCGCACGTCCCATTGCCAGCTCGCGGGCGGCCTGCTCCTTCCGCCACGCGTGCCATGGGCCCTTGAAGAATCGCGAGCGGCCACCCTCCAGCTCGAGCACGGCCGTCCCAACGGCCTCCAGGAACCAGCGGTCGTGCGCCACCAGAATCACGGCGGCGTCGAGCGAGGTCAGCCGGTTCTCGAGCCACTCGAGCGACTCGATGTCCAGGTGGTTGGTCGGCTCGTCGAGTAACAGCAGATCGGGATCGCCCGCCAGCGTGCGCGCGAGCGACGCGCGCGTCAGCTCGCCGCCCGAGAACGTCGACAGCATCCGCTGGAGGTCAGGGTCGGCGAATCCGAGCCCTCGCACCACCGCCATCGCCCGCTCGCGCCACGTGTAGCCGCCTGCGTGCTCCAGCCGCGCCTGCGCCCGCGCGTATGCGTCAAGCGTGGCAGGCTCGTGGTCGCCGTCGGCCATCCGCTGCTCCAGGCGCGCAAGCTCCTGCTCGAGCGCGACCAGGTCGGCGCTGCCGGAAAGCACGTACTCGCGCAGCGTCAGGCTGCGCTCGCGAGGCGGGCGCTGGTCGTGCAGCGCGACACGCGTTCCCTTCGCCAGCACCAGCTCGCCGCTGTCGATCGACGTCTCCCCCGCGATCATCCGCAGCAGTGTCGTCTTGCCGGAGCCGTTGCGCCCGGACAGCGCCAGCCGCTCGCGGCGCTCGACCTTGAACGAGACGCCACGCAGGAGCGGCTCCCCGGCAATGTCCTTGCCGAGATCGGATCCAATGCACACGGCCATCGCATTCGATCCTAGGAGGGCGGGGGTACGGTCCCGGAATGGACTTCGGAGTCGGCTACTTCCCAACCCATGACGGAATGAGCCCGGGAGCCGTCGCCAGGTTCGTCGAGGAGCGCGGCCAGTCGGCCCTCTTCTTCGCCGAGCACTCGCACATCCCGGCCAGCCGTGAGAGCCCGTGGGCCGGCGGCGCGGAGCTGCCGCAGAAGTACTGGCACAGCTACGACATGTTCGTGGCGGTCACGGCAGCGGCCGAGGCCACGAGGCGGCTACGCGTCGGCAGCGGCGTCTGCCTGGTCGTGGAACGCGACCCGATCACGACGGCGAAGGCAGTAGCCAGCGTCGACCATCTCTCCGGCGGCCGCCTCGAGTTCGGCGTCGGCGCCGGCTGGAACCGCGAGGAGATGCAGAACCACGGCACCGATCCGCGCAAGCGCATGGCAGTCATGCGCGAGCGGGTGGAAGCGATGATGGCCATCTGGACGCAGGACGAAGCGAGCTACTCGGGCGAATTCGTGAACTTCGACCGCATCTGGTCGCATCCCAAGCCCGCCCAGCGCCCCTACCCGCCGATCCTGGTCGGCGGCAGCGGCGCGACGGTGCTCGACCGCGTCCTGACCTTCGGCGACTCCTGGTTCCCGAACTACCGCGACTTGGAGGACGCGCGGGTCCAGGAGCTGCGCAGCCGCGCTGACCGGCACATCGACGTGGACGTCATCGGCATGCCGCCGGAGGCCGCGGCGATCGAGCGCTGCGCGGGCCTCGGCGTCCGCCGCGCGAACCTGTGGCTACCCACGGGTGGACGCTCGACCGTCGAACGCCACCTCGAGAAGTGGGAGGCCGCGATCGCCGAGTTCACCGGGACCTAGGGGCTATCGCAACCGCAACGTGCTCACGAGCCCCTGGTGGTCGGAGCCCCACCAGCCGAGCAGCGGCTTGCCACCGGTGGTCGTCGAGCTCAGCAATCTGACCTTCTTCGGCGCGTTCGTCATCACGTGGTCCACGCGGTGGTTGAAGTCCTTCGGTGACCCGCCGCCGGACGCCGAGAGCACGTCCGCGTTCAGGCAGCAACCGTTCTTCGAGGTGCTTCGCTCGGCGAAGTCGGCCTTGAGCAATGCTCGGTACGCCAGCGAGTCGCCCTTCTTGACCTCGGTCTTCACATCCGAATTCAGGTCGCCGACCAGGATCACAGGCAGCTTGCTGCGCGCCGGGCCGCCCTTCGCGACAAGCTCCTTCGCCTGAGCCTGGCGGATCTGGCCGTTGCCGACGTCCTTGCCTGTGTTCGTCGAGTTCGTGGTCGGGTTGTTGTCGAACGCCTCGAGGTGCGAGTTCACGAAGTGGAACTTCTTCCCGTGCGCCGTCGCGTCGATGGCCGTCCAGCCGCGCGTCACGTCGACGTTGATCCCGGCGGGCTTGACGCGCAGGAGCGTCTTGAACGTTCCGGTCCTGGCGTGCGTGAACTTGACGCCCTTGCGCACGAGGATCGCGTCGCGCATCGTCAGCCGCCCGTTGATCTCGCTGCCCATCGGGCAGCCGGGGCCCGCGGTCGCCTCGTTGTCGTCGGTGTTGGCCCAGACCTCGAAGTCGAACTCCGGCTTCGCGACGGCGACGCGGTAGAGCCTCTTGCCCTTGTTCACCTGGGCGAGCAGCGACGCGATGTAGTCGTAGCGGACGGTGGTCGCCGACGGCGGGAGCGGGCTGTTGTCGCACGGCTGCGTGCGCCAGAGCGCGGCCTCCTGCAGGCCGATCAGGTCGGGATTCGTGCTCCGGATCTCCTGGGCAAGCTCGTTCGCGCGCGCCGGGAAGTTGTTCGCGTCGACCTGGTTCAGGATCTGGCCGGCGCCGTCGACCAGCCCCTGCAGGCTGGTGGCGTTCATGCCCGGTCCGAGGTCGGCCCCGAGGTAAAGGTTGCGAGTCATCACCTTCACGGTGGTGGGCTTGGCGTCCGCCGCGGCCGCCGGAAGGAGCAGCAGAGCAACGACAAGAGCGGAGATGCGAGCTGTGGCCATGGCGCGCGACGATAGCTACCACCTCTTTGGGGGACCATTAAGAGTTACGGCTGATGGTCGCTTCAAACTGCCGCGGATGGTCCAGCTCGCCCGCCGGCAGCCCTCAGCAGTCCTGCTCGCGGTCCAGCTCGGCGGGTTGCTGGTATATCCCTTCCTACAGGGCAACGACGTTAGGCGTGCGCTCTTCAGCGTGTTCGGCATCGCCGTCCTCGGCCTCGTGCTGCTGGCCGTCCGCAGCTCGCCCGGGCTGACCTGGGTCGGCGTGGTCCTGGGAGCACCGGCCACGGTGTTGCTGCTGATCCAGGCGATCACAACCAGCGACGACCTGCTGCCGTGGTCGTCGGCGTTCGAGGCGGTCCTCTACTTCTACGCCGCCGGCGCGCTGATCTCATACATGGTCGCCGACCATGAGATCACCCGCGACGAGCTGTTCGCCGTCGGGGCGACCTTCACGCTCGTGGCGTGGGGGTTCGCCTATGTCTTCACGGTCGATCAGGCGATCCAGCCCGGCAGCTTCACGGCGGCTATCAACCCGACAGGGGAGCGCAGCTGGATGGAGCTGCTGTTCTTGAGCTTCACCACGCTCACCAGCACAGGGCTCAGCGACGTGGTGCCCGTCAAGGCGTTCGCACGCAGCCTGGTGATGATCGAGCAGCTGGCCGGCGTCGGCTACGTGGCGATGGTCGTGTCGCGCCTGGTCGGCCTGATGGTCATGCGCCGCGCCGCGAATCAGTGAGCCAGGGCGACGGCGCTGCCGATGCCGAAGCGCTTGGCAGCGGTCCGCATGAGCTCACTGTCCAGGTGTCCACGGTCGCCTGCGAGTATGAGCCAGGCATGGCACTCGACCGTCCCGAAGTCCTCGTGCTCGGCGCAGGCGGGGTCCTGGGCGAAGCCTGGATGGGCGGGCTGCTCGCAGGGCTGCACGAGGCAGGATTCGACGCCCGCGACTGCGACCACTTCGTCGGCACATCCGCCGGCTCGATCGTCGCCGCCGGCCTGGCGGGCGGAGTCGATCCGCGGACTCGGCTGGAGCAACTCCCGGAGCAGCCGCCGGTCTCGGAGGAGCCTGGCGGCGCCTCGCTGCTGAGCGGCGCGCTGCGATTCAGCCGCAACGCCACCGCCACTGCGTTCGCACCCGTCGCGTCGCTTGCCCTCCGCTCCACGAGGCTGGGCGGCGAGGCGGTGCGGCGTGCTGCGCTCGGCCGTCTCCCGGCCGGCAGGCGCTCGCTCGCCGGCCTCGGTGCCGCGATCGACCGCCTGGGCGTGCGCTGGGACGGCCGACTGCTGATCGTGGCCGTGGAAGTGGAGAGCGGCCGGCGCGTGGTCTTTGGCAGCCCCGACGAGATGGCGTTGCCGGTGGCCACGGCGGTGGAGGCGTCTTGCGCGATCCCGGGCGTCTTCCGGCCGGTCCGCGCCGGCGGCCACACCTACGTCGACGGCGGCGCTTGGAGCCTTACGAACCTCGACGTGGCCCCCGTCGAGCGTGGCACGCGTGTGCTGTGCCTCAATCCCACAGGGGCTGCCACCCCAGTCGCGACGCTGTCCCGATCGGTCGCCGCGGTCGAGAGCCTCGCCTTACAGCGGCGAGGAGCGGTGGCCACGACGCTGGCGCCCGATGCCGAGGCAGCGCGAGCCATGGGGTCCGACTTCATGGACGAGCGCCGCCGCAGTGGCACGCAGGAGGCGGGCTTCGCGCAGGGGCTCCGCGCGGGCGCGGAGATGGCAGCCGCCGCCTAGCCGCGGTCTCGTGGGAACGCTCCTCCGGTGGATCGGCCTCGCCGCTGCGACCGGCGTGGCGGCCGTCGCATTCGACCGGATCGGACTGCCGTCCGCGGCGCTGTTCGCAGCACTGCTCGTCGGCGTCGCGGCAGCCCTCTCGCCGCCGTGGATGCCGGACGTCTCCCCTGGCGTCTTCCGCGCGGCCCAGGCCATCACGGGCGCGAGCCTGGGCGTATACGTCCAGTCGTCGTCGCTGAACGCCGTAGCGAGCGCCTGGCTGCCGGTCGCCCTCGTCAGCGCCGGCACGCTGTTCCTCAGCCTCCTCTGCGGCTGGGCGCTCACCCGCACGGTCGGCCTCGACCCTCCGACGGCGGCGCTCGGGATGATCGCCGGCGGTGCGTCCGGCATCGTCGGCATGGCGCACGAGCTCGGCGCCGACGATCGGCTCGTGGCGGTCATGCAGTACCTGCGCGTGCTCGTCGTGGTGGTGCTCACGCCCGTGCTCGTCGCGCTCGCCTTCGCGCACCCGCACGGCGGCGGGGGCGGTCCGTCGCCCGCCAACGCGCCGGTGCTGGGTACAGCGCGCGACTGGCTGCTGATGTCCGCGGCGCTCGGCGTCGGCGCGCTCGTCGCCGTCGTGACCCGCATCCCCGCCGGCTCGCTGCTCGGGCCGATGGTCGCAGCCGCCGTGCTCACCCTGGTGGTCGGGGACTTCCAGGTCCCGGCGCTGGTACGCCAGCCGGCGTTCGCCGCGATCGGCCTGCAGGTCGGCCTGCGCTTCACGCCCGGGCTGCTGCGCGAGGCGGGGCGCCTGCTCCTGCCGACGTTGCTGTGCATCGGCGGGCTCCTGGTCGCATGCTTCGGGCTGGCCCTGATCCTGGCCGCGACGACCGACGCCTCGCTGCTGGACGCCTACCTCGCCACCACTCCCGGCGGCCTCTATGCGGTGCTTGCGGCCGCCTTCGGCACCGGCGCCGACACCACCTTCGTGATAGCCGTCCAAACCCTGCGCCTGTTCGTGATGATCCTGCTCGCGCCCCTCGTCGTGCGCAGGCTCGTCCTGCGGAACGACCGCAAGATCGTCCCGGCGGCCGATGCCGATTCCGTCGCCCGCACGTAGCGTCCGGTCATGGCCATCGCCCTCACAACCGAAGCGGGACTCGCGTGCCGCCCTGACGCGCTTCCCGTCGCCGTGCTCGAGCTTTCGGAGTCGCCCGATGCGGTGCGGCTGCCCGCAGCGCAGCACGCGAGCGAGCAGACCGCGATCCACGTGGTCGATGGCGTGGTCTACGTGATCGCGGGGGACCACGACTGGGTGCTCACGGCGGGCGACACGGCATCGATCGACGCGGGCATCCCCTATCGGCGCTGGAACGCCGGGGACAGCGATGCGCGCTGGGTCGAGGTCTACTGCGCCGGCTGAGACCTCGAATAGTTGAGCCCGCATTGATGCGCGCTACCTCGAAGCGGTGAAGTTCGCGCACCGAGCGACTCCCGGACGTATGGTGGCCGCGGGTGGAGGCTGCTGTGTCCAACGGCGAGGGCGTCGCCCTCCTTCGCCAAGTCTTCGACTGGCTGAAGGATCGTGACATGGACTCGTTCCTCGCTGTCCTCCACCCGGACATCGAGGCCCACCCGTCGATCGACGGCAGCGACCTTCATGGTCGCGCCGCAGTCGCCGAGTGGTTCCGTGAGTTCGCCAGTGCCGAGGGTGCGCTGGAGATTCGCCCGCTCGAGTTCGAGCGACTGGGCGACTGCGTGCTCGTGCGCGGCTACCTGCGCCACCAGGCCGGTCGCGCGCTCGCCGAGAGCCAGGTCTACTGGGTATGCGAGGTCCGCGGCGGGCAGGTCATCAGGATGCAGTCGTACCCCAGCCGCAGATCGGCCGTCGCGGCCTGCTAGCGCGGACGCGCGTCGAGCGCTTCGTTGACCAGCTCGTCGGCCCGCACGTTGTGCTCGCGCCGGACCGACCGCACCTGCCAGCGATCGAACGCGCGCAGCGCTTCCATTGCCTCGCGATGCAGCGGCTTCAGGTGGTCCTGCTTGACCTTGTACTGCCCACCGATCTGGCGCGCCACCAGCTCCGAGTCGTTGATCACCTCGACCTCGGCGGCGCCGAGCTCGCGTGCAAGCTCGAGCGCCAGCAGGACGGCCTGATACTCCGCGACGTTGTTGGTGGCCGCGCCGAGATAGCGGTTGCGCTCGGCCAGCGGGTTGCCAAGCTCGTCAGTGGCCACCGCAGCCGCCGCGGCCGGGCCGGGGTTGCCACGTGAGCCCCCGTCCACATGGATCGTGACCTTCAGCGAGATCAGTCCCCGCGGAGCGGCGGGAAGCTCCCGGGTGCGCGCCGGTTGCGGCGATCGCGGATCGTCCGGCGCGGCAGTTGCTCCTCGGTGGCGGGCGCCGTGTCGTCGCGTCGCTCGCCGCGCCGGTCGGATTCCTTGCGGCGCTCCTTCGACCGACGATCGATGATGACCTCCACGTTCGGCTCGTCCTTGTAGTACTCGACGAGCTTGTCGTACAGCTGGTCGGCCAGCGCTTGGGGGACCACGCAGTAGATCATCGGTCGCGGAGACTACATCGCGGCCAGGCGGCCGTTGTCGTCCGCAAGCGCGTTCCACTCGCGCAGCGGATCTTCGAGCTCGGACAGCTCGTCGCCCTTTTCCAGCAGCAGGATCGGCTCGTCGGCGTCGCCGAGGTCGACGCGGTAGCGGTACCACGAGAGCTCCCACGCTACGACGATCGTGACCTCGCTCGGCGCGACGGCATCGGGGCTCGCGTGCGCCCCCGGCGGCCCGAGCGTGCGCGAGATGCCCGCGATCGTGCGCGGATGGGCGGACGAGTTGAAGAGCTCGAGCGCGCGCTCGATCTTCACCTCTGCCGTCGTCGGGACGGCGCGGATCTGGTGACGCGCCTCACGGCGCGAACGTGCTGGCTCGCGGTCGCGTTCCCGCTCCCGCTCGCGTTCGCGCACCGGTTCGCGTTCCCGCTCGCGCTCGCGCGGTGGCGGCGCCTCATGCTCGACTGCGGCCGCCGGCTCGCCCCCGTCGGTCGCGGGTTCTGGCGCGCCGTCCAGCATCCCCCGCAGGCGCCCCACCAACGAACGCCGCTGCTGCGGGCGCACGCGGGTGGCGGGCAGGTCGTTGGCGGCCGACTCGCGGATCCAGCCCTCGTGGTCTGCCCGCGGTATGCACAGCTCGCAAACCGTGCGGCGGCGCCCGCCAGGCGCGAGGAACGGCTCCGTGCGCTCTCCCTTGAGGATCGTGCGCCCGCAGATGTCGCAGGCAACCGGCTCCTCGTCTGTCTTCAGCTCTTTCTTCGGCGCGGATCGCATCCGCGTTCGATGCTAGCTACGCGCTGACTGCCTCCGATTCGTCTCTTGCAGCACTGACCACCTGCTGCGCCAGATGCCCGGGAACCTCCTCGTAGCGGGCCAGATCCATCGTGTAGTCGGCGCGGCCCCCCGTGATCGCCCGCAGATCCGGCGCATAGCTGAGCATCTCCGACATCGGGACCTCCGCCTTGATCTCGGTCATATGCCCCTTCGGCTCCATCCCGAGCGGCCGGCCGCGGCGCGAGTTGAGGTCGCCGATCACGTCGCCGACGACGTCTTCGGGGACATTCAGCGTGACCGCCATGATCGGCTCGAGCAGGACCGGGCCGGCCTGCTGCATGGCGTCCTTGAACGCCATCGACCCGGCGATCTTGAAGGCGTGCTCCGACGAGTCGACCGGGTGGAACTTGCCGTCGTACACCTTCACGCGGACGCCCTGCACGGGGTAGCCGGCGATCACGCCGGTGGCCATCGCCTCCTGCACGCCCTTCTCGACGGCGGGGATGAAGCCGCCCGGGATCACGCCGCCCTTGATCGCGTTGACGAACTCGAAGCCCTCGCCACCGTCGATCGGCTCGATCTCGATGTGGCAGTCGGCGAACTGGCCGCGGCCGCCGGTCTGCTTCTTGTGGCGGGCGTGGGCCTTCGCGGACTGGCGGATCGTCTCCAGATAGGGCACCCGCGGCGGCTTCAGCTCGACCTCGACGTTGAAGCGCTCCTTCAGGCGCCCGATCACGACCTCGACGTGGATCTGCGTCAGCCCCGCGACGATCTGCTCGCCCGTCTGCTCGTCGCGGTGCAGGTCGATCGTCGGGTCTTCCTCCTTGAGCTGGCGCAGGCCCTGTGCGATCTTGTCCTCGTCGCCCTTGGCCTTCGCCTCGATCGCGAACGCCATCACCGGCGCCGGCGTCGACAGCGTCGGGATGTCGACCTCCGCGTCCTCGGAGCCGAGCACGTCGCCGGTATGCGTGTCCTTCAGCTTGGCCACGGCGCCGATGTCGCCGGGGCCGAAGTCGGTTGCCTGGCGGGTCTCCTTCCCCTGCGGGATCAGCAGCGTGCCGATGCGCTCTTTCTGGTGCGTGCGGCAGTTGACAAGCTGGTTGTCAACAGCGACGACGCCCTGGAAGACGCGGAAGTAGTTGATGCGGCCTGCGAACGGGTCGGCGAGCGTCTTGAAGACGTAGGCGACCGTCTGGCCGTCCTCGGAAGGGTCGAGATGGGTCTCGCCCGCGTCGAGCGCACCGGTCTGGGCGGGTGACGGCAGGTCGTCCACGATCGCGTCGAGCAGGCGGTTCGTTGCGAGGTTCTTCGTCGCGATGCCGCAGGTG
>DATBDN010000079.1:0-33689 GCA_036269895.1 Thermoleophilaceae bacterium
TTCGGGACACGTCTTCAAGGATGGATAGCTCGTTGTGCGATCTTGGAGGTTCCCACCAGCAGGCCGGCCACGGTCGATCGTCGAGTCCGATCGCCGATACTTGGTCGCGGTACCGCGCTCAGTGATCTCGATCCAATCGCCGGGGCGCCGACTTCCGATCAAGCGCGCGGACATCGAGTCCTAGCCGGACGGGGGCGCCGGCGTTCGCTCGATGGACGCAAGCTGTTCGGGTGTGTCGACATCGAGCACCGCTGCGCTTCCGCACTCAACCTCCAGGACGGTGGCACTCCTAGATAGCAACCGAGCTCCGGCGTCGCCGCTGATCGCGTCGACGGCCTTGAACAGCGAACGGCCAAGAACAACCGGGTGCCCAGCCTGGCCGCAATATGTGGCGCGCGCGGCATCAAGGTCAGGACGCCACGCACGGACGACATGATCCACTACGCGGGACGACACGAGCGGCTGGTCGCCGAGCAACACAACCCACCGCGTCGACGTCTGTTGCGAGCGCACGAACTCCCGCACGCAGCGACGCGGACTGCCCCTGCTCCCAGTCAGCAACGACGACAGGTTCAGCGCGCAGTGACCATCGCGGTCCCGGCAAGGAGCAGCGTGAAGCCGGCAATGCGCAGCGGTGTCAGCCCGAGCCGCTCGAGCCCAAGCACGCCGTAGCGGTCGAGCATTGCGGAAACTACGAGCTGACCCGTAACCGTTGCGGCAACGACGCCACCGGCTCCGAGCGTCCTCACCGTGACGAGGGAGACCGAGACAAGCGCCGCGCCGAGCAGGCCGCCGGTCAAGTACACGACTGGGATGTGAGGGACGCGTCGGACATGGCCGAACTCGCCGGCAGCGAAGACGATCAATCCCATGACGACAGCTGAGATCGCAGTGCTGATGAACGCGGCGGCCAGGATGGTCGTTCGCTTGCCAAGTTCTGAGTTGACCGGCGGCTGAAGCGCGATCAGCGCGCCGACTGCGACGGTGGCGATGACTGCGGCGAGTCGCCCCATGCCGTCGAATTGCGCGGTCCGGCGCGTTCTCCTGCTCTGCTGGCCTTGTCTTCACGACACTGCGCAGGCGTATACGGGACGCCACCGATGCATGGCGGCGGCTGGTCGGAGTCCAACAAGGCCCGCCCGCGTTCGCGGAAACGCCGCCACCAACTCGCGATGGTCACCCGTTCAGGATGTCACACGGTTCGGCACGTCGACGACGGCGGTTCCGACCATATGACCGTGTGGTAAAAATAGGCTGCAAACGTTTGCAACAACCGTAGATCAGGAGCCGCCTTATGGCCAACGACATCGTCATGCCGCGCCTCTCGGACTCGATGGAGGAGGGCACCGTCCTCGAGTGGCTCGTCGCCGAGGGTGATGAGGTCCGACGAGGACAGCCACTCGTCGAGATCGAAACCGACAAGGCGACGATGACGTACGAGGCAGATGTCGACGGCGTAATCCTGAAGATCGTCGTTGGACGCGGCGAGACGGCGGCGCTCGGAGAGCCGATCGCGATCGTCGGCGCGGCCGGCGAGCGCGTCGAGGGCCGCGCGGTGCGTGCGCACGCAACCGCCGGAGGCAACGGCGCCCCGGCGAGCGTCGCATCGACGACTTCAACGGCCTCGGCCGAGGAGGACGGGGCCGCCACGCGGGGACGGCCATCGACCGGCTCGGCTCGCAACGGCAGCGGCGCGGCGCCCACGGGAACGTCGGCCGCCTCCGGGGCTGGACGGGTCGCGGCGTCGCCGCTGGCGCGTCGCACCGCGCACAACCTCGGTGTTGACTTGGCTGGGATCCAGGGCACCGGGCCCAACGGACGGGTTGTGCGCGCTGACGTCGAAGCGGCGGCGGCTGCCCCGGCGGGCGAGTCCGTCGAGGACGCCGTTGCCGAGCGCGCCACCGCCACGGCGCCGTCGACCGCGGCCGCAGTCGGGCATCCGGCTGGTGAGGGGGCGCGCACCGAGTCGCGGCCCGGCCGCGCGCCCGAGGCGGCCCCCGCCACAGACGCCCGCGGCGAGACTGAGATCCACGAGCTGACACGCCTCCAGCAGACCGTTGCGCGACGCATGGCCGAGTCGCACGCGACCGTGCCGTATTTCGAGTTGCACGCCGATGTCGACCTGAGCGCGTGCGTCGAGCTGCGCGAGCGCCTCCGCGAACTCAGCGCCGACCAGATCCCGTCGTACAACGACATGATCGTGAAGGCGAGCGCCCTCGCACTGCGCGAGTTCCCGCGCGTCAACGGGTCGTACAAGGACGGGCGGTTCGAGGAGTACGCGCGCGTGAACGTAGGCGTCGCGGTCGCGGCGGAAGACGCGCTCGTCGTGCCGACGGTATTCGATGCCGACACACGATCGCTCGCGTCGATCGCGCGCACTACACGCGAGCTCGCGGAGAAGGTGCGCGACCGGACGGTCACGCCGCCCGAGCTCGCAGGCGCCACATTCACCGTCAGCAACCTCGGCATGTTCGGCATCGACAGCTTCAGCGCGATCATCAATGTTCCGCAAGCCGCGATCCTCGCGGTCGGCTCACTCAAGAAGCGCCCGCTCGTCGATGAGCGCGACCGGATCGTCGTGCGGCCGACCGTCACGCTGACGCTCGTGTGCGATCACCGCATCCTCTACGGGGCGGACGGCGCCCGCTTCCTGGCGCGCGTGCGCGAGCTGCTCGAGCAGCCGCTCGCGTTCGCACTCTGAGAGGAGCGCCTCAGGAAGCGGGGCGCATTGCCGGGGGCGCAGAGTGTCGTCCCACCGTTGGGGGCAAGAGGCCGGCGCGCTCCAAATCGTTTGCGAGCGCCGCGAGCTGTCGCTTGCTGAGCGGCGGCAGTGGAGCACGCGGCTGTCCGCCCGACATGCCGAGGAGACCGGCCCACGCCTTGATGTAGGGGACGGGATTGATCCGCTCGCGCATCGACCGACCGTGCAACCACTTGTCGGCGAGCTCGCGGAGCGGAGCCATGCTGCGCGCAACCAGCTCGGCAGCCTCGAAGTCGGAGGCGAGCGCCAGCCGCGTGTACTCGTTCATGGGCTGCGATTCCGCTGTCTGGAAGAGGTATGGGACCGCCGACGACATGTAGACCCTTTGACCTCGGTCGCGCATGTTCTCGAGCCACGTGGTCTCGCTCGCCTCGCAGGCGAGGATCCGGTCGCCGACTCTGTCCAGTACCTCCAGGTAGCGCTCGTGGCCGTGCCCGACCTTGATCCCGCAGACGTGCTCGACGTCGGCCAGACGGTCGATCAGATCGAGCGGGAGGGACACCCCTGAGTAACTCGTGTCGAATAGCCAGACGCCGATGTCGATCCCGTCGAGCACCTGCAGGAACCAGTCGCGCAGGCCGTCCGGAGAACTGACCGGGTAGTACGGGTTGATCACGACGACGAAGTCGGCACCCGCTTCCTGGGCTGCGCGGGTGAGGTCGATCGTCTCACGCGCGGAGTGGTGCCCGGTGTGCGCAAGGACGGGTACGTCTCCGTTGCAGGCCTCGACGACGCGCCGTATGACGTCCGTCCGCTCCCGGTTTGTCAAGGCCCAGAACTCACCCATGACGCCGGCGCAGAAGATCCCGCCGACTCCAAGCGTCTCGATCAGGTAGCGGACGTCCTCTTCGAGGGCGGCATGATCGACGTTCCCCTGGACGTCGAATGGCGTGGTCACGGCGGCCCAGATGCCGGTGAACGTCTGACGCGCAGCAGTCTTGGCGTCGGCTTTCGCGTACTGCACGGGTCCGGCCTATGCCGTGCTGCTCAGGTTGCCGGAGGCGACGCCGAGGCGCTCGCGCACGTTGTCGGCGATCGTGCTCGAACTGGGCATGAACGCGTCCTCGAGCGACGGGCTGTAGGGGATCGGCGTCTCGTCGGTGGCCACGATCCACGCGTCGTCGAGATCATGCAGGGCTTCCTCGGCCACGGCACCTAGCACGCCGGTCGACCAACCGCCCGTGCGCGGTCCCTCCTCCACAGCGACGATCCGGTTCGTCTTCGCGACCGAGTCGAGCACGGTCTGGAGGTCGAGCGGCCTGAGCGTGCGCAGATCCACCACCTCGACGTCGATTCCGTCCGCGGCCAGCTCGTCCGCCGCGACGAGCGAGTCGGCGAGGGGCTTGGATATCGAGACGAGCGTCAGGTCGGCCCCCTCGCGCGCAATGCGCGCCTCGCCGAGCGGGATCACTTCGTCGTCGGCGGGCGCCGGCCCCTTGACCGAATAGAGGCGTTTGTGCTCGAGGAAGATGACCGGGTTGTCGTCGCGGACCGACGCCTTGAGGAGTCCCTTGGCCTCCGCGGGACTCGACGGAGCGGCGATCTTGATGCCTGGGATGCCCTGGAACCAGGTCCCGTGGGTCTGCGAGTGAATGGCGCCGAAGCGGCCTCCGCCACCGACCGCCGAGCGGACGACGAGCGGGATGCTGCCCTGCTCATTCGATATGTACCAGAACTTCGCCGCCTGGTTCACGAGCGAGTCCATGGGGAGCGCCATGAAGTCGCCGAACATGATCTCGAAGATCGGTCGCAGCCCAGTGGCGGCCGCGCCGAACGCGGCGCCCGCGAGCGCGAGCTCGGATATCGGCGTGTCGAAGACGCGCTCCTGACCGAAGCGCTCGGAGAGGCCGGGCGTCGCCATGAAGACGCCCCCGGGCGCGGCGACATCCTCTCCGAAGAACACGACGCGCTCGTCGCGTTCGAGCTCCTCGGCGATTGCGTCGCGGATCGCTACGCGGAACTCCAGCTCGCTCATGACGCGAACTCCGTCGCGCGCTCCTCTGCCGGATCGGGGTATGGCGCAGCCAGCGCCGCCTCGATCGCGCGGTCCATGCGCGCCCGCACCTCCTCCTCGACGGCCCGAATGTCGCTCTCACTCGCACCCAGCTCTTCGAGCTTGGTCTTCGCGATCGTGAGCGGATCGCGCGCCAGCCATGTCTCGACCTCCTCGGAGGGGCGGTACTTCGCGGGGTCCGACTTCGAGTGGCCGTAGTGGCGGTAGGTCTGGCACTCGAGCAGTGTCGGGCCGCCACCCGACCGTGCGCGCTCGACTGCCTCGCGCGCGGCAGCGTGGACGGCGAACACATCGTTGCCGTCGACCACCTTCGAAGGCACCGTGTAGGCGGCGCCGCGCGCTGCGATGTCGCTGCCGGCCGTGACCTTCTGCATCGGCGTGAACTCGCCATAGAAGTTGTTCTCGCAGGCGAAGAGCATCGGGAGCTCCAGCACCGCCGCGAAGTTCAGGCACTCGTGGAAGTACGCCTGGTTGACAGCGCCGTCGCCGAAGAACGCGGCGGCCACGCCGCCTTGGCGCTTGGCCGTCAGCGCTGCGCCGGTGGCAGCGGCGATGCTGCCACCCACGATCCCGAAGCAGCCGATCAGCCCGTGCTCCAGATCGATCACGTTCATCGAGCCCGCCCGGCCGCCGCAGACACCGGTGGCGCGCCCGAGCATCTCTGCAGCGAGCGGCTCCGGATCCGTGCCCTTGGCAAGCGCGTGCCCGTGCCCCCGATACGTTCCGGCGACGTAGTCGGTCGGTTCCAGAGCCGAGCAGACCCCGACCGGAACCGCCTCCTGACCGGACGACAGATGCGTCGTGCCGTGGACCTCGCCCTTCAGGAACAGCCTGTGCATCTCACTTTCGAACAGGCGGATCGTGAGCATGTGCCCGTAACGCTCGAGCCACGGTGCGGCGTCCTCTACCTGCTGCGCATCGGTGCGCTGCGTGCTTGCAATCGGAGCCTTCGCCACGCGTGCCTCCTCGTCGACGACGTTGCTGGCGTAGATTAGCGCAATCGTTTGCAGTGGGCCAGCCGACGACCTACACCTAACCGGCAGCCTGAGCGGACGGTGTGCCGAGGCCATCCGCGACCGGGGCGTCCTCCGACACGAGCTCGAGGTCGGAGAGCCGCGCCTGCAGTTCCAGCAACGTCGCGAAGTCCTCCTCGCGGTAGCCCGCGCCGATTAGCGCCTGGACCATCTGGAGCGTGGCGGCGGCAACCGGCATCGGGACGTCGAGCTCGCGGGCGGCCTTGAAGCCGAGGTCGAAGTCCTTGCGCAGCAGGATCGGCGTGAACGTCGCGTGGAAGTCGAGGTTCACGTATGCGGGCGTCTTGTAGCGCGTGAACATCGAGCCCATCACGCTGCTGTTGAGGAACTCGAACAGAGCCTCGCGAGACATCCCTCCCTTCTCGGCGAGCACCGTGATCTCGGCGAGCGACTGCGCCACGACACCGAGCAGCAGGTTGTGGCAGATCTTCGCGAGCCGCGCCAATTCGCCGTCGCCGACGTAGGTCGCGCCGGCGCCGAGCACCTCAAGGTAGGGCGACACCGCCCGGTATGCGTCCTCCGGCCCGGACACGACGTACGTCAGCTTGCCCGCGTCGACGACGCGCGGGTTTCCACTCACAGGCGCGGCGAGCAGGTCCGTGCCGCGCTGTGCGGCCTCGGCGCGCACTTCGGCCGAGACATCGGCCGACACGGTCGTCGAGTCGACGATGATGCGCGGCCCGCGCTCCCGGGAGAGCAGCCCCTCCGGTCCCATCACGAGTTCCCTGAAGTCGTCGTCGCCCGCGACCATCGTGAAGACGATCTCGCGCTCAGCGAGCTCGGCCGGCGCGTCCACGACCGTGCAGGTGCCGACATCGGCCAGCGGCTCTGCCTTTGCGCGTGTGCGGTTGTAGACGGCTACGTCGCAACCGTGCTCGAGCAGGCGCGCCGCGAGCGCGTACCCCATCCTGCCGGTGCCGGCCCATCCGATCCTCCGGCCGTTGACGTTGCCGTTCTCCATCTGCGCTCTCCTAGGTCGCCGCAATCCTGCAATCGTTTGCAGGGTAGCTGAGGCGCGATGCGAGGTCAACGTGCTCGGTGGTATAGTCTCCCACAAGCTGCAATCGTTTGCAGCACAGCCCGCGATTGCAGCAAACCGATTGTCAGACGAGGCTCGGCGAGGTGGGCGATGGGACTGCGCACGTACGGAACGATGGGGGTCGACTGGGAGCAGCGGGTCGAGTTCGACCGGCTGCGCAACGAGCGCCTCGCCCGCATCAAAGGGCTCCTTGGCGAGTCGTCGCTGGGCGCCCTGCTGTGCTTCGACATGTCGAACATCCGCTACATCACCGCCACCCACATCGGCACGTGGGCGATGGACAAGCTCAACCGCTTCTGTCTGTTGCCGCAGGACGACGAGCCGATCATGTGGGACTTCGGGTCGGCGGCGCGCCACCACCAGCTCTACAACCCGTGGCTTGGTGACGGGCGCTCGCGCGCCGGCATCTCGACCATGCGCGGCGCGATGTCGCCCGAATCCGGCCGCGCCGAGAGCGTTGCCGAGAAGATCCGCGTCGAACTCGAGCAGCGCGGCCTGCTTGGCGAGCCGGTCGGGGTCGACGCGATCGAGCCCGAGGTCCTTTTCGCGCTTCAGCGCGCGGGAGTCCAGATCGTCGACGGCCAGCAGCTCATGCAGAACGCCCGGATGCTGAAGACCCAAGACGAGATCCTCCTGCTCAACCAGGCGTGCGCAATGGTCGACGAGGCCTACGACCACCTCTACGAGGCGATGCGTCCGGGCTTCCGCGAGAACGAGGCGGTCGCGCTCGTCAACAAGGTGTTGTACGAGCGCGGATCGGAGTTCGTTGAGGGCGTCAACGCGATCTCAGGTGAGCGCTGCAGCCCGCACCCGCACGTGTTCACCGACCGCGCGATGCGCCCGGGCGATCCTGCCTACTACGACATCCTGCACTCGTACATGGGCTACCGCACGTGCTACTACCGCACCTTCGCGGTGGCCAGCGCGTCGCGCGCCCTGCTCGACGCCTACAAGCGGTGCCGCTATTACCTCGACGCCGCGATCGCGCTGATCCGGCCCGGCGCCACCACCGCCGAGGTCGTGCAGGTCTGGCCGAGGGCGCAGGAGTTCGGCTTCCCCGACGAGGAGGCGGCGTTCGCGCTTCAGTTCGGCCACGGCGTGGGGCTCACGATCTGGGAGAAGCCGATCTTCAGCCGGCTCGTCTCGCTCGACCACCCGGAGGAGATCCAAGAGGGCATGGTCTTCGCGCTGGAAACGTTCTGGCCCGCGAGCGACGGCTGGTCCGCGGCGCGCATCGAGGAGCAGCTCGTGGTCACGGCCGACGGGTGCGAGGTGATCACGCGCTTCCCCGCCGAGGACCTCCTGATCGCCGGCAAGCCGTTCTACACCGTCGGCGGCACGCTACCGCTCGAGCGCGAGACACAGTCGAACCTCAACACCGAGCTCGATTCCGAGACCGGCACGGCAACGCCGGTGAACGGTCGCATGCCCGTCGGCGATGCCGGCGCGCCCGCATTGACGTGAGCCAGCAGCTCGCCGGCCTCCGGGCGTTCGTGCTCGGCGGCACCCGTGGCATCGGCCGAGCGATCTCGGCTGAGCTCGCGGCTGCCGGCGCGAACGTCGCCGCGGGCTATGCCGAGCGTGCCGAGACCGCGCGCGAGACGCAGGCGCTTGTCGAGAGCGCAGCCGGGCGCTGTGTGCTCGTCCGCGGCGACGCCGGCGAAGACCCCGCCGCGCTAGTCGCCCAGGCGGCGGCCGCGCTTGGAGGACTTGATGCATTCGTCGCCTGCGCCGTGACGCCGGTCAGGCGTTCGATCCTCAACCTCACACCGCAGGACTTCGAGCGCACCATGCGCCTCAATGCTGCGCCGTTCTTGTTCGGGTCTGCTGCCGCAGCAACGCATATGCGGGACGGCGGGCGGATCATCGGGATCTCGTCCACCGGGACGCACCGGCCACGCAACCTCGGCTATGCCCCGCTGGCGCTCGCGAAGGGCGCGGTCGAGGCGGGCGCGCGCTTCCTCGCGGCCGAGCTGGCGCCCCGGCGGATCACCGTCAACGTCGTGGCGCCTGGGCCGACCGACACCGAGTCGTTCGACGCCATGGCCGAGGACGCGGCGGCACTGAAGCAGCGCCTTGCCGCCCGCACGCCGATGGGCCGACTGTCCGAACCCGAGGATGCCGCCCGGCTGGTCGCCTTCCTCTGCTCGCCGGGGGCGGGCTGGGTCACAGGGCAACTCGTTTTCTGCGACGGCGGTTACTCGCTCCTCTGACCGGCCCAGACGGACAGCCCTACCCGCGCTTCAGCGACGACGAGATGGCGCGCCGCGCCGCCGCGCTCGACGCCGCGATGGCCGAGCGGGACGTGGAGCACCTGGTCATCTACGGCGCGAACCGCTTCGGCTCCGCAGTCGGCTGGCTGACGCGCTGGCCGGTCACACGCGAGGCCGTGGTGGTGCACACACCGGGCGAGCGCGACGTGCTGCTCGTGAATTTCTACAACCACGTGCCGAACGCCCAGCGCATCGCCACGGAGACGGACGTGCGCTGGGCGGGCGAGCGCCCGGCCATCAGCGCAACCGAGGAGCTCGAGCGGCGCCGCGGGCGCGGCAGGCGGATCGGAGTGATCGGCTCGCTCAGCTACGGCGCACACGTCACGCTCGAGGCGCTTGCGTCGGAGGTCGTCGACATGAATGCCAGCTACACGCGCCGGCGACTCGTCAAGTCGCCGGAGGAGATCGCGTGGATCCGGATCGCGGCGCAGATGACAGACGACGCGATACGCGAGCTGCACGCGACCGCCATTCCGGGCACCGACGAACGCGAGCTGGGCGACATCGTCGAACGCGCGTATACGGCGCGCGGGGGCACGACGCACATCCACTATTTCGGCGCAACCTCCATGGACGCGCCGGCTCTGTCGGTGCCCGCGCAGTGGCCATCCACCCGCCGGCTCGAGCGTGGTGATGTGCTGACTTGCGAGATCAGCGCGGCATTCTGGGAGTACTCGGCACAGCTCTTGCGCACCTTCACGGTGGCTGCGGAGCCGACCGCGCAGTACCGCGACCTGCACGACGTGGCCGATGCCGCCTTCCACGCGATCGTTGCCCGCCTTCGCCCGGGCGCGGCGGCGGCTGATCTCGTGGCGGCATCGCAGGTCATCGAAGACGCGGGGTTCACGATCCGCGACGACCTGGTTCACGGCTTCGTCGGCGGCTATCTGCCTCCCGTGTTGGGGTCGAGCAGTCGCACGCTGACCGACGTACCGGACTTCACCTTCGAGGCAGGAATGACCGTGGTCGTGCAACCGAACGTGGTCACGCCCGACGAGACCGCAGGTGTGCAGACGGGCGAGCTGATGCTCGTCACCGGCGACGGCGCCGAGAGCTTGCACCACTACCCGCGCGGACTGCTGCGCGTTGCCTGAGTCAGGATCGCCTTGACCGCCTCGTCGGACTGCGTGTCGGGCGACTCGCTGATCACGGTCGCGGGACGCCGGAAGCTCGCGAGCGCCTCGGCGAGCGGCTCCGCGCGCAGCGTTCCCTCGCCGTACGGGAGGTGCCACTTCTCGTTGCGGTTCGCGTAGCTGATGTCCGAGAAATGGATGTGGAACGGCGCACCCGGCTCGATCACGCCGTCTGCGAGCCTCAGCGCCTCCTCGAATGGCGTGACGTTCGTGAAGCCGCCGTCGGTGACGGCGTGGAGATGAGCGAAGTCGATCACCGGCCGGACCCAGTCGAGGCGCGCCGCGATCGCGATCACGTCATCCAGCGTCCCGAGCTCGCGGACGCGGCCCATCACCTCGATTCCGAAGGTCACACCTCGCCCCTTGGTCTCCAGCCGCTCGCGCACCTCGCTGAGCTGCTCGACGACGGAGCGGACCGACTCCGTGTGCGCGCGGCCGAATAGGTAGCCAGGATGCACGACCATCAGGTCGGCGCCGCACGCTGCGGTCAAACCCGCAGTGTGGTCGAGCATGCCGACGGCGGTGCGGAACTTCTTGTCGCGCTCGGGCCGGCCGACGAACGCCGCGAGCGGCGCGTGGACTGACAGGGCGATGTCGGCGGCACCCGCCAGCTCCCCGAGCCGCTCGGCGAATGCGTAGTCCATCCAGAACTTGCGCTCGAAGTCGATCTCGCACGCGGTGAACCCGTGTTCGGCCAGCCACTCGACCGCGGCCGCGGGATTGTCCTGGGAGGGCAGGTACGACGGGCCGACGCGGACCACGCACGCACCTTAGATCGGCGTGACGGCGAAGTTCGCTATGCTCGTGGCAATCGATTGCCAAGATTGACGGCGATCACCACCGGAGGGGGAAAGACAATGGCCGGCAAGCAGCGGATCAGCTACGTCCCGCTCGAGGACATGACTCCGGAGATGCGCGCCGAGATGGAGCGGTGCGCGCGCGAGGGCACCCCGCGGCCCGAGAGCTCGGCGGTGCGCGCGCATGTTCCCGCCGCGTTCTGGTTCTTCGCAAACAGCTGGGACGACCTGTTTCGAAACGGCGTCTGCGACCACGCGATCAAGGAGCTCTGTCGCGTCTACGTCTCGCGCAGCGTCAAGTGCGAGTACTGCGGCAACCAGCGCTCGGAGAAGGGCAAGGCACTGGGACTGGTCGAAGGCCAGTACGACGAGCTCCTGAACTTCGAGAGCTCGCCAAACTTCAGCGACCGCCAGAAGGCCGCGCTCGCCTACGCCGAGGCGATCGCCTGGCACCTCGACACGGGCGACGCTTTCTGGGATCGCCTGCATCGTCACTTCAGCGAGCCCGAGCTCGTCGAGCTGGGCTGCGCGATCGGCCTGACGCTCGGTCAGCAGAGCTGGATCCGTCTGCTCAACATCGACCACCACGAGGTCATGGCCGGCGACACCGCGTCGATGGCGCCGGGCTTCGAGACGGCCGAGGCGCTGCGCGACAGCAAGGCGTCAGCCGAGTACTGGGCGCGCGCCTGACCTACCGGGTTGTGGACCGCCGCCCCTGACGCGGACCGCCGGCCGCCGCGGCCGACGCGACTACGATCCCGCCGTGGCGCGGCGCCCAACCATTCGCGACGTCGCGGCGCGAGCCGGCGTGCACCCCGGGACGGCGTCCCGCGCGCTCAACCCCGCCCTCCGGGGCCGCATCGCCGAGAAGACGGCGCGCAAGGTGCGCGCGGCGGCGCGCGAGCTCGGCTATCTGCCGGACCCCACCGCGCGCAGCCTGCGCACGCGACGCTCGGGCGTCGTCGGCGTCGTCGTTCCCGATCTGACCAACCCGGTGCTGCCCCCGATCGTTCGCGGCGTCGAGGAGACGCTCTGGGGAGCCGGCCTCGCGTGCCTGCTTGCCGACACCGACAACGACGCGGACCGCGAGGCCGTAGTCGTCGCCGAACTCCAGGCGCGCCGCTGCGAGGGCCTCATCGTGGCGACCGCGACGCGCACGAGCGCCACGGTCCGAGGTCTCGACGGCGGCGACCTGCCGACCGTGCTGGTCACGCGCGACATCGACGGGGGCTCGCTGCCGTTCGTCGCCGCCGACGACGCATCGGGTGTGCGAGCGCTGGTGCGACACCTCGTCGAACTGGGCCACGTGCGGATCGCCCACCTCACTGGTCCCGAGACCCTGTCGACGACCGTCGCACGCGAGACGGCGTTTCGCGCCGCGATCGCGGACCTGCTCGCGGCGGACCGCCAGCCCGTGGTCCGCCACGGCGCGAGCTTCACCATCGACGCCGGCCGGGAGCTCACCCGACAGTTCCTCGGCGAGCGCCGCGCCATCACGGCGATCGTCGCGGGCAACGACCTGATGGCGATCGGCTCGCTCGAGGCGTTGACCGCCGCGAGACTGCGCTGTCCGCAGGACGTCTCGGTGGCGGGGCACAACGACATGCCGCTCGTCGGCAAGCTCCAGCCGCCCCTGACCACGGTCGCCTTCCCCCAGCATGCGCTGGGCGTCCGCGCCGCGCAGGTACTGCTCGCCCGCCTCGCAGGCGAGGGCCAGCCGACGGAACGGCATCTCGTGCCGACCGAGCTCGTCGTTCGCGGGTCGACCGCTCCGCCACCGACCTGAGCGCCGACTGACTACTCCTCGCGCATCGCATTCGCCGCGCTGCGCACCGCCTCGACCATCGCCTCGTACCCCGTGCAGCGACAGATGTTGCCGGCGAGCGCCTCCCTGATCTCCTGCTCCCCGGGGTCAGGGTTGCTTCGCAGGAAGGCCTCGAGCGACATGAGGAATCCTGAGGTGCAGAAGCCGCACTGGAGCGCATGCTTCTGCTGGAACTCACGCTGAAGCGGATGCAGGTCGCCATCGCTCGCGAGCCCCTCGACCGTCCGCAGCGCGCGCCCGTCGGCCTGCACCGCCAGCATCAGGCAGGAGCGGATCGGCTGGCCGTCGAGCTGCACTGTGCACGCGCCGCAGACACCATGCTCGCATCCCACCCGCGTCCCGTGGAGGCCCGCCTGGTGGCGGACGAAGTCGGAGAGCAGCGTGCGCGGCTCAACCTCCGCATCGTGGATCCTCCCGTTGATCTCGACGCTGATCCTCATACGGCCGTCCTCTCGATCGCCTCGCCGACGAGCGTCGCTGTCAACGCGCGCCGCCACGGATCGTCCACGTCCTGCGCAGCGATTGCGGCTGCGTCGTGCGCCGCGGCGCCGTTCGTGAGGGCCTGCTCCGCCGCCTGGGCTCGCAGCGGCGTGGCCCCGGCGCCGAGCAGCGCGATCGCGCAGGCATCCGGCGCGCGCACCACGGCCGCGCCCGCGACGGCGAAGTCGCCGTGCGTCGGCGCGTACTCCACGAACGCAGTGCGCGCGCCGTCCGGTAGCGGTGGCACCTCGATCTCCACGAGCAGCTCGTCGGGCTCGATGGCCGGGGTGAGCGTCGAGACGAAGAACTCGCCGGCGCCGAGCGTGCGCTCGCCGCGCGGGGAGCGGAGACGGAAACACGCGTCGAGCGCAGTCAGCGCGACCGGCAGCTCCGCCGTCGGGTCCGCGTGCGCCGCGGAGCCGCCAACGGTCCCACGGCTTCGGGTCTGGGCGTGCCCGGCGTGGCGCACGGCTTGGCGAAGCAGCGGCCAGTGGCGCTCCACCAGTCCGGAGCGCTCGAGCGTCGCCTGGCGCGTGAGCGTGCCGATGTGCAGCACGCCTCCGCTGCGCCGCAGGTAGGCGACGCCCGGCACGCGATTTAGGTCAACGATCAGCTCGGGGCGTGCGAGGCGGAAGTTCAGCAGCGGCACCAGGCTCTGGCCGCCGGCGAGTGCCTTCGAATCATCCCCGAGCAGACCGAGCGCCTCTCCCAGCGAGCGCGGTGCGGCATAGTCGAAGGGCGCCGGCTTCATCGCCGGGCGACAACCCTGCCCACCACCAAGCCGACGAGCACGCCCGCCGCGAATACGAGCGCGCGCTCGATCAGCGGTCCGAAGACCGCGCCGCCGAGGTCGAGCGCTTCTTCGGAGGCTGCCGCGGGCTGCTGTCGATCCGCGGCATCGCCGGCGAGCTCGCGTTCGAGGCCCCGCGCAAAGCGATCCAGCACGCCTCGGGCGACATCCTGCATGATGCCTCGCCCGAGCTGCGCCTGGCGGCCCGTCACCTCGAGGTCCGTCTCGACCGACACGCGCGTCCGCCCGTCCTCCGGCGCAAGCCGCGTCGTGATCGTGGCGGCGGCGGTGCCCTGGCCACGGCGCTCGCGTGCCTCGACACGAAAGCTCGCGGCGCGCTCGTCCTCGTCGACGTCCTGGATCATGGCCGTGCCGGCGTACTCGGCGGTCACTGCGCCCAGCTTCACCTTCATCGTGCCCCGGTATGCGCCGTCAGCCGGCTCGGGGTCGATGTTCGCGCCAGGCAGCGCGCTAGCCACCCGCGGCACGTCGAGGAGCGCGGGCCACGTCCGCTCGAGCGGCGCCGCCACGACGAACTCGGTGCTCAGCTTCAACTCGTCTCCTCCTGTATCGCGTGCCAGACTTTGTTAGCGGTATAGGGGGGGTCGAGAATGCGGCCGCCAAGCGCATTTGCAACGGCATTGCCAACCGCCGCCGGCGTGCCTATCGCGCCACCCTCGCCGATGCCTTTGGCGCCGAGCGGGTTCAGCGGCGAAGGACTCACGACGAATGCGGTGGCTACGTGCGGCATCTCGGCGGCCGTCATCAGGCTGTAGTCGGCGTACGACGCCGTCTGGAGCTGGCCCGCTTCGTCATAGACCACTTCTTCCACCAGCGAGGCGCCGAGGCCCTGCGCGATGCCGCCGATCACCTGGCCCTCCGCCAGTAGCGGGTTCACGATCACACCCGCGTCGTCCACCGCCACGAGTCGCAGCAGCTCGAGCCGCCCGGTCGCCTGCTCGATCGCCACTGCCGCGGCGTAGGCACCCGAGGAGAAGACCTGCTCCGATGAGAAGCGTGCGCTCGCCTCGAGTCCCGGCTCCATTCCGGTCGGCAGCCGTGACGAGTTGTACGCGGCGGCCGCCAGATCGCCCAGGCTGACCTCGCGCCCGTCGCCGGCCCTGAGCATGGCGCCTTCGGTCCACGCGAGTTCGTCCTCCTCGGCCTCCAGCAGATGGGCGGCGATCTTCACGCACTTGTCGCGGATCTCGTCGATCGCCAGCACGATCGCCGACCCTCCCATCGCCACAGAGCGGCTCGCGAAGGTGCCGACGCCGCGCGGAACGACGGCCGAGTCGCCGAACCGAAGCACGACGTCATTCGGCTCGATGCCGAGCCGCTCCGCCGCGATCTGCGCGAAAACGGTGTCGTGTCCCTGTCCGTGCGGGTTGGAGCCGCTGCGCACGATCACGCGCCCGTCGGGCTCGACGGTCACGTGCGCGCTCTCCCACTGACCGCCTGCCCGCTCGACGTACATGCCGACGCCCCTGCCGACGAGCCGCCCCGGGCCTGCGTCGAGTGTGGCGAAGTCCGCGAGCTCGACGGCGCGATCAAGGCAGCGTTCGTAATCGCCCGAGTCGTAGGTGAAGCCGAGGGGCGTCTTGTGCGGGAACTCCGAAACGAGGTTCATGCGGCGCAGCTCGATCGGGTCCATTCCCAGCGCCCGCGCGGCTGCGTCGACCGTGAGTTCGAGCGCGTAGGCGGCTTCCGGCCGTCCGGCACCGCGGTAAGGGCCCGTCGGCACCCGATGCGTCTGCAGACCGACCAGCTCGACGTCGGCCGCCTCGACGTCGTACACGCCTGTCATGAGCATCGCCGTCGTGTGCGACGGGATCGCCGTGGTGGTCACCAGGTAGCCGCCTAGGTCGGCAAAGATCCGGGCGCGCAGCGCGAGCATCCGTCCGTCGGCGTCGAGCGCGAGTTCCACGTCGACCTCGACGCCGCGGCCCTGGTACGCGGCGAGGAAGTTCTCGAGCCGGTCCTCGGCCCACTTCACCGGTCGCGCCAGGTCGATCGCCGCGATGGCGACCGCGGCGCACTCGGGTGCCACGACGCCCTTGCTCCCGAACGCGCCGCCGACGTCGGGAATGATCACGCGGATCGTGTCCTGCGGGCGCTTCAATGCGTGCGCAAGTTGGGACAGCGGACGGTGCGGGTCCTGTGCGGACAGCCACATCGTCAGAAGCCCGGAGCCGGGATCGAACATGGCGAGAGCTCCGCGCGTCTCCATCGGCGACGCCACCAGCCTCGGAATCGTGTGGCTGACTCGCACGACGTGCCCGGCGCGCGCGAACGCGCCGTCGACGTCACCGCTCGAACGCGCCCACCGCGTCAGCCACGGGCCGTCCCGGCGCGGGTTCGTGAGAGGCTCGAGTGGCTCATAGTCGACTTCTACGAGCTCCGCTACATCCTCGGCGAGCCCGCGCGACTCCGCGACCACGAGCGCCACGGCCTGCCCGACGTACCGCACCTCGCCCGAGGCAAGCACCGGATGGGGTTCGTCGGCGGTGTCCATCCCGGGCGGTGCCTGGACCGGGAACGGCTGTACGCGATCGCCAAGGTCGTCGGCCGAGATGACCGCCACCAGGCCCGGGGCATCCGCGGGCACATGCACGGCAGTTACGCGCGCGTGCGCGTGCGGGCTGCGCACGAACGCCGCGTGCGCAAGGCCGGGCAACTCGATGTCGTCCAGGTAAGTCGTCTGTCCGAGGAGGATCCGCTCGTCCTCGCGCCGCACGAGTGGCTGGCCGATGAGGCCAGCGGCCGGCGCGCGCATCAGGCGGCGTGCTCGGTAGAGGGTGCGAAGCCGCGCATCAGGCGGGCACCTGCGTGCCGGAGGCGACCGCGTCGAGCACGCAGCGCAGGGCCGCGATGCCCTCGTCGGCGCCGGTCTCGGGCTCGGTCTCGCCGCGGATGCAGCGCTCGAACTCGGCGAGCTCCTCGGCCAGCATGTCGCGCTCGTCGAAATCGACCCGCTCGCCCGACAGCGTCAGGCTGCTTGCCTCATCCATCCTGTCGGCGTCCGGCCAGATCGACATGTCGGTCCGGTACTCGAGCACCGCCTCGGTGCCGAGCAGACGGATGTCGAACGTCTTCGGCGATACGTAGCTCCCCGTCACCGCTCCGAGCGAGCCCGACTCGAACTGCAGCGTTACGACACCCACGTCGTCGATCTCTGCCTGGGTCTGCACGTGCGCGAAGCGCCCGGTGGCACGCCGCACCGGGCCGAGCAGGTACGCGAGCGTGTCTACGTGGTGGATGCCCAGTTGCATGAGTGGCCCGCCGGGATTGCGCTCCCGGGAGTAGCGCCATGCGTCGGGACTGAGCTTCCCCGGCAGCGAGAAGTTCGCCTCGGCGAGCACTACGCGGCCAAGCGCCCCAGCGTCGACCAGCGCCTTCGCGCGGCGGGCGGCTCCGAGGCGCCGGAAGGCGTGCCCGACCATGAGCGTGACGCCGGCCGACGCGCACGTGTCGCGCATCCGCTCGGCGGCCTCGACCGTGTCGGCAATGGGCTTCTCCACGAACACGTGCCGCCCGCGCTCTCCGCAGGCGATCGCCTGCTCGGCGTGTACGTCGTTCGGGGTCGCGAGGATCACGCCCTGCACCTCGGGGTGCCCGACGGCGTCCTCGAAGCTGGCCGCCGGCTCGCAGGTGAAGCGCTCGGCGAACTCGCGACGCGGCTGCTCGTCGCGGCTGAAGCAGGTAACCAGCCGCAGCCGCGCCCGGCCTGTGGCGGCGGCCAGCCGCGGCGCCCACATGCCGGTCCCGACGAGCGCGACTCCAGTCACCCGAGTTGCTCCGCCATCCAATCGGCCATCAGCGAACGCGCCTTGTACGGGATGTTCGAGCAGCCGTGGTTGCCCTCGTCCCAGCACACGAAGGTCCCCTGCGGCGCCCGCTTTGCTTGCTTAGCCGTCTGCTCCCATGGCACCAGGCGATCGAGGCGGCCGGTCACGAACAGCGCCGGCTTGTCGAGCCGCTCGATTACTCCGTCGAGGTCTAGCTCGAGCGCCTTCTCGCGTGCCTCGTCCTCCGAGCTCGCCCCCGACTTCTCGGCGAACGTCTCGCGCGTGAGCTGCGGCCGCCCGTCCCAGAGCTCGCCGAAGCAGAACGGACCGCTCAGCCCCACGACCGCCCTCACGCGTGGCTCGAAGGCGGCGGCGCGCGGGGCGTAGTAGCCGCCCAGGCTGACGCCCACCGCACCGATGCGCTCGAGATCGAGGTCGTCGCGTCCGGCCACGGCGTCGAGCGCGGCCGCCAGGCCGACCTCGTAGTCGTGTCGGATCGGGAGATCGTAACCGCATTCGCCCTGGCCAGGGCCGTCCATCGACAGCGTCGCCATTCCGCGGTTGAGGAAGAACTCCTCGAAGCGGAAGAACTCCTCCTTCGTCGAGTCGAGCCCGGGGATCAGCACGGCGAGCGGAGGCAGCTCGCTGCGGGGCGGACGCCGGAGGTTCGCGACCACGCGGCCGCCGTCTACCGGTGCTTCGATGCGCTCGGCCGTGGGGTCGAGATGCGGGTGCGCGCGGCGCAGCGCGTCGACCGCCCGATCAGCCGCGCCGCGGCTCTTCGCGCGGTCGAGCACCCACACGAACTTCGCGAAGTGGTAGCCGACCGCCGCGCGCACCCACGCCTCGCCAGCCGTCCGTGCTCGCCCCGCCTCTTCGGCCTCCCGTGCCAGGCCGGCGTGCATATCGCCGGTTACACACCACTCGTCGAGCCACTCGTCCCAGGTCTCGATGCGCTCCATCGTCGCGAGGAAGTCGCCGTACTCGACTCCCGCCTGGATGAAGCGCGGCCCCCAGTGACTAACGGCTGCCTGCACGCGCGCGTCCGGCACCGGCGACCACCTCCTCCAGGCTCGTCCCGAGGTCGCTCAGCATCACGATCGCGGCATTGCGGCCGGGGATGCCCGTGATCGACCCGCCCACGCTTGTCGTCGCCCCGGTCTGGTAGAGCCCGCTGATCGGCATGCGGTGCGACGCCCAGCCCGGCACGGGCCGGAACTTGCCGCTGAACGGGAAGCTGCGGTCTCCGCCGTGGAAGGCGCCATGCACCATGTGCGAGTTCGACCGCTCGATGTCCTCAGGGCTCTTGATGTAGCGCGCGACAATCTTCTCGTCGGTTAGGTTCGGCGCAAACCTGCGCAGGTGCTCGAGCCAGCGATCCGCGACCTGCTCCTTGAGCTCGCCCCAGCCGCGTCCGTCCGGAGGTCGCCAGGTCTGAGGCCCAAGCAGCTTCAGCGTGTGCATGCCTTCCGGCGCGCGCGAGGGGTCGGCGATCGTGGGCGTTGCCGCCAGCAGCCAGCGCACGTCCTCCGAGAAGCGGCCGTCCTTCATGTCGCGGCCGAGCTGCACCACGTCCTGCGGCCAGCCGACGGTGCCGGCGGATACCGCCCTGCGCGGTCCTGCCGGGGTCTCGAACAGCGGCGGCTCGCTGGTCGCGAAGTAGCACGCCATCCCCGACATGCCGACGTCATAGGTGTCGACGCCGTAGACGAACTCCTCGCCCCACGACTCCGCGGGTGCCATGTGGACAAGGTGCTTGACGTGAATGCTCGAGAGCACCGCTTCCCGGGCGAGGTACTGCTCGCCGTCGTCGGTCTCGACGCCGACGCAGCGGCCGTTCTCGAGGACCAGCCGAGCGACGCGGTGGTTGCAGAGCACCGTGCCGCCGTGGTCCTCGAGGCAGCGCACGATCGCGTCCGTGAGCGAGCCCGAGCCGCCGACCGGGACAGTCCAACTGCGGCGCTGGCGGCCGAAGACGATCGAGTACGCGAGCGTGCCCGAACCGGCTGCGTCGACCGGCACGAGCGTCTGGAACGCCTGCCACAACAGGTAGGACTGCACATGGCGGCTCTCGAATTCGCGCCTGATGATCTCCCACGCGCCGATCGCGTGCCGGCGCATCCAGATCCGGCCCCGCGGATGCTCGGCGAGCAACTCGTCGAGCGACCGGCCGAACCCGATCGGCGTCACGCGCGCCTCGGCGAATACCTCCTTGACGTCGTCGTACTCCGCGATCAACCGGAGGTAGGCGTCTGCATCCCGCTTCGAGAAGCGCGCGAACTCCTCATAAGCGCGGTCAACGTCCAGCCAGTGCGTGAGGTGCTCGCCGTCCGGGAACGCGACGTGCGCGATCGGGTCGGGCGCGACGTACTCGAGCCCGTAGTCCGACTTCAGCCCAAGCTCGTCGTGCGTCATGAGCGGGTTCACCTGGATCAGCGTGTGACCCGTGGAGCACGAGTCGATCTTGTAGCCCGGGAGCAGTAACTCCTCGGAGGCGGCCCCGCCGCCGGGGATCGGCCGTGCGTCGAGCACGAGACACTCATGGCCCGCCTTGGCGAGGTAAGCGGCTGTGATGAGACTGTTGTGGCCGCCTCCCGCGACGACGATGTCCGCTGTCTGGCTCATCGGATGATCTCCTCTCTTGCTGCCCCCGCCGTAGCCAGCAGCCGCTCGGCGTTGGCGCCGAGAATCGCTGGCTCCACCTCCGGCCCCAGCGCGGAGGCACGCACGATCTGCGCCGGGCGCAGGTCCCCCATGTCGAATGGATAGTCCGAACCGAGCAGCACGTGCTCGGGTCCGGCGAAGTCGACGAGCGCATGCAGCAGTACGCGGTCGTGCACGACTGTGTCGAAGTAGAAGCGTTTGATCGTGTCGTCCGGCGACTCGCGCAAGCGGGCTCGCGCCTGCGGCTGGACTTCATGCGCGTGACGAAGGCGGCCGCGCAGGGCGATCAGGGCGCCGCCGCCGTGCGCGAGCACCACGCGAAGATCCGGGTGGCGTTCCGGCACACCCGCCAGAACCATGTGCGCGGCGGTCACAGTCGTTTCCATCGGGTTCCCGACCGCGTTCCACAGGTAGTACTCACCGAAGACCGAGGCGTCGAAGCCGCGCGTGGTCGGATGGACGAACACGATCGCGCCGGTCTCGGCGGCGGCGGCCCAGAAGGGCTCGAAACGGTCGTTGCCGAGATAGTCGCCGCGCACGCTCGCGGCGATCTCGACGCCGCTCAGCTCCCCGGCAGCCCTGAGCGCGCGCAGCTCATTGGCGGCCAACTCGGGGTCCTGCAGCGGGACGGCACCGAGCGCCGCCACGCGATCCGGCTTCGCGCGCACCAGCCGCGCCAGTCCGTCGTTCTGGATCCTGCAGCGGCGGAGGCCCTCGTCGGGATCGGCTTCGTAGTAGAGCAGCGGCACGAACGGACACAGGACCACCCGGTCGACGCCGGCATCGTCCTGCGCCGCGACGATTCCGTCGAGGTCCACGACCTCCTTGATCATCGATCGCACCACGCGGCCGGCCACCTCGACGACAGTGGCGCCGTCCTCGTGGCGGACGAGCGGGCGCCACTCCTCGTCGGGCGCAGCGTCGCGAGCGATCTCCGGCACGATTACGTGGGCATGGATGTCGGTCACCATTGCGTCAGGCCACCAAGATCAGCGCCAGGGCTCCGCCAACGACCAGCGCAGACCCGAGCGCGACGCGCACGGTCACCTGCTCGAGATGCCGGCCGACGAGCAGCGGCGCCACGAACAGCACGACAGGAACAGACAGCAGGTTGAGCGCCAGCACGACCGCGACCGTCTGGTCGTCGAGCGCAAGCCAGCGCCACCAGGTCGCGACCGCGACCAGTACGGCGGCGGCGATCTTGATCGCGAGCGCGTCGCGGGCCACCGCCCCGAGACGCAACCCGGTGCCGCGCCAGACGAGCGCGACGCCGTAGGCGGCGACGGCCGCGAGCATCCCGATGGTGACCCCTGCAAGCGGCGAGTGCAGCGTCTTCAGCCCCTCCACAGTCAGAACGGGACTGACGCCCCACATGAGTGCGGTCGCGAGCCCCGGAAGCGAGTCCCGCCAAGCGCCGTCCACGGCGCGTGCGCGCGCCGACACGAGGTAGGCGCCGGCGACCATCGGCACCATCGCGAGCAGGGCGATCGAACTCGGGAGCTGTTGGTAGACGATCGCGGCAGCGGCGACTCCGAAAATGGGAGCAGTGGTTAGAAGCGGCGAGGTGCGCGCTGCGCCGATGCGCGACTGGCTGATGTTGAGGAACGTCCATCCACCCAGGAAGTGCACGATCCCGGCCAGCGCGAACGCTGTTATTCCCCAGGCGCTGGCGTCACGGACAGCCGCCTCCTCGCCAGACGCGAACGTCAGGCCGAGAAGCACGGCGGCCGCTACGGCGAGCTGCAGGAAGGTGGAGGTGTAGGGATCGCCGATATCGCGGACCGCACGCCGGTTGAGCCCCTGGAAGAGACCGAAGCCGATTCCGGAGGCAGCTGCCCACAAAGCGCCAGTCACCTCAGACCTGGACGACGCGCACCTGAGGTGCGGGCTCCTTGATCGTGCCGCCGAAGTACAGGGCCGCCATCTCGGGGTTGTTGAGCACGTCCTGCGCCTTGCCGTCGAGCAGCACCCGGCCGCTCTCCATCACGATCCCGTGCTCGGCGATCTTCAACCCGAAGCGCACGTTCTGCTCGACGAGGAGAATCGTCCTGCCGCGCTCGACCATGCGCTTCACGCTCTCGTGCACCATCTTGAGCGCCTTCGGGTCGAGCCCAAGGGACGGCTCGTCGAGCAGCACTACCTTCGGCTCCATCATCAGCGAACGCGCGAACTCGACCATGCGGCGCTGCCCGCCGGAGAGATTGCCTGCCTTGTCGTCCGCGCGCTCCCGGAGCACCGGGAAGGAGTCCGCGAGCTCCGCGTACCGCCGCTTCAGGAATGCCTTGTCGCGGCGCCTCAGGTAGCCACCCATGAACACGTTGTCCTTGACCGTGAGGTTCGGGAAGAGCCCGTTCGACTGCGGGACCTGCGAGATGCCCATCGCCAGGATCTCGGACGGCGCGCGACCGTTGATCCGCTTGCCCTCGAGCCAGATCTCGCCGAGTCGTGGGTTGAGCAGACCGCTGATCGAGCGGAGGACTGTCGACTTCCCGGCGCCGTTCGGCCCGACGATGCAGACGACGCCGTTCTCCTCGAGCTCGAGGTCGACGCCCTGCAGGACGTCGCCACCGCCGTAGCCCGCGACCACTCCTTTGACACTGAGGATCGTGCTCATGCCTTCACCGGTTCGGGTTCGACCGCGAACTCGTCGCCGAGGTAGGCGTCGAGCACGCGCGGGTCCTTCTGGATCTCTTCGGGCGTGCCTTGCGCCATCAGCTGGCCGCGGCCCAGCACACGCACCGGATCGCACAGACCGAGCACGAAAGGCATGTTGTGCTCCACGATCAGGAATGTCTTTCCGCGGCTGTTCAGCTCGCGGATCATCTCGCCCATCCGCTCGATCAGCGTCGGGTTGATGCCCCCGGCGGGCTCGTCGAGCAGGATCACCTTCGGGTCGAGCATCAGGACCTGCGCGAACTCGACGAGCTTCTGCTGGCCATACGAGAGCGCCGACGCCCGCGCGTCACGGTACTTGAGCATGCCGACGAAATCGAGCAGCTCCTCGGCACGTTCGGCCTCCGGCCCGCTCACGGCATCCGCGTTCAACTGGCGCAACTTGAACTCGCGCACCGGCGCGACGACGTTCTCGAGCACCGTCATCTCCTTGAACAGACGCGTGATCTGGAACGTGCGGCCGAGGCCCGCGTGCGCGCGGCCCCACGGCTTCATGCGGTCGATCTGCTGCCCGTCGAACCAGACGTCGCCGCGGTCGAGCGACATCGTCCCGTCGATCAGGTTGAACAGCGTTGTCTTGCCGGAGCCGTTCGGACCGATCAGCGCTGTGATCGAACCCTCGGGCACGCCGAAGCTGGCGCCATCGACCGCCCGCAGTCCGCCGAAGCGCTTCGAGACGTTCTTCACCTCGAGGAGCATCCGACCGGAGAGCGAGGGCCGTTCGATCGGCACGTCACGCTTCTTCACCTCGATCGCCGCCGCGAGACGCTCGCCCACCAGGCCGGCCCGACCGCGCGTGCGCCGCCGCTCGATGAATTCGGTGAGGGCGGGGACGATGCCGCGCGGCATGAAGAGCACGACGAGCGCCATCAGCCCACCGAACACGAGCAGGCGGGCGTTGCCGCCGCCAAGCGAGTTGTTCGAGAACTCGTTCAGCGGCTCGACGATGAAGGCACCGAGCACTGGGCCCCAGAGCGTGCCGCGCCCGCCCAGAAGCACGGATAGGACGATCTGGACGCTCAGCAGGATGTTGAACATCCCGAGCGGGTCGATGAACGACAGGTAGTAGCCGTACACGGCGCCCGCCATGCCTACGAAGACGGTGCTCGCGACGAACCCGAGGATCTTGTAGACCGGCGTGTTCACGCCCACTGTCTCGGCCTTGTCCTCGTCCTCCCGGATCGCGACGAGGCCCATTCCGAACTTCGTTCTGCGGATCCACCACGACATCGCGATCGAGAGCGCGAGCAGCCCGGCGAGCGCGTAGTAGAACGGCCAATTCGCGATGTCGACGCTCCACGTCGGCAGCGGCGTGGTGAGCCCGGCGGTGCCGTTCGTCAGTACGCGCCAGTTGATCGCAACGATCTGGAGCAGAAACAGGAAGACAATCGTGAGGATCACGAACGTGTGCCCGCGGGCGCGCATCGCGACCACCCCAAGGGCGGCCGCGAACAGCCCGGCGACCACGCCGGCTGCGGGTACCCATACAAAGGGATTGCCACCGACCTTCGTGGACAGGATCGCGGCGGTGTAGCCCCCGAGCCCAATGAAGGCGCCCTGACCAAGCGAGACGTAGCCGCCGTACCCCATGATGATGTTCAGCCCTACCGCGCCGACCGCGAACATCAGCGACAGGATGAGCATGTTCTGGTAGTAGCGGTCGTCCGACAACAGCGGATACGCGAGCAGCAGCACTGCCGCAACGCCGATGATCGCGTAGCGCATACGGCGCGAGGTCACCCATTCCGGCGGGACCCACTCGGCGACGAAGCGCGGCGGAAAGATGGCCTTCGCGCGCGTCACGTGACCACATCCTCGCGCAGGCGCGTGCCGAGGATGCCGTGCGGCCGCGCGAGCAAGACGACGAATACGAGCGCGTACGGCACGGCCGTGGCCCAGGCGGGCGAGATGTAGGTGACGGTCATGGTCTCGGCGACGCCGAGCATGAGGGCGCCGATGAGCGCCCCCGGCAGGCTCCCCATCCCGCCCAGGACGATGATGCCGAGCAGGCGCGAGATCCACACGTAGTGCGAGCCCGGCAGGAAGGGGTAGAGAACGCTGACTATCGAGCCGCCCGCGCCGGCGCTCGAGACCCCGACCGCGAAGGTCGCGGCGGCCACAGCGGACACGTTGACGCCGACGAGCGCGGCGCCCTGCGGGTTCACCGCGGCGGCGCGGATCGCGCGCCCCAGCCAGCTCTGCGTGAGGACGATCCACAGGACCGCAAGCACGGCGATCGCGATGATCCCTCCATACACCTGCGCCTTCGGCAGGAACAGCGAGCCGATGTGGAACGACTGGTTGACGTACGGCGGTGTCACGGCGTGGGCCGTGTTGCCCCAGATGATCCCCATGAGACCCTCGACAACCAGCGCGAGCCCGAAGGTGAGAAGCACCGTGGCCGCCGCGGGACCGGTGCGGATGCGCCGCAGCGTCAGGTTGTAGGCCACCCAGCCGAACACGAACATCGCCGGGGTCGTGATCACGATCGCGACGAGAGGGTCGAGCCCCGTCGCCGACCAGATCGAGTACGTGAGGAACGCGGCCAGGATGAGGAACGCCCCGTGCGCAATGTTGATCACGTTCATCACGCCGAAGATCAGGGTGAGCCCCGACGCGAGCAACGCGTAGACGCCGCCCACCAGCAGTCCGAGGATGAGTGTCTGCACGAACTCGGTCATCGCCTGAGGGGCGGTGGCGCGGGGAGCGGCCGCCGTTCCCCGCGCTGCCTCATGTCAGTCCTCCTACGTCCCGCTCCCGCCCGGGCTCCACTGCGGCTTAGGCGAATCGACCGTGGCGGCGTCCTTGGGCAGGACGATCTCCGGCGCGCCGCTCTGCCACTGGCCGACGAGGAACTTGCCCTGCGGCCGGCCCTGGTCGTCCCAGCTCAGTGGCCCAAGGATCGTGTCGACCTTGTTCTTGTGAAGCCAGTCCGCCAGCTTCGCCTGGTCGTCGATGCCGCCGACGGCCTTGACCGCCGCCTGCATCACCTGCGCTGCCGCGTATGCGTCAGCCGCATCCTCAGGCACCTCGGTGCCGCCGAACATCTCCTTGTACTTGGCCACGAACTCGTCGTTGCCGGGCGTCTTCGCCTTTGCGCTGTGGCTTACGGCGTAGAAGACACCCTCAGTGTTGCCCTTCCCGATCGCCTTCGCGTACTGGTCGCCGAGCGACGGAGCCGTGGTCTGGTAGAGCATCTTTGGCGTGTAGCCGATCTTCAGCAGCGCCCGGACCAGGCCGACCCCGTCCTCGAAGGTCGCCCCATGGACCACCAGGTCGGCGCCGCTCGCCTTCACCGCGTTCGCGATCGAGTCGAAATTCTTCTGGTCGATCGTGTACGTCTTCCGGTACACGGTCTTGATCCCGGCGCTCTTGAGGATCTTCTCGATTCCCTGCGACGTAGGCTGCGCAAACGGGTCGTCCAGCGTCGGGTAGGCGGCGGTCTTCGGCCGCTGGCCCGCGGGCAGGGTCTTCACGTAGTTGGCGAAGACATCCCCCTGGTGGTCGGCGGTCGCCTGCTGTGCGAAGAAGAGGTACTTGAAGCCACGGCTGAACATGTCCGGCGAACCGCCGGCGGGCTCGACGTAGAGCATCTGGTTTTTCTCGGCCACGGCCGAGGCCGGCAGGTTGAGTAGCGACGAGAACGTACCGAGCAGCAGATTCACCTTGTCCTTGCTGATCAGCGCGTTGTAGTCGGCGACGATCGTGTTCTGGTTGCTGGCGTCGTCCTTGATCACCATCTGGACCTTCCGGCCATCGATCAGGCCGCCCTTCTGGTTCACGATCGCCTGCCAGACCTGGTAGCCCTGCTTGGCCGCCTTGCCGGGCTCGGAGAAGTCGCCCGTCAGCGGTAGCGACGCCCCGACCTTGATCGGTGACTTGCTGCTGCTGGTGCCACTCCCGCTGTTGCTCCCACCGCAGGCCGCAACAACCAGCGCGACAACCGCCAGAACTGCTGGCAGGAGCACCTTGGCTCGTTTCATCACACTCCCCCTTCGCCCTGGCGGCGCGGCCGCCGGGGTACTTGCATTCCCAGCCGCGAGCGTTGTGCAAACGTTTGCGGCGGGCGGAGAGTAGAACGCGGCGAGCGACCTGTCAACCCTGCTTCGTCTTAGAAGCGACCGCGCTTCATCGGGACATAAAGAACGGGCCGTCGGATGGGCCCGCGCGGCGCTATGCCGCGGGCGGCGCCGTCGAGTCGCGTACGACGAGCGACGGCTCGAGCACCACGTCGTCGCGTCCGCGGCTGTCCGAAGCGCGCTCGTGTAGCTGGTCCAGCAGGAGGTCCGCTGCCGCAACGCCCATGTCGTAGTGAGGGATCCGGATCGTCGTGAGCGGTGGGTTGAAGTGGTCGCAGAACGGCATGTCGTTGTAACCGACCACCGACATGTCGTCAGGGCAGGCCAGCCCACTCTCGGCGAGGGCGTCGTAGCAGCCCAGAGCCATCAGGTCGTTTGCCGCGACGATCGCGCTGAAGTGCTTCCCGGTGTCGAGCAGCTCACGACAAAGCCGCTGGCCCTCCCGGATCGTGATCCACTCGCCGATCCGCGTGAGTCCGCGGTCAACCTTCAGGCGATGCTTTCGCATGGCCTCCTTGAACGCCTCGTGGCGGTCGCGCGTCGTAGAGAGGGTCATCGGGCCCCCGACGAAGGCGATTTGCCGGTGGCCAAGTTCCACCACGTGGTCGACCGCGAGCTTGGTACCCGCGCGATCATCGGCGGTCACCGAGGAGAACGAGCCATCAGCCACACGCCGGTTCACGAGCACCATCGGCACACCGACGATCTCGTCGAGTATCGCGTGATCGAGGCGTGCGGTGGCGGTGATGAACCCGTCCACCTGGCGGGCAAGCATCGTGCGGAAGTCGATCCGCTCGCGCTCGGGATCGTTCTCGGTGTTCGCGATCACCGACGTGTAGCCAGCTTGCTCGAGGCGGTCCTCGATGCCCCGGATGATCGGCGGGAACAGTGGGTTGAGGATGTCGGGGATCAGCACGCCGATCGTGTACGAGCGCCTGGTCTTTAGTCCCCGCGCGATCGGGTTCGGCTGATACCCGAGCGATTCCGCCGCCTCCAGCACGCGCTGGGCGGTGTCGGCATTGACGAGCGAGCGAGTCTGCTCGTTGAGCGCGCGTGACGCGGTACCGGCGTGGACCCCGGCCGCCCTCGCAACATCCCTGAGCGTGACCCGCCCGCGCTCGTTCACGTTGCGGACGGCCACCAGCGGCCATTATGCATCCGTTTGCAGTCACCTCACGCATGAACGAGCCCGCCACCGTCACCGCATCACCGCGACCGCCAGAAGGCCGCGCATGGGCCCCCTTGCGCGACAGGCAGTTCCGCACACTGTGGCTCGCGTTCCTCGGCTCTCAGCTCGTCGTCTGGATGAATACCGTCGGCGCCGCCACCGTGATCGCAACGCTCGGCGGTTCCTCGACACTCGTCGCACTCGTGCAGACAGCGACCAGCCTGCCCGCCGTGCTGCTCGCTCTGCTTGCCGGTGCGGTGACGGACATCGTGGACAGGCGCAGGCTGCTGCTCGCGACGCAGTCGTGGATGCTCCTGTCGACGGCGACAGCGGCGGCGCTCACGCTCGCCCATGTCGCGACGCCTGCATCGATCCTGCTGCTCACGTTCTCGCTCGGCGCCGGGATGGCTGCGAGCGTGCCCGCGTTCCAGTCGCTTACACCCGAGCTGGCAGGACCGGGGCGCCTCGCCGCCGGTGTCGCTCTGAACAGCGTCGCGATCAACCTGGCGCGTGCGGTTGGGCCCGCGTTGGCCGGCGTGGTGATCGTGGCGGTCAGCGCGGGCGCCCTCTTCGCCGTGGAGGCCGCAGGCGTGGCGGCCATCATCACCTGCGTCCTGTCGCTGCGGACGCGGCGCGCCCCGGTCGACGAGCCGGAGCAGGTGCTCGACGCCATGCGTGCCGGCGCGCGTTTCGTCCGCTTCTCGCCGGCGGTTCGGGCCGTCCTGACTCGAGCACTCCTTTTCGTCACGGGCGCGAGCGCGTTCTGGGCGCTGCTTCCTGTCGTGGCGTTCGGGCCCCTCGACCTGGGCTCCAGCGGGCTCGGCCTGCTCGTGGGCTGTGCGGGCATAGGGGCCATCACCGGAGCCACGTTTCTGCCCCGCGTCCGGCGACGGATCGGACTCGACCTCACGGTGGCGATCGGCACCGCCGGGCTGGCGGCCAGCGTGGCGGCGCTGGCGTTCGTCCACGAGCCGGTGCTCGCCGCGGTCGCGAGCTTCGCCGGCGGCGTTGCCTGGCTATCGGTGCTGTCAACGCTCAACACGGCCGCCCAGCTGACCGCTCCGAACTGGGTTCGCGGCCGGACGCTCGCGGCGTTCCAAGTCTCGATGCAAGGCGGGCTGGCGGCGGGCGCGCTCCTCTGGGGGCTCGTGACCGACAGCGTGAGCCTGGAGGCAGCGCTGCTCGCGGCGGCGGCTGTCCTCCTCCTCAGCCTGGCGGCGCGCGGCCGCGCCTCGCTGGCAGGCATCGAAGGCCAAGACCTGACGCCTGCCAAGGCCTGGGCCGAGCCGGTCCTCCCGGTCGAGCCGGCCCCGCACGATGGCCCGGTACTCGTCACGCTCGAGTACCGCGTCCGCAGCGGGGATGTCGACGAGTTCGTGACCGCGATGGACGAACTCGGCCGCATCCGCCGCCGCGACGCGGCGCGCGAATGGAACCTCTACCAGGATCTCGAGGATCGCGAGTGCTGGCTCGAGACGTTCCTGGTCGACTCGTGGAGCGAGCACCTGCGCCAGCACGAGCGAACGACGGTCGCGGACACCGCCGTCGAGCGACGGGCGAAGAGCTTCCACGTGGGCCCGGGCGAGCCCGAAGCCCATCACCTGCTGGCGGGGGAGGTAGCAAGAATCGCCACCAACACACGAGATCGAGCAGATCGAGGTTCGGGCGCAGATATGACACGGGCCCGGCAGGATTCGAACCTGCGACCTAGGGATTAGAAGTCCCTCGCTCTGATCCGCTGAGCTACGGGCCCCGCGCTCTGAACGCTACCCACGGATTCGGCTTATGGTTGCTCTGTGACGGGTCCGGTTGCCACCGAGACCGACCGTACGCACGTCCGGCTTGCCGAGCTTGTTGCCGCGCTGTCTCTCGGAATCGACCTCGGTTTCGGTCAGCCGATGGAGCACGTTCTGCGCCAGTGCCTGATCGCCCTGCGCCTGGCGGAAGCCGTCGGCCTCGACGGGGAGCAGCGCGCGGACGTCTACTACACCGCGCTTCTGGTCAACGTCGGCTGCCACACGGACGCCCACGAGCAGGCGAAGTGGTTCGGCGACGACATCGCGATGAAATCGGTCAAGTACGACCACGAACCTCGCAGCCTCAAGATGGCTGCGACCGGCATCCGTCAACTTGGTGCCGGGCTTCCGCCCGTGCATCGGTTCCGGCTCGGCCTCGAGTTCGTGATCTCCGGCCATCGCGAGGTGGACGCGATGATCGAGCACCACGCCGCGATCGCCCGGACGATGGCCGAGCAACTCGACTTGCGTCCGGGCGTGGTAGCCGCGCTGAGCGCCGCATACGAGCGCTGGGATGGCAAGGGTTGGCCGGGCGCCCTGGCCGGCGACGCGGTTCCGGTCCCCTCGCGGATTGCCCAGCTCGCGGAGTACGGCGAAGTCGCCAACCGGCTGGGTGGGCCCGGCGCCGTGCGAGAGCTCGCGCGCGAGTGGCGGGGCGGTCACTTCGACCCGACGCTCTGCGACCTGCTCGACGCAGAAGCCGAAATGATCCTGTCCGGGCTCGATGAGATCGGCACCTGGGAGGCCGTCATCGCGGCCGAGCCGACTCTCGCGGTGATGTTGTCAGGCGACCGATTGGACGCTGCGCTCCTCGCGATCGCGAGTTTCATCGACATCAAGTCGCCTTACTTCCTGGGCCACTCGCGGGCGGTCGCGGAGCTCGCCGCCGAGGCTGCCCGGCAGCTCGACGCATCCGAGTCCGAGCAGCGCAGGCTGTACCGCGCCGGCCTCGTCCACGATTGGGGGCGGCTCGGAATCTCGAACGCGATCTGGGACAAGAAGGCTCCGCTGGGCGCCGGTGAATGGGAGCGTGTCCGCCTCGAACCACACGTGACCGATCGGATGTTGCGCCAGTCGGAGTCGCTCGCCCCGTTGGCCGCAGTCGCGGTGCAGCACCGCGAGCGGCTCGACGGCTCGGGGTATCCGGCCGGCCTGTCCGGCGCGGCGATCTCCCGACCCGCGCGCATCCTTGCTGCCGCCGACGCATACCAGGCGATGCGCGAGCCGCGTCCGTACCGCGCACCGCTGAGCGCCGATGGCGCGGCGACGGAGCTGCGCGCCGAGGTCAAGCATTGCCGCCTCGATGCCGATGCCGCCGACGCCGTTCTAGCCGCAGCCGGCCACCGCGTCCCGCGGCGTCGCGAGGGTCCGGCTGGTCTCACTGCCCGGGAGGTGGAGGTCCTGATCCTCGTTGCGCGCGGGCTGTCGAACAAGGAGATCGCCGACCGCCTGGTCATCTCCGCCAAGACTGTCGGCAACCATGTGGAGCACATCTACTCGAAGATCGGCGCCTCCAGCCGCGCGGCCGCAAGCCTGTTCGCGATGCGCTACGGCCTGCTGCCCGAGGAGCGTTTCCCGGGGCACCAGAGTCCGTAGGCAAAGCGGAAATGCAGGCGCCCGCGAATTCCGTAGCCCCAGCAGATACCGCTCTTCGAACATTCGTCGCCAGGCTGGCCCCGGCCACAACTCCTGGTACGGCACCGGCCAGGCGGACGCGCTGAACGCCGTCACGCATGCGTCGGGCGCAAACGGCTAGCAAGCGAGTTGCGGGACGGAGATCGGCGCGAGCCGGTCTCCCGCTCCGCTGCCGGCGTCGCCCGGCAGGTACGTTCCAGCGGATGATCCTTGACGAGCTCGATGTGCCGATCGTGCTCGCCCCGCTCGCCGGCGGGCCCTCGACTCCAGAGCTGGCGGCCGTCGTCTCGAACGCCGGCGGCTTGGGCTTTCTCGGCGCGGGGTACCTGACACCCGACGCGCTCGGCGAACGCATAACGCAGACGCGCGCTCTCAGCCGGCGACCGTTCGGCGTCAACCTGTTTGTTATCACGGGGTCGCCAGCCGATCCTGCCACGTACAGCGACTACGTCGAGGCGCTCGGGCCGGAGGCCGGCCAGCCGCAGTTCGACGACGACGAGTTCGGCGCGAAGCTGGCGCTGCTCGCCGACGATCCGGTCGCGGTGGTGTCGTTCACGTTCGGCCTACCGCCCGCCGCTGCAATCGAGCGCCTGCGCACGGCCGGGAGCGAGATCTGGATCACGGTGACGAGCCCGGACGAGGCTGCCCAGGGGGCGGCAGCCGGCGCGGACCTGCTCGTCGTGCAAGGTGCCGAGGCAGGCGGGCACCGTGGATCGTTCGACGACGCTGCGGACCAGCCCCTGATCCCGTTGCTCGAGCTGCTGAGCGCGGTGCGCGCGATCACGGATGTGCCGCTGGTCGCCGCCGGCGGAATCGCGACCGCGGAAGGAGTCGCAGCGGCGCTGGAGGCGGGCGCGACGGCAGCCGCCGTCGGAACGGCGTTCATGCTCGCGCCCGAGGCCGGCACCTCGCAGGCGCACCGCGCCGCGCTCGCGTCGGACACCCCCACGGCGCTGACGCGCGCCTTCACCGGCCGCCTCGCGCGAGGCATCCGCAACCGCTTCATGAACGAGCACCCCGACGCCCCGCGTGCCTATCCGGAGATCCACTACGCCACGGCGCCGATCCGCGCAGCGGCGCGCAAGGCCGGCGACGCCGAGCTGATCAACCTCTGGGCGGGCGAGGCACATCAACTCACAGAGGCGCGCCCGGCCGCGGAGATCGTGCGCATGCTCTCCCCCGGCCGCTAGCTTCAACTGCCGAATGGCAGTTCGCGAAGACCTCCGAAATGTCGCCATCGTGGCGCACGTCGACCATGGCAAGACCACGCTGGTCGACGCCATGCTGTGGCAGTCCGGTGCCTTTCGCCAGAACCAGGACGTGGCCGAGCGCGTCATGGACTCGATGGACCTCGAGCGCGAGAAGGGCATCACGATCCTCGCGAAGAACACGGCGGTCCGGCACAGCGGCGTGAAGCTGAACATCGTCGACACGCCTGGCCACGCCGACTTCGGTGGCGAGGTCGAGCGCGGGCTGACGATGGTCGACGGGATCCTGCTGCTGGTCGACGCGTCCGAGGGTCCGCTGCCGCAGACGCGCTTCGTCCTGCGCAAGGCGCTCGAGGCGCGGCTGCCTGTGATCCTCGTGATCAACAAGATCGACCGCCCGGACGCACGCATCGCGGAGGTGGTCGACGAGGTCTACGAGCTGTTCCTCGACCTCGACGCCGACGAGTCGCAGATCGACTTCCCGATCGTCTACACGAACGCCAAGGCGGGGCAGGCGTCGCTCGACCCGGAC
>DATBDN010000080.1:0-10622 GCA_036269895.1 Thermoleophilaceae bacterium
GAAGATCCCCGAGCCCACGAACACGCCCTCGGCGCCCAGCTGCATCATCAACGCGGCGTCCGCCGGGGTCGCGATCCCACCCGCGGAGAAGTTGACCACCGGCAGGCGACCGTTCTGGGCCACCCAGCGGACGAGCTCGAGTGGGGCCTGATGGTTCTTCGCCGCCGTCGCCAATTCAGTCTCGTCGCATGCCTGCAGTCGGCGGATGTCGCCCGTGATCTGGCGCATGTGGCGCACAGCCTCGACGACGTTGCCGGTACCCGCCTCGCCCTTGGTGCGGATGAAGGCAGCGCCCTCCGCGATGCGCCGCAGCGCCTCGCCGAGATTGGTCGCGCCGCAGACGAAGGGGACGTCGAAGGCCCACTTGTCGATGTGGTTGGCCTCGTCCGCGGGCGTCAGCACCTCGGACTCGTCGACATAGTCGATCTCGAGTGCCTGCAGGACCTGCGCCTCGACGAAATGGCCGATCCGGACCTTGGCCATGACCGGGATCGACACCGCGCTCTGGATGCCGTCGATCATCGTCGGGTCCGACATGCGAGCCACGCCCCCGTCCTTGCGGATGTCCGCAGGGACGCGCTCCAACGCCATGACCGATACGGCGCCTGCGGCCTCCGCGATCTTCGCCTGCTCAGGCGTGACGACGTCCATGATGACGCCGCCCTTGAGCATCTCGGCGAGCCCGGTCTTGACGCGAAGAGTGGCCGTTTCCTTCACGGGAACGACTCTAGCGTCGCCGCCTCCACGGGCGGCGTCAATCAATGCGGGATTGTGCGTCAGACCGCGATGACCAGGAGCACGGTCGCGACGAGTGCCGCGAACCCGCCGAGGACGGCGCCGGCCATCGCTTCGCCGCCCTGGCCATAGGTAGCCGCACGCGCGCGACCCTCTGCCGCGAGCACGATCGCGGGGATCCCGAGGACGATCGGCAGCCCGGTCCAGAACACGACCAGGCACACGAACGCGGCCGCCCCGAGCACGAGCCCACGGCGCGCCGGCGCGTTGCCGTCCGTCTCTGCCTCGGTGGCCGGCACGAACCGCAGCAGGAGCCCCGCCGCGATCAGGGTGCCGACGACCGACACGATGATCCAGCCGACATATTCCTTGTTGCTGTCGTTCGTGGTCAGCCAGTAGCCACAAGCCGTGCTGATGATGAGGATCGCCGCGGTAACGGCGAGGATCGTGGTCCGCGAAGTCCGGCGCAGTGTGTCCATGCCACGAAAGTAAGTTGTTTTCACACTTTTAGGTTGTTTCTTTGTGCCAGGGGTAACCCGGACGACATGCTCGGAAAGCTCACCCCCGTCGCGCTCGCAGCGCTCGCGCTGGCGCTCGCCCCTCTCACCGCGTCCGCCGCGCCGCCACCTCCCGGCGTCTCCGGCCTCGACCAGGAGTACATGCAGATGGCAGCGGCCGGGGACGCATTCGAGATTCAGGGAGCAAAGATCGCTCTCGAGCGCTCGTCCGACTCGAAGATCCACGGCTACGCGCGCATGCTCTATCGCGACCACCGCAAGTCGCTGCACGAAACGCTCGTGATGGCGCAGCGGATGGGGATCAAGGGTGTCGACGGCCGTCCGACCAAGTCGCAGTCGTGGGAGCTCAAGTCGGTCGGTCGGCTGAGCGGCGGCGCCTTCCACCGCTGGTACCTGCTGCTCGAGGCGCACGACCACAAGGACGACATCGCCGAGGCGCGCAACGAGCGCGACAACGGCTTCAACTCGCAGATTCGCGAGTCGGCACGTCAGGAGCTACCGATGCTCTTCAAGCACCTGAAGGTGGCCGAGCGGCTACTGCACGGCTGAGCGCTACTTCAGGCGGAAGGCCTTGATGCGGTCGGCGTAGATCGACTCGTCAAGGGAGTAGACAGCGTAGGCCAGCGCCTGCAGCAGGCTCAGCAGCGCTGAGTTCGAGCGCACGAAGCTGGGGCTGTTCGAGCTGTAGTAGAGGCGCTGGTCCGCGTAACGGGTCAGCTCCGAGAGCGTCGCGTCGGAGACGGCGATCGTGTCCGCGCCGCGGTGGCGCGCCAGCCGCATCGCTCGAACCACGAGCGCCGACGGGCGGCCCGCCGAGAAGCCGACCAGAAGCGCGTTCTGGTCGAGGCGCGCCAGTCGTGCCAACCCTTCCTGCGAGGCGCTCGCCACGAGCTCGACCCGGAAGTCCAGCAGCATCAGCAGGTGGCGCAGGTATGAGGCGAAGAACGCCATCTGGTCGGTGCCGCAGACGATGATCAACTTCGCCTTGGCGATCGCCTGCACGGCGGCGTCGACCTCGTCGCGGTCAAGCTCGCGCGCCGTCTGTTCGACGTTGGCGTAGTCGGCGGCAAGCGCCGCCTCGAAGTCGGTCTGGTCGAGCGGGAAGAGCGGCGGGGTGACCATGCGCTCGAGGCCGCCGGGCGAGGAATCGCGGCCGCGGCGGTACTCGTCGCGGGCGGCCGCCTGAAGCTCGGGGAAGCCTTCGAAGCCGAGTGCCTGCGCAAACCGCACCACCGTCGAGCTGGATGTGTTTGCACGGCGTGCGAGTTCTTCAGCAGTTGCGAACGCTGCCTCGTCCAGGTGGTCGACTATGTACTGGCCTACGTCCTTCTGCGAGCGCGAGAATTCCTCGAAGCGCTGCCGGATCTCATCGGTGAGCGTTACTGCGGGGTTGACGGAGCGGGTCACGGCCGACTGATTCGTGAGAGCCACCGTCGTTCCTTCATTGGTGGTACGCGCGGGATGCGCCCTGGCTCTGTGCCTGGCCGCGGCCACCCCGGCAGCCGCTTTTCCGACGCGATGCGGCGCCGCCGGGCTGGTGTGCGGCACGGACGAGGGCGATGACGTCTTCTTCACCGGAGAGGCCGGCCCGATTCAGTTCTTCGGCGAGAACGGCCACGACACGGTGGCCGGCAGCGCCTTCAACGACCGCCTGGTCGGCGGCGGAGGCAACGACGAGGTCCACGGCGATCGCGGCGACGATGCCATCGACGGCGGCGACGACTCCGACCTGCTGTTCGGGGGCCCGGGCAACGACACGCTGCGCGAGCGCCGCTTCGGCTTCGACACGCTGTTCGGTGGTCCCGGCGACGACGTCTTGGCGGGCGGGCGCGCGAACGACAAGCTCTACGGCGGAACGGGGAACGACGTCCTCTACGGCGGGTCTGGCACCGACCGCCTCTACGGCGGCCCTGGCAACGACACGCTCTACGGCGGGCCGAACCGCGACTACTACGACTGCGGCCCCGGCGACGACACGGTCTATTACACGCGTCGCGACACCGGGCCGAGCTCGCTGGAGCGCCACGACGCGTTCATCGCGAAGACGGCCGGCTGCGAGCACGTGATCGACGGCGACGCCACGGCCACGTTCCCGCTGCGCGACAGGGTTGGGACGAACGGCAACGACGTGCTGACCGGGACAGACGGCGCGGACCTGCTGGAGGGCAAGGGCGGGTCGGACAAGCTGGACGCCGGCGCAGGCGACGACGAGCTCGAGGGTGACGGCGCCTCGCGACAGGGCAACGACACGCTGATCGGCGGTGCGGGCCACGACCGGCTCGCCGGCCGGAGCGGCAACGACCGGCTGTTCGGCGACACGCCCGACGGCGGCGGCCCGGCCGGCAACGACGAGCTTGTCGGCGGGTCGGGCCACGACCTGCTGGTGGGCGGCGGCGGCTCGGACGTGCTGATGGGCGCCTACGACGGCGACCGGATCCTGGCCGGCTCAGGCAACGACGTGATCAGCCTGCTGGGCGGCGACACGACCGACCCGAATGGAACCGTTTACGTGGACTGCGGGCCGGGCTACGACATCGTGGTGATCAATCCGGCGCGGCGGGGGACGTACCGGCACTGCGAGGTTTTCGCCGACCAGTGGCACGAGGCCGACTGGGGCTCGTTGCTGCGGGCGTCGCCCGAGGTGTTCCCGAACGGCCTGGAGCCGGCCCGTGCGGCCCGTTACAAAAGTGCTCTGATCCCTTTTGTTACAGGCCGTAACAAACGGGGTCAGAGCACTTTTGTTACGGCAGCCGCGGTGCCGCTGCCTGCGTCCGCGCCCGACGGCGCGGCCGGGCCGCCGTCGATCTCGTTCGATGGCTCGCGCATCGGCTTCTCCTCGGACGCGGGCAATCTGATCGCGTCCGACTCCAACGCCGAACGCACCGACCCGTTCGTGCGCGACATGAACACGGGCACGACGTTCGCGGCCGACGCGGTTCGCGACGGCGTGGCCTACTACGGCGGCCGCTTCCGCCGTGGCCCGTCCGGCGGCCTGAGCTCGGATGGCCGCTACGCGGTCTTCTCAAGCCGCTCGAGCGACCTCGGCCCGAGTGGCTCCGGCTATCGCATCTGGGTCCGCGACCTCCAGGACGGCTCGACGCGCATCGCCTGCAAGTCGGGCAACGCTGCACTCGAGAACCCGGTCATCTCAGCCGACGGGCGGCGCGTGGCATTCGAGACGCTCGCCACCAACCTCGCCGGCAGCGACACCAACCAGCAGGAAGACGTCTACTGGTGCGATCTCGCGACAGGCGAGGTGCGCCGCGTGTCCGCGCCGATCGCGGACGGCGTCAACGCGTCGGGCACATCGCTCGACGCGACGATCTCCGCAGACGGCCGCGACGTCGCGTTCACCTCCGACGCCGGCGGCCTGGTACCGGGCGACGACGGCCGCGCGGGCATCTACTGGAAGGACATGGACACGGGAGAGATCCGGCTGGTCGACACGACCGGCGGCATCGGAATGCACCCGCGGATCTCCGGCGACGGCACCTACGTGGCCTTCGACTCCGACGCTGGGCCGACGGTCGCGGTGTTCCGGCGCGACATGATCAGCGGAGCAACCGACCTGGCATCGGCGGGCGCCGGCACCGACTCCACCACGGGCTCGATCTCGAGCGACGGCAACGTGGTTGCATTCACGTCCGGGACGGATGTCTTCGTCCGCAACTTCGCGACCGGGCAGGTCACGCGCGTGTCGACCAACCCGGACGGCGCGCCGATCGATGGGCCGAGCTACGCACCCGCGGTCAGCAGCGACGGGCGCTTTGTCGCCTTCGCCGCGCGCATCGGCGGCGGCAACGCCGGCATCTACCGGAAGGACCTCGCGACGGGCGCGCTCGACCCCGTCACCCAAGGCCTGAACCTGGCGCCGCGAACGCTGGTGGACGCGCCCCTGGGGAAGCTGCCCAAGCGCAAGGTCCGCGCCGTCACCGGCACGACCGAGGACGACGGCGTGGTCGCGCGCGTGGACGTGTCGATGTCGCGCAGGATCGGGCATGGGCGCTGCCTCTGGCTCGGCCCGCGCTCGCGAGTGGTCAGGTCGAAGTGCTCGAAGCGTTTCTGGCTCAAGGCGCGCCTGGTCACCGGCTTCCGCTTCTCGCTGCAGATCCGCCACATCCTGCCCCGCGGCACCTGGCAGCTGCGCACCCGCGCCTCCGACCAAACCGGCAAGCAGGAGCCTGCCCGCAAAGGCTCGAACTCGCTCGAGCTTAGGCTGGTCTAGAGATCGCGCATGCCGAAGCGCGCGCCGATCGTGGGCACCGATGCCGCCAGCACAATGAGCGCGAAAACGATGCTCACCCCTGCTGACAGGCCTAGTGCTGTACAGATCGCGAACGTCAGAGCAGCGAGCACAGCCGCGATGAGGATCCCCACCATGCCATCAGGATTCCCCCCGACGTGAATGCGGAAACGAGATCAGCGCGGCTGGACCCGGCGGTCCGTCTGGCCAGCGTGCTGGTAGAGCGGCGAGGTCAGGACCGGCCAGCTCTCGCGACGCGAGCGCTGCGGCGCCTGAGCGAATGGACCGAGCCAGCAGTCTTCCGCCTCGCACGACGGGCAGGCATAGTCAGGTACGCGGTCCCCCTCGACTGCCTCTGTGTGCCAACAGCGTTCGCACAAAACCTCGTACATGCGATGCCCCTTCGAAGTCCACTCGCAGCGGAAGCCGCTCTCCTGACCGTTCCTACCCTCATTCGGGCGCCCTGAAGCGCGCACTGCCCACCCTAACGGTTATGGCGGTTGCGCTGGCCGGGCCGCTGCACGCCCAGGCCGCGGGTGCATCGTGCCGCGTCCCAAACGGCCACACCATCGCCATTGGCAGGCTCGCAAAGCTCATCTCGGTTCCCACGCCGAGGGGATCCGCGCTCATGGCCTGCATCCGGCGCAGTGGACGCAAGATCGCGCTCGATGACACCTACAGCGATCCGCGCCTGGCCGGTCGCTGGGCTGCGTGGCAGCGCGCAGGACGTCCCGGGCACTGGCGCATCGCGGTGCAGGATCTGCGTACGGGGAAGTCGCGCCTCGTCAACGGTCATGTGGCCGCACACTCACTCGGGCTGACGGCGGCCGGGTCGGTCGTCTGGGCACAGGCGCAGGACGCGGGCGGCGGCACGCCGTTGTACGCGAACGAGCTGGGCCGCACGGGCCGCCTGCTCGACGACGGCGCCGTCGAGGCGAGCTCCGTGCGCCTGGCGGGCCGGCGCGTGAGCTGGCTCTCGGGCGGCCAGGCGCGTGCCGCCCTGGTCCGCTGACCAGTAGCGCTGGCAGCGCCTATCGATTAGGTTTCCCGCCGAGCGTGGACGCGCACGGAACGCCGCTGACACTTCGCCTCTACGTCAGTGGACAAGCGGTGAATTCGCGCGCCGCGATTCGCAACCTCGAGACCTTGCGGGGCCTGCTGAGGGACGGCGCCGCGGTCGAGGTGGTCGACGTGCGCGAGCACCCGGAGCTGGCTGAGGAAGACCGGATCTTCGCCACGCCGACCCTGGTCAGGCGCAGCCCGACGCCGGTCCGCAAGATCATCGGCGACCTCAGCGACACGGAGCGCGTGCTGGTGGGACTCGAAATCGATGCCTCGGGAACCACTCCGGATTAATGGGACAGGCGGAGCAGGGTTCGAGCGAAGAGCTTCGCAACCTGATCGCACAGCTGGCCGACGGCATCCTCGTCGTCGACCATGACGGCCGCCTGCTGTTCCTGAACCCCGCCGCCGAGCACCTGCTGGGGCGGCCGGCGACCGACCTGCTCGGCGAGAACGTCGGGTTCCCGGTCCTCGCCGGCGGCTCGATGGAGCTGGACCTGGTGACGAGCGATGGCAGCGAGCGCGTCGCCGAGATGCAGGTGGCCGACGTCGAGTGGGACGGCCGGCCGGCGTTCGTCGCCGCACTGCGCGACGTGACCGGCCGCAAGCGCCTGGAGGAGCGCTTTCGGCGGGCCAGCCAGACGCTCGAGGCGATCCTGGAGGCGTCGCCGTTGCCCGTGATCCAGCTGAGCCCTGACTTCTCGGTGACGTTCTGGAACGCCGCTGCCGACGAGCTGTTCGTGGAGCCGGACCAGCTGAGCCGCGGGACGCCGCTGCCGATCGCGCGCGACCCGCAGAACCGCGACCTCTTCCGCGTGCCGGAGCGTCTGGGTCGCGGCGAGAACCGCGTGCGGATCGAGGCCGTCTACCACCGTGCTGACGGCGACCCGCAGCTGCTCGCGATGTTCGTCTCGGCACTGCGCGACCAGGGCGGTGGCGTGGCCGGAATGGTCGCGATCCTGGAGGAGATCACCGACCGCAAGCGCGTGGAGCTCGAGGCACGTGAGGACCCCTTGACCGGGCTGGCAAACCGGCGCGTCCTGATGCGAGAGCTCGAGGGCGCGATCGGGCGCGCGCGGGCCGGGTGGCCGGGAGCGGTGATCCTGGTGGACATCGACGGCTTCAAGGACGTCAACGACGCGCTCGGTCATCCCGCGGGTGACAAGTTGCTTGCCGAACTGGCGAGACGCCTGCAGGCGGTGCTGCGCCCGGGCGACGTGCTGGCGCGCTACGGAGGCGACGAGCTGGTGGCGATCCCGTCGCGCGCGACGATCGCGGAGGCGGAGTGGATCGGTGAGCGCCTGCGCGCGAGTGCCGACGGGCTATCGGTCGACGGTGCCCCCTATGCGGTGTCGCTCAGCATCGGCATCGTTCCGATCGACGGCTCGCTCGATGTCGACCAGGCGCTGGCGGAGGCCGACCGCGCGCTGTATGAAGCCAAGCGACAGGGTCGCAACCGCGTGGTTATGCGCAGGCTGGCGGAGTCGTGAGCTGATGTACGCGCTCTTCTACGACTACGTCGACAACATCGTCGAGCGCCGGGCGCCGCATCGGGAGCGCCACCTGGCGCTCTACAAGGAGTGGCAGCAGGATGGGCGCCTGGTCATGGGCGGCGCCGTCGGCGACCCGCCCCACGGCGCGCTGATCGTCTTCGACGTGGAGGATCCGGCAGAGGTGGAGACGTTCGTCGAGGCGGATCCCTACGTGCGCGAGGGGCTCGTGGCCGCACGGCGCGTCGAGCGCTGGGCGGTCGTCTCGGTCTGACCCGCCAAGCGCTGGCGCTGGCGCTCGGGCGTGATGCGCACGACGCCGTACGCCAGGTGCAGCTTCTCGAGCCCGCGGATGACCCAAGCGGACGGGTCGAGCTCCCACCACCGCAGACCGTGCTCGGCCGAGCGCGGGAAGGCGTGGTGGTTGTGGTGCCAGGCCTCGCCGAACGACGGCAAGGCGAGCCAGAAGACGTTCGTCGAGAGATCGTCGGTGTCGAAGCGGCGGCGGCCGAAGAAGTGGCAGACCGAGTTGATGCTCCAGGTCACGTGGTGCACGAAGAAGACGCGGACGAAGCCGCCCCAGAGAAGCGCGGTCGCGGCGCCGGCGACCGTGCCCTTGACGGCGAATCCGATCGCAACGGGGATCAACAGGCCGACGGCCAGGATGGCGACGAACCACTTGTGGATGGCGTACAGGCCGCGGTCCTCGATGATGTCGCGCGCGTACTGCTCGTGGCGCGCCTGGCCCCAGTCGGTCATGAGCCAGCCGAAGTGGGCGTGCACGAGGCCGAGGAACACGCCGCGCACGCCGCTGCCGTGCTCGTGGATGTGCGGGCTGTGTGGATCGCCCTCCTCGTCGGTGTGCGCGTGGTGCTTGCGATGGTCGGCAACCCAGTGCGCGAGTGGGCCCTGCGCTGCCATCGAGCCGAGGATTGCGAGCCCGTACTGGACCGGGCGCCTGGCCTGGAACGAGCGGTGCGTGAACAGGCGGTGGTAGCCGACGGTGACGCCGAGCGCCGTCAGCACGTACATGCCGAGCATGATGGCCAGGTCGGTGCCGTCGACGGCTTGGTTCCAGAGGAGGACGACCGCGAAGGCGAAGGCCGCGAACGGGATGATCACCGACCCCAGGCTGACGTAGCGCTCGGTCCTGGTCATGGTCGCTGCCCCCTGGTCGTGGTCATGACTCCGCACCGTATTGGTCGACTGTGAGCAGCGTTCGTGCGTAACCCAGAACTTGGTGTGGTTTTTTATCATCTGGATGAGCACGCTCAAACATGAGCCGTGGCGCGAGATGCCGCCCTCGGTCGCGACGATGATCGAACCCGAGCTGCCGTCGCTCCGCGACGAGATCCTGGCCGTGATCGCGGACGAGGTACCGGAGTACGCGCGGCCGCTCGAGGGCAACTTCGGCCGCGGGCTGCGGCTGGGAGTCGAGGAGGCGCTGCGGCAGTTCGCACGGCTGGTGGCGGACCCGGACAGCGGGCGAGCGCAGAGTCGCGAGGTCTACCGTGGCCTCGGTCGCGGCGAGATGCGCGAGGGGCGCGGACTCGATGCCCTGCAGGCGGCGTATCGCGTGGGTGCGCGCGTTGCGTGGCGGCGGCTGTCGTCGGTCGGCCTGCGCGAGGGGCTCGAGCCGGAGCTGCTGTGCTCGCTGGCGGACGCGATCTTCGCCTACATCGACGAGCTGTCGGCGGACTCGGTCGAGGGCTTTGCGCAGGCTCAGCAGGTGGCGGCCGGCGAGCGCGAACGCCGCCGCCGGCGCGCGCTGACGACGCTGCTGGCGGAACCGGTCGAGGTGGAGGCTCTGCGGGCGGCCGCGGCCGAGGCGGGCTGGGAGCTGCCGCGGTCGCTGGCGCTGCTCGCCTGCGAGCCGGTTGACCTCGACACGATCGTCCGCCGGCTGCCGATCGACGCGCTGGCGGGAACGCTCGACGAGATGGGCTGCGTGGTCGTGCGCGATCCCGACGGGCCGGGCCGGCGCGGCGAGCTGGAGCGCGCGTGTGCAGGCCGCGCGGCGGCGCTCGGCCCGACGCAGCCGTTGGCGCGGGCGCGTCGGTCATGGGCCCGCGCGCGGTCGGCAATGGCCGCGATCCGGGCGGGAGCGTTGCAGTCGTCGCTGTGCGTGGCCGACGACAACCTCAGCGCGATTGCATTCTTCGAAGCCCGCGAACCGCTGCGCGAGCTGTCGGCGAAGTGCCTGTCACCCCTGGCAGGGTTGACCGCGGCCGGTCGCGAGCGAATGACGGCGACGCTGAAGGCCTACCTGGACCACCGCGGAAACGCACCGGCGATGGCCGAAGCACTGCACGTGCACCCCCAGACCGTCCGCTACCGCCTGAAGAAGCTGCGAGAGCTCTTCGGCGACGCGTTGGAAGACCCCGAAGCGCGCTTCGAGCTCGAGACGGCCATCCGAGTCCGTTAGCCCCGCTTCCCTAATGGTGAGAGTGGTTCTCATTCTCGATAGTCTGTGCGGAAGTGTTCGACGTCTTTCAGCTTCCGTTCGTCCAACAGGGGCTGATCCAGGTCTTGTTCCTTGCCGTTGCCGGTGGGCTGCTCGGGACGTGGATCGTC
>DATBDN010000081.1:0-2169 GCA_036269895.1 Thermoleophilaceae bacterium
GTAGTCGTTCAGCGACGACTCGAGGCCGGCGCGCGAGCGCGACTGGGTCGAGTAGCCGACGAGGTGAGCGAACAAGCTGCCCTGCGGGTAGCGGCGCAGGTAGAGCTTCTGGCCGGCGACCTTCTTGATCCGGTTCGAGGCCAGGATGGTGCCGTCTGATGCCCGGATCAGGCCGCGCTTGATCGAGAACTGGGCCACACGCTGGATCTCGTTGTCCTGCCGGTCGGCGAGGCTCGCGCTGGCCCAGGTCTGCCAGTAGGTCGTGCCGACTATCAGCGCCGTCACGAGCCCGACGCCGACGAGTGCGAGCCGTGCGATCTGCCGGTTCATCTGCGCTCCGCGTTCGCCCGGTTGGAGACCAGCAGGAGACCCGCGAGCAGGATGAAGTTCGCCACCACGCTCGAGCCGCCGTAGCTGACGAACGGCAGCGTGATCCCCGTCAGCGGGATGATCCGCAGGATCCCGCCGACGATGATGAACGTCTGCAGCGCGAAGGCGAAGGTCAGCCCGACCGCGAGCAGCTTCGAGAAGCCGTCGTCGGCCAGCATCGCGATCTTGAAGCCGCGCGCCACGAAGAGCATGTAGACGAGCAGCAGCGCCGCCACCCCCACGAGGCCGAGCTCCTGCGCCAGCGCCGAGTAGATGAAGTCGGTGTTCAGGTACGGGATCAGCGGGTGGCCCGAGGTCGTCTCGAAGGTGCCCTTGCCCAGACCGGTGCCGAACCAGTTCCCGTGCCCGACCGAGTAGAGCGACTTGACGAGCTGGTAGCTGGCGCAATCCTGGCGCGGCAGCAGCTTGCCGTTGAGCGGGCAGTAGACCGCGTGGTCGGTCCAGGGGTGCAGCCAGATCGTGACGCGGTCGCGGACGTGGGCGACGTAGTGGTAGACGCCGAACGCGCCGGCCAGGAAGAGCGCTCCGCCGATCCCGACGAAGAGCGCGCGGCCGGTCGCCACGTACAGCATCCCGAGGAAGATCCCGAAGTAGAGGAGCGCCGACCCGAGGTCGTTGGTCTCGACGAGCACGAGCATCGCGCCGCCCCAGATCAGCAGCAGCGGCCCGAAGTCCTTCAGCCGCCCCTGGGCCAGCACCTCGCGCTTCTCGCGGAGGTAGCCGGCGAGGAAGACGATCAGGAAGACCTTCGCCAGCTCACCCGGCTGGAACTGCAGCGAGCCGACGTGGACCCACAGCCGCGCGCCGTTCACCGTCGTGCCGAGCACGGGCAGCGCCGGCAGCATCAACAGCACGATCGCCGAGACCCCGAACAGGTACTTGTAGCCCTCGAGCCGCCGGTAGTCGCGGTGGAGCAGGAAGAGCGTGGCAGAGAACCCGCCGAGCGCGACCACGATCCAGATCCCCTGGCGGAACGCGTCCGAGGGGTTCAGCCGGTAGATCTCGGTCAGGCCGATCCCGGTCAGCAGGCCTGCCATCGGCAGCAGGTACGGATCGGCGAAGGGGACGGTCAGGCGGCCGACGAGGTGGGCGGCGAGGTAGAGCGCGAAGAAGAAGAGGGCGTACGAGAGCGAGGCGGTCGAGACGACCTCCTGCCGCGCGATGTAGACGCTGGCGAACCCGAGAGCGGTGAGCGCGCCGACGACGACGAGGTTCGCCAGCTCGCGGTTGCGAAGGCTCATCGGGCGACCTTTGCCCGATGAGCGGTGGAGGGGGAGTGCTTGCGGGGGGAACCGGGAGGTTCCACCCGCGATGCTCGAAGGGGGCACGCGGGGGAAACACTCGTTTCCCCCGCGGGAGTGAGCCGGAGGCGAGCGACGCTCATCCTGCTCCGATCTGCTCCTCGTAGCGCCGCACTTGCGCACGCGCCGAGCCATCGCTGCGCAACGTGTGGTCGAACAGCTTCTGCCGTTCTGCCTGGCTCAGCTGGTCGGCGAGCAGCGGGCTCACGTAGACGGCGCGGTAGAGCTTGACGTTGCCGACGACGTTCCATGGCAGGCCTTGGTAGACGACCACGTGCCCGTCGCTCTCGGCCCCGACGAAGTGCGAGCGCCAGAGGCCCCAGACGGCGAAGCCGCAGACGGCCACGATCAGCACCAGCACGAGCAGCGCGAACAGGGCCCGCCGGCCCGCGTGACGGTTTTCGTCGCGCTGCTCGACGACGACCGGGGGCACGCCGTGGTGCTCGTCCAGCGTGGTTTCGTCGTCGTCCTCGATCGG
>DATBDN010000082.1:0-10675 GCA_036269895.1 Thermoleophilaceae bacterium
GACCTCGCACTGGTCGCTCGTCGTGGGGCCGAGCTCCGCCGTGGCGATCGCGCCACCCGGCTTGAGCGCGCGCCCCCATACGAGTGCGATCGCCGCCACCAGGTCGCGGCCGCCGCGCCAGCTGCCGATCTCCTCGTCGGACAGGTCGAGCTGCCAGCCGGGATTGGCCTCGGCGGTCTCGTCGGTGTAGTCGGCGCGAGCGGTGAACGCGGACGGCTCGCCGCCGGGCCCGTGGTCGAAGGCGACGAAGCCGAAGACCTCGAAGCCCTCGGTCGTGCGCGCCGTCGCCGGTATGTAGGTGCGACCGGCGACCGTCCGCTCGGGGAACCAGTCGATCTGGTCTGCGAGCTCGCCGATCTCCTCGTCCTCGGTCTCGATCTCAGCGACCGCTTCGAGGAACAACCCACGCAGCTGGTCGGCCCAGCGCCCGTAGGGCAGCGCGTCGTGGGGCGGCTCGGCGATGAAGCGCGGTATGGGTCGTTGTTCAGGTGGCATCTCGGAGGGTGGCGGCGGCTTGCTCGGGGGGCACGATATTGAGTGAGACGCCGGTACCCATCTCCAGTCCCGCGAGCTGAGCCAGGCGCGGCACGACATCGAGGTGCCAGCAGAACTCGCCGGCGCCGCTCGGCGCGGTGCGGACCCACATGTTGAGAGGCGGCAATCCGCCGAGCGCGGAGCGTAGGCGCTGGAGCGCCTCGTGCAGCAGCTTGGCGCCCAGCGGCCCATCGTCCTCGAAGCGCGCGCGCGGCGCGCGGGGGATGACCATCATCTCGAACGGCATCCGCGACGCGAACGGGCAGATGACGACCGCCTCCGAGTCGATCGCCACGATGCGGTCGCGCATCCGCACTTCCTCCTGCAGCGTGTCGCCGAGCAGGTTGCGGCCCTGGGTGCGCTCGTAGTAGGCGGTGAAGCGCTCGCGTTCGCGCGCGACCGCCGCGGGGACGAAAGGCAGCGCGTAGAACTGGGAGTGCGTGTGCGGCAACGACGCGCCGGCCTCCGGCCCCTCGTTCACGATCAGGTGCGGGTAGGGCGAGTCGGGGTGCGCGTTCATGCGCGTACGCCACGCGTCCATCGCCGTCTCGACCTCCTCGGGCGCGAGGTCGACGAGCGCGGTGACCGGTTTCGGCGAGTTGATGATCACCTCATGCGCACCCACGGCCGGGCGCGTGACGAACAGCTGCGGCATCCCGCGGCCGGAGCGCATCGGGTCCTCGCCGGCAGCCGCGTCCGCTTCGGCCGCAAGCGAGTGCGATGCGTCCGGATCCGGGGCGAGCGCCGGGTACAGATTCGGCACCACGCGCACGCTCCAGCCAGGCGTGTTGGGCGCGCCGCCGTCGGGACGCAGCGCCCAGACCTCGGGAGGCGTGCGGTCCTCGTTGCCCTCGGCGAACGGGTCCTGCTCCGGGTCGATCGGCGTGCGCTCGGCGATCTTCGAGCTGAAGGCGCCGGGGCGGGACGCCCGTTCGCCCGCGATGATCGCCCGCAGGCCGGTTAGCGGGTCCAGACGCAGCTCAGGCAAGCGGCTTCTCCATCGTCACGTGCGGAATGCCCTCTTCGAGGAACTCCTCACCCTGAGCCTCGAAGCCGGCACGCTCGTAGAGAGCGCGCGCCGCAGTCTGCGCATGCAGCCGGATGCGCTCGGCGTGCACCCGCCGCGATTCGCGCTCGGCGGAGGCGAGCACCGCGGCGCCGATGCCGCGCCCGCGCAGGTCCGGTTCGACCGCCAGCCGGCCGAGGCGAGCCAGCCGGTGGTCGAACACGAGCCGACAGGTGCCGGCGAGGCGCCCATCGTCGAAGGCGACGATGTGGAGCGCGTCGGGATCGAGCCCGTCCTGGTCGGCAGCCAGCATCACGCCCTGCTCCTCGCAGAAGACGCGGTAGCGCAGCTCCAGGGCCGCCTCGACCTCAGCGGGCCCACGGGCGGGTCTCACCTCGATCACTCGGCGTAGCGCTTGATGTCGTTGATCAGGTCGGTGGCCGTCTTGTACGGGCCGGGGTGCGCGTAGACGAGCTTGCCCGTCCGGTCGAAGAAGACCGTGGTGGGATACGCGACGCCCGCCTGGATCGAGGGACCGATCTTCTCGTCGGGGTCGCGGTAGCTGGGATAGGTGACGGGGTACCGCTTCAGGAATGTCCGGGCACTGCTGTCGGGATCGTTGCCGTCGAGCCCCAGGAAAGCAACCCGCTTGCCGAGTCGCACGCCCGCCTGCTGGAAGGCCGGGAACTCGCCGCGGCACGGGGCGCACCACGAGGCCCACTTGTTCACCACAACCGGGTAGCCGCGCAGCCGCGCCATCCGGGCCTCGAAGTCGCCCTTGTTCTGGCCAATCAGCTGGTTGGCCTGCTTGTGGAGGGCGGCGAGCTTGGGCGGCGCGCCCGCAAGGGCCTTCTTGACCTGGGCCTGGGACGGAGCCGCGCTCTTCGGCTCGGATGCCCCGCAGCCGCTGGCCAGGAGAGCCAGTACGAGGCCTGTTACCACGATTCGCATGCGCAGAAAGCGTCGCACAGCGCCCTCGGTAAGTACGAAGACCCCGTCTCGCGCCACTTCGGATGCTTTAATGGGTATCAGCGAGTTGCAGAAACTCGCGCCGCCGCCGCTCGAGAGGCAGGGCTATTCGAAGCGGCGACAGACACACGGCTCGCGCCCGATGCTGTGCGCGGTGTCCAACCGCGTATCTGGGGCGAGCAGACCCCTATCCACTAAGCGCCTCACATGGCTGACTCCACTTCGGCAGTCGCTGGTTCGCCGGTATCCGGCGAAGATCTGGCACGCGCCGAGAAGTTCACATTCGAGCCGTTCGTACACGAGGGTGACGACCCGGCGATCATCCTTGCCGCGGGCACGCCGCGCCGCCGCGCCCTCGATGAGGCGCTGGGCGAGATCGACGCAGGCCTGAAGCAGCCCTCGGTGGGATGGCGGCAGAAGTACTCGCTGATGCTCGGCCTGGAGCGGCTGATGTCGCAGGACGAGCCGGTGCTGGCAGACGGCACCACCACGCTGAACACCCACCAGGTCGACGCGCTCTCGGGCACGATGATCGCGCTGATGGCCGAGATCCAGCGCTCGAATGCGGAGCCGGTCGTCGCGGGCAACGGTGCCGCTCCGGAGCTCGAGGACGCGGAGCCGGAGAACGGCGACGAGGAGCCCGAGAACGGCGACGAGGACGACGACTGGGATGCCGACGAGGAGCCGGAGAACGGCGACTCCGACGACGAGGGCGCCGCTGACTGGGACGCGGATCTCGACGAGGACGCCCAGCTGCCCGAGCAGCCCGAGGATCCGAACGCCGCTCGCCGCTTCTGGTTCGAGCACGCCACCGGTGCCGGCAAGACCGTCGCCGCGATGGGCTTCGTCGAGGCGTCGCGCTCGGGCGGGATCCTGATCCTGACCCACCGGCGCAACCTGGTCGACCAGTTCATGGGCGAGCTGAAGGACCGCGGCTACAAGAAGCGGATCCGGCCGGAGGCCCTGCTGAAAGGGCAGGACAAGAAGCCGAACGAGCAGGGCCCGGTGACGGTCGAGACCTACCAGTGGTTCGTCCGCAACGCCGGCAACGTCTCGGACGCGTACACGATCGTCATCTGCGACGAGGCTCACACCGCACTCGGGGAGAAGACCAGTGCGTCGATCCGACAGTGGTCGGGCCCGGTCTTCATCGGCATGACCGCCACGGGCGCGCTGATCGCCCGTCACGTCACCGACCTGTTCCCCACGCAGACGTCGCGCTTCGACCTCGCGCAGGCGGCCCGCCGCGGCGTGATCGCGCCCCTGCGCTGCGTGCGCATTCCCCCGGGAGTTGGTGTCAGGTCAATTGCCAACGTGCCGCTGCGCAAGGGCGAAGTGGACCAAGACTTCGACCAGGAAGAGCTGGCCGCGTTGCTGGACCAGGCGCCGTTCAACCTGGCGGTGGCGGACCTCTACCGAGCGCGCTTCAAGGACTTGCCGGGCGTGGTCTACGCCGCGGGCGTGCGCCATGCGTACAACGTCGCGAAGGCGTTCCAGGAGCTCGGCATCAAGGCGAAGGGTGTGTCCGGCGAGACCCCGAAGCGCGAGCTGGCGCGGATCCTCGCCTCGTACGAGGCCGGCGAGATCGACGTGCTGGTGAACGCGCAGCTGCTGGCCGAGGGCTGGAACTCGCCGCGCGCGACCGTCTGCATGCATCTGGCGCCGACAGCTTCGAAGCGCATCTACCAGCAGCGCGTCGGACGCGTCACGCGTCGCCAGCAGGGCAAGGAAGCGGGCATCGTCGTCGACTTCGTCCATCCGGCGACCACCCACGACGACCCAGTCGTCACGCTGCACTCGCTGCTTGACCGCGACGTGTACCGCGGCGGCGCGATCGTCGTCGGGCCGATCCGCCGCGGCCGTGGCCGGCGTCTGCGCGTGGAGCGCCGCGTGCTGCCGGTGACGCCCGATCCGGAGCGGCGCGCGGTTGTCTTCGAGCGCGAGCTCTGGCGGATCGCGGTGGAGCACCTGCCCTGGGGCGAGCAGCACGTGTGGGCAGCGCTGGCCGGCGCGCGTGTGTCGTCGGGCAACTGGCGCCGTGCCAAGGCAATGCTGCACTTCGACCAGACCGGTGAGCTGCGTCGGCGCTTCCTGCTGACCTGCCTGCAGCGCAACCGCAACTCGCAGCTGCGCCTGCGCGCGCTCGGCGAGGTGGGTGCGGGCCGCGATGCCGAGGCGTTCGACGAGGCGGTCGTGATCGTGGGGACGTGGTCGCGCGACGAGCGCCGCGAGGGCGTGAAGGTCCTGCTGCAGGCGCTGGCTGAGCGTCCGATCGGGCGCCGCGACCAAGCGTCCGCGTGGCTCTGGCACCTGGCCGAGTTCTCGCGCGACGTGCACGAGGAGTACGCGGTGCAGCGCTGGCCGGAGACGAAGCGCCTGCTGGGTCTGCTCGTCAACTCTTCAGGTGGAGCGCACGCGCGGAACGCGCGGCGGCTGGTGCAGGCGGCGCGCAAGCAGGACCGGCGGCTGCAGGCCGCTCTGCTCGCGGCGGCGCTCGCGCATACGCCAGAAGCCGAAGAGGTGCTGCGCGGTGCGCGGATGCGCCTGGCGCGCAAGCCGTCCGCGCTGGCTCGCGAGCTGCTGAGGAACTTCCCGAAGGGCCGCCGCGGCCGACGCCGCCGCCGGCGCGGCAGCAAGGAGGCCGGCGAGGCGAACGCCGCGGAGGTCGACGCGACGGCGACCGAGACGACCGGCGTCGACGACGACGCGCCCGACGACGCGGACGCGCCGGAGCTCGACACCGATGCCGACGATCACGATGCCGTTGACTCGGATGCGCCGGATAGCGACCCCGAGTCGCCGGACGCCGAGGACGAGGCGCCCGCCAAGCCCAAGAAGCGCCGCCGCTCGCGCAAGCGCGTCGAGCCGGAGGCGACCGAGACCGATGCCGCCGACGACGCCGATGATTCCGGCGGCTCCGATTCGCGCGACGACGATTTAGACCGCGCGGCCTGAGCCGCGTTCGGGCGCGGACTCGAGGCGGCCGCGACCGGCTGCCTTCGCTCGAGACAGCGCCAGGTCCGCAGCCGAGTGCAGCTCCTCGAGCGACGAGGCATTCACCGGCATCTCGGCGACTCCGGCGGTGAAGGACGCGCCGAACTGGCTACCGGATCGATCCTCGAAGCGCTCGCGCTTCCAGTCGTCCAGCAGCCTGCGCAGACGATCGACGGCCACCTGACGCGGCGTTCCGTACATGCCGATCAAGAACTCCTCGCCGCCCCAGCGGCCAACGACACACTCGCCGCGGAACTCGCTGCTGAGCCGTCTGCCGAGGCGGCGAAGCACTTCGTCCCCCGCGTCGTGGCCGTGCGAGTCGTTCACGTGCTTCAAGTGATCGACGTCGAGCATCGCGAGCACCAGCGGCTGCCGGTACTGGCCGGCAAGCTGTTCGAGCCGCGCTAGCTCTTCCACCGCCTTGCGTCGATTCACCACGCCGGTGAGCGAGTCACGGTCGGTCAGGTCGCGCAAGAGCCGCATGCGCGCCAGCCGGTTGCGGATCCGCTGCACGAGCTCCTCTTCGACGACCGGCTTGTTCACGTAGTCGTCGCCACCGGCAGCGAAGAGGGCGCGCACGGAGTCGGCGTCACGGCGTGCCGTCAGGAACAGCACCGGCAGCTGGCTCCAGCGCGCATCGGCTCGTAGCGCCCGGCACAGCTTCAGCGCGTCGGCGCCCGGCATGTCGAGGTCGAGCAGCAACACGTCGGGCCTGCGTGCCTCGAGCGTCTGCCAGAAGCGTCCCGCGTGGTCGAGGGTCGTCACCTTCACGTCGTGCGCCCGCAGGAGACCACTCGTGTGCTCGAGCAGCTGCGGGTCGTCGTCGACGATCAGAACGTGCGTCGTGTCCTCGCGCAGCCGCTCGTGCATCGACAGGACGGCGCCTGCGGTCTCGTGGGGAGCGAGATCTGCCGGAAGCAGAATCCGGCCGCCGCGTTCCAGGAAGGCGACGCGTGCATCGAGTCCTGCGTCCGCCGCCACGCCGATGACGACGTCGTGCCGCTCACCCAGGTTGGCCATGAACTCCTCGGCCAGCGAGCTCGTCAGGTCAACGACGGCGATGACACCGTTCAGCCGCAACGCGATGTCGTCAGGGCTGCGTGCGACGACGACGCGCAGCCCGTGCGACCCGAGCTGCCGTTCCAGATCGGCGGTGGCTAAGCGCTCGCCACCAACCAGCAGCACGTCCGCCGCGGGGATGCCGACGCCGCTCCCGCCGGCCACGCTCTCGGGCTGGCGCTCGAAGTCGCGGCGGATCTCGAGCACGAGCTCCGACAGGCGGTGCATGCGCGCCAACGATGGGCTTCCGCGTTGCAGGTCGAGCTCGATCTGCCGCGCATGGGCCGACGCCGTTGGCATGCCGCGACGGGCTGCGTCACCAGCGATCACAGCCGCCGCGCGCTTCGCCTCATCGCGTTGCCCAGGAGCCAGCTTGCCCTCGACCAGGGCAGCGACGGCCGACTCGACCACGTCGAGTTGGCGCAGCAGCTCATCGCGCTGGCGCAGCGCGGAGCTAGCGATGTTGAGACTCCCCTGCCTCATCGCTGTGAGCGGGATGTACCCAATTTCGCGCCGTGTGATTCCCACGCGGGTTGCGCGCGTCCCTGACCTGGATGGAGAGCTAGCGCAGGAGGTGCACTTCGCCGGCGTCGAGCGCGACTCGGCCGGACTCGGTGTCCACGAGCAGTGAGCCGTCCTCATCCACGCCGACGGCGGCGCCCTCGCCCGCGTTCCAGCGCACGCGTCTGCCGAGCAGCACGTCGCGTTCGCGCCACGCCGCAAGCGTTGAGGCCGGCTTGTCCCCGAGCCGGCGGTCGAGCGTCTCGAGCAGCGCGTCCAGCACGATCGGGACGCCGGGGTCCGAGCCCGACTCGATGGCCAGCGACGTCGCTGTCTCGCGGAGCTCCTCGGGAAACTCGTCGCGCGTCGTCCCGACGTTCAGGCCCACGCCGATCACCGCCCAGCCCTCCTGCGGGCGTCCCTCCAGCAGGATCCCGCTGAGCTTGCGACCACCGATCCAGATGTCGTTCGGCCACTTGATGCCACAGCGGGTGCCGGCGAACTCTTCGCAGGCCTCGGCCACGGCTACGGGGACTGCGAGCGGCAGGAGCGCGTCGCGCCGGGTCAGGTCGCGCACGATCGCCGACATCAGCAGCGCCATGCCCGCCGGCGCTGACCACGTCCGTCCCTGGCGGCCACGGCCGGCGCTCTGCTCGTCGGCCGTCACCACCGTGCCGTCCGGCGCTCCGGCGAGCGCGAGCTCGCGGGCACGCGCATTCGTCGAGTCCGTCAGGCGGTAGTGGACGCGCGGGTGGCCGAAGCGTCCGCTCACTGAGGCGTGAGGCGGATCTCGCTGTCGGGCTCAACGCCCAGCAGCGTCGCCGCGTCCCCGCGGTTCATCGCCAGCGCGAGCATGCGCGACGCGTCCTCGTACAGCAGCAACTCCCCGGCCGGCACGTCCGCGAACGTGCTGGTGAACGTGACGGGGTGCGATTGCCCGTTCGTCTCGACCTGCACGCGTCGCCCGAGGACGAGTCCGGTGTTCGGCAGATCCTCGTGACGGAGGTCGAGCGTGACGTTCCCGTAGACGTCCGTCAGCAGGGCATGCGCGACGATGGTGTCGCCGTCGCGCGACGGCTTCGGCAGCTCGAGGCGGGTCAGGTCCTCCACGGCCAGCGGATCGCCGGCCGCCCGGAACGCGGCGCCCTTGGCCAGCGCGGCGGCGACGGGTGCGAACACGTCGCGTCCGTGGAAGGTCGCCGAGACGGGCTCGAGCCGGTGCTTCGAGCGGCTGATGTCGATGGCCTCGAGCGCGAAGCCGCATGCGGAGATGGCTGGGCTGAGCACGCCGTTGTCCGGGCCGACGAGCGTGCGGCCGTCGCCGGAGCGGATGGCGACAGCGCGCCGCTCGGTGCCGACCTGCGGGTCGACGATCGCGACGTGGACGCCGACGGGCATGAACGCAAGCGCGCTCCGCAGGACGAGGGCGCCCTGGCGAACGTCGTGGCGTGCAATGCCGTGGCTGATGTCGATGACGGTGGCGTCCGAGCAGACGCGGCTGATGACGCCGTGGCAGATGCCGGGGAACTCGCTGTCGGCGCCGTAGTCAGTCAGCAGCGTGATCACGGGCGGGCTCATGCGCGCCCTGCCTCGGCCAGCAGTGCCTCCACGACCCCGTCGATGTCGTGCTGCACCGCTTCGGCATGGACCTCGATCCCGAGCTCGCGGGCCGTCGCGCTCGTGATCGGGCCAATCGAGATGACGCGCGCCCGCTCCGGCAGCCCGTTCCCCGCGAGCGAGTCCATGAAGAAGCGGACGGTGGAACTGGACGTGAACGTGACGTAGTCGGCGCGCTCGACCGCCGCAAGCTGGTCGTCGGCCAGCTTCTCGGCCACCGTGTCGTAGAGCGCCACGACAACGACATCCGCGCTCCGCTGCGCCAGCCCGTCGGGCAGCGCGTCGCGCGCCTCCGACGCACGGGCCACCAGTACGCGCTCACCCTCCACGTCGATCTCCGCGAGCGCGTCGAGCAGGCCTTCCGCTGTCGAGACCTGCGCCACGACATCGGCGCGGATTCCGCCGCGTGCCAGTTCGGCGGCTGTGCCGGGCCCGATCGCAGCCACCTCAACCCCCGCGAGGCTGCGTGCATCGCCACCAACGGCTTCGATCGCATCCAGCAGCAGCGCCGCGCCGTTCGGGCTGGTCACGCACACGAGCGCGAACGAGCCGATCTCCCGCGCGGCCTGCGCGACCTCGCCGCTGACCGGGCGCGGCTCGATCCGTATGGCCGGCGTCTCGACCACTTCGGCGCCTAGCCGGGCGAGCCGCCGGGCCAAGCCGCTCGCCTGTGCCCGCGCGCGTGTGACGGCAACAGTCCGGCCGTTGAGGGGCCGCTGGTCGAGCCACGCGATCTCAGCGGCCAGCGCCGCCACCGGCCCCACCAGCGTTATGGCAGGTGGCTTGACACCCTCGGCGCGCACGCGGTCGGCGATGTCGCCCAGGGTGCCCACGATTGAGCGTTGGCCGGGAAGCGTCCCGCGCTCGACCACCGCTGCCGGCATGTCGGCGGTCCGTCCGTTCTCGATCAACTGCTTGGAGATCTCGGGCAACTGCTTCACGCCCATGTAGAAGACGAGCGTCCCGGGGAAGCGCGCCAGCGCCTCCCAGTCGATCGCGCTCTCCGGTTTCGCCGGATCCTCGTGACCGGTCACGAACGCGACCGCCGAAGCCTGGTCGCGGTGCGTGACCGGGATGCCGGCGTAGGCGGGTGCCGCGATGCCGGCGGTGACGCCCGGCACGACCTCGAATGCAATCCCCGCGGCGGCAAGCGCCTGCGCCTCCTCGCCTCCGCGGCCGAAGACGAACGGGTCGCCGCCCTTCAGCCTCACCACGGCGCGCCCGCCCTTGGCGCGGTCGAGCAGGAGCGCGTTGGTGGCCTCCTGCGGGACCTGCGCGCCGCCGCCGACCTTGCCGACGTCTACGAGCTCGGCGTCCGCGCGCGCACCGTCCAGCGCGCCGTCCGGGATAAGGCGGTCGTAGAGGATGACGTCCGCGGACGCGATCAGCTCGAGCGACCGCGCGGTCATGAGCCCGGGGTCGCCGGGCCCGGCGCCGACGAGGTAGACGGTCATCCGGCGCCGGCCTCCGCGCGATCCAGCAGATCCCGGGCCCCGGCGGCCAGCAGCCGTTGCGCGGCCTCGGCGCCGAGCGCCTCGGGGTCGGTCGCGGGGCCGGCGACGCGGTCGCGCAGCCACGCGGATCCGTCCGGCAGGCCGACGAAGGACTCGAGCACGAGCGTCGCGCCGCCGACGATCCGGGCGTGCGCGCCCAGCGGGGTGTGGCAGGACGCGTCGAGACCGCGCACGAGCGCGCGCTCGGCCGCCAGGCAGCACCACGTCGCGGCGTTCGTCACCGCCGCCGCCGCCGCCGCGGCAGCGTCGTCGCCGTCACGCGCCTCGAGCGCGATCGTCCCCTGCCCGGGTGCGGGGACGAGCTCGTCGAGCAGCGCGCCGGCGGCGTCCAGCCGGCCGAGGCGCTCCAGGCCGGCGGCGGCGATCACGATCGCGTCATAGCGGCCTTCGGCGAGACGGATCAGCCGTGTGTCGACGTTGCCGCGCAGCTCGGTCACCGTGAGATCGTCGCGCACCGCCCGCAGCTGCGCGGCGCGCCGGA
>DATBDN010000083.1:0-2863 GCA_036269895.1 Thermoleophilaceae bacterium
TTCAACTTCGACTTCCTGTCGTGCGCGTGGGACCGCGACCGCCTGCGGACCTCGATCGAGGAGGCGCTGGCGACGCACGCGCCCGTCGAGGCGCCTGCGACCTGGGTGCTCTCGAACCACGACGTCACGCGGCCGCCGACGCGCTACGGCCGCGCAGACACCTCGTTCTCGTTCGAGGCCAAGCGCGAGGGAACGCCGACCGACATCGCCCGCGGCACGCGGCGGGCCCGCGCTGCGGCCCTCCTCGCAATGGCGCTGCCGGGCTCGCTGTACGTGTACCAGGGCGAGGAGCTCGGCCTGCCCGAGGTCGAGGACATCCCGTCCGAGCTCCGCCGCGACCCGATATGGCTGCGCTCGGGAGGCGCCGACCCGGGCCGCGACGGCTGCCGCGTGCCGATGCCCTGGTCGGGCACCGGACCACCGTACGGCTTCAGCCCCGAGGGCGCCAGGCGGCCGTGGCTCGACCAGCCGGACGACTGGACGTCTCTCACGGTCGAGGCCCAGACAGACGACCCGGCCTCGATGCTCTTGCTCTACCGCGAAGGCCTGCGTATCCGCCGGAGCCGACCGTGGGGCGCAGGCCCGTTCCAGTGGCTTGGCCCGCTCGGGACTCTCTTCGGCGTCACGTCGCTCTCGTTTGCGCGCGGCGACGCCTTCTCCTGTGTCGTCAACTTCGGCCCCGAACCGGTCGCGCTTCCGGCCGGCGCGGTGGTCCTCATCGCAAGCAACGAGCTCGAAGGAGGTGCGCTTCCGCAGGACACCACGGTCTGGCTCTACCAGGAGAACGGTGGAGACGGGCCTTCTAACTGGGAACCCACTTCTACGTCATAGCAGCGACTAGTTCAGGAAAGGGAAGGACATGAAGTCCACTCGTTTAGCGATGATCGTCGCCGCGGTCGTAGTGCTCGGCGTCGGCGCGAGCTCGGCCGCCGGCTCGACGCGCGCGGCGCAGAAGGTCTCGATCAGCGTCGCCTCGCTCATCCCCGGAAGCACGCCGGCGGCAGTCAAGCAGTTCAACGCCCAGGTGGCGGAGTTCGAGAAAAAGAACCCGACCATCAAGGTCAAGCCGGTCGAGTACCAGTGGACAGCTCCCACGTTCGCGGCCAAGCTCGCCGCCGGGACGCTGCCGACGGTGTTCGAGGTGCCGTTCACCGACGCTCGCACGCTCGGCGACAACGGCCAGCTGGCAAACCTCACGCCCTACTTCAAACAGCTGCCGTACCACAAGAAGTACAACAAGGCCGTCCTCGCGGAGGGCACCGACGCGAAGGGACAGGTCATCGCCTTGCCGAAGGGCGCCTACGCGCAGGCCCTGCACTACAACCGTGCACTCTTCAAGCAGGCCGGCCTCAACCCGAGCAAGCCGCCCACCACCTGGGCGGAGATCCGTAAAGACGCGCGGATCATCACCCAGAAGACCGGCAAGCCCGGCTATGTCGAGATGGCGAAGAACGACAACACCGCCGGCTGGATCCTGACCTCGGTCGTCTACTCGCTCGGCGGGCGGATGGAGAAGGGCACGGGCACCCATGCCAAGGCGACCCTCAACAACAAGTACACCGTCCAGGCGCTGAACATGCTCAAGGCGATGCGCTGGACCGACAACTCGATGGGCTCCAACTTCGACCTCGGCTGGAGCGACATCAACCAGGCCTTCGCCGCCGGCCAGGTCGGCATGTACATCAGCGGCTCGGACGTGTACACCAACCTCGTGCAGGCCTACAGCGTCAATCCTTCCATCTACGGCCTCACGACGGTCCCGCTCGCCAAGAACAAGAACGCCGGCGTGCTCGGCGGCGGCACGCTCGCAGCCGTCCGCCCGAAGGTGAACAAGGCCCAGCTCTCCGCGGCCATGAAGTGGATCAGCTTCTTCTACGAGTCGCCGCTCGTCTCGAAGACGCAGGCGATCCGGAACGCGAAGACGCTGGTTGCGAACCATCAGCCGGTCGGCGTGCCCGCGCTCCCGCTCTTCAACAAGAAGCAATACAACCTGGCGAACAAGTGGATCAAGCCCTACATCAACGTCCCGCTCGGCCACATGAAGCCGTTCCTGAACGGGATCTTCGAGCAGAAGCTCATCCCGGAGCCCGAGGCATCGACGCAGAGCGTCTACAACGCCCTCAACGCCGTCGTCGAGGCGGTGCTGACGAACCAGAGTACGAACATCGGGCAGATGCTCCAGCAAGCGAACGCTCAGGCGCAGGCCGCGATCAAGGCGGGTAACTAACAGCGCGTGATAGTGGAGTGACGTTGACCACCGCCGTCGATCAGACGAGAGAGCCCGCGCTTTCGAGCGAGCGCGGGCTCTCTCGCTCCTACGCACGGCCTCGGCGGACGCCGCTCAACTGGATTCGTGGCGGCGGGCTCGCGTCACTTCTGTTCCTCCTCCCGCTCCTCTTCGTGTTCGGCGCGTTCTCGTGGTATCCGATCGTCCGCACGGTCGTCATGTCGCTCCAGCACACGAACCTCGTGCAGGCGCCGACGTGGGTCGGCTTCAAGAATTTCGAGGCCGTGTGGCACGACCCGCTCTTCCCGGTCGCGGTGAAGAACACCGCGTACTTCGCCGGCCTTGCGCTCGTCTTCGGCTATCCGGTGCCGCTCATCGCGGCGGTGCTCATGAGCGAGGTGCGCAAACGGCGCGGGCTCTACAGCGCGCTGGCGTATCTCCCCGTCGTCATTCCTCCGGTCGTCGCGGTTCTGCTCTGGAAGGTCTTCTACGACGCGAGCTCGAACGGCGTGTTCAACACAGCGCTCAATTGGATCGGCCTCGGCCCGTATCCGTGGTTGCAAGCGGAGCACTGGGCGATGCCGTCGCTCGTTCTCGAATCGACGTGGGCGAACGCCGGAGCGACGATGATCATCT
>DATBDN010000084.1:0-9310 GCA_036269895.1 Thermoleophilaceae bacterium
GCTCGCCGAGCCGACGTAACAGATCCCCTCACCGTCATCGTCGTACCTGATCACCGTTGCCGAATCCGTACCGACCAGGCGCCCGACCTCGTCGCTCACAGCCGCGAAGAGCTCGTCGGGTCGGACTCCCCGCGCCACCAGCGTCGCCACGCGCCGGAGCGCTGCCTGCTCTTCGACGAGGTGCTCGAGAGTCTCGCCGGACGATCGCGTGACTGGCTGGCTGGTCCAACTCACGCACCGTATTGTGACCTTTCCGTAGATCTTGCGAAAGGGGGTTGCAGGGGTCGGGCGATACGTTGCCGTGGTCCGCTAGAAAGGAATCAATGTTTCCGCAGGAGTGCGTTGCGGGTTCTAAGGATTCGGTGGAAGAGGCAGCCGAGTGACGCACGAGCATCCACCGGTCGTCGCGCTCAGGAACATCTCGAAGACATTCGGCGGTGTTCGTGCACTACACGACGTCGATCTGACCATTCGAAGCGGCGAGGTGCACGGCCTGCTCGGAGAGAACGGGTCGGGTAAGTCGACCCTGATCAAGATCCTCGCCGGCTTCCACGCCGCGGACGGAGGCGGCGAACTCGAGATCAACGGCCGGCCCATCTCGCTCCCGCTGCACCCTGGCCAGTTCCGCAGTCTCGGCATGAGCTTCGTACACCAGGATCTCGGGCTCGTCCGCTCGCTGTCTGTCGTGGAAAATCTTCTCGTCGGCGACCTGGCCTCCCAGCGCAGATGGCGGCTCTCCTGGGCGCGCGAACGGCGCAGGGCGCAGGCGACCTTTAAGTCGTTCGGGCTCAAGCTCGATCCGCGCGCGAAGGTCGCCGACCTGCGCCCGACTGACCGCGCGCTGCTCGCGATCGTCCGAGCGGTCGAGGAGATCCGCGCGAACACCGCTGATGACGGGTCGGAATTCGGGCTGCTCGTGCTCGACGAGCCGACCGTCTTCTTGCCGGCAAGCGACCGCGACGAGCTCTTCGCGATCGTCCGGGAAATCGCCGCGACGCGCGCCAGCGTCCTGTTCGTCTCCCACGACCTCGGCGAGATCCTTGAGATCACCGACCGCGTGACAGTGCTGCGAGATGGGAAGGTTCGCGGCACCGTCGGCACCGCTCAAGCGAGCAACGAGACGCTCGTCGAGATGATCATCGGCCGACGGCTTCAGCCGCTTGCGATCGAACGCGAGCAGACGGAGACCGCCAAGGCGATATCGATCACGGGCCTGACAGGCAGATATGCGCGAGATGTTTCGCTCAGAGTCCGTGAAGGCGAGGTCGTCGGCCTGACCGGGCTATTGGGCAGTGGGTTCGAGGAGATCCCGTACTGCGTGTTTGGCGCGAGATCCGCTACCGCCGGCCGGCTCGAGGTTGACGGGAAGACATACGACCTGCGCGGGATGAGTCCGAGCCGTGCGCTTGAAGCTGGCGTCGCGCTGATTCCCGCCGACCGCCAGCGCGACGGAAGCGTCGGCTCGCTCTCCGTTGGCGACAACGTCACGGTTCCGGTTCTTCACAAGTACCAGTCGCGCGTCGGTCTGAACCGAAGCCGGATGCGAAGCGACGCGCGAAAGCTGCTGGAAGAGTTCGACGTCCGGCCGCCCGACCCGAGGTTGAAGTACCAGTCGCTGAGCGGCGGCAACCAGCAGAAGGCGATGCTCGCAAAGTGGCTGCAGACGAAGCCGTCGCTGCTTCTGCTCCACGAGCCGACGCAGGGCGTCGACGTCGGAGCCCGCCAACAGATCTTCCAGCTGACGAGGAAGGCCGCAGCGGACGGCACGGCCGTGGTTTGCGTAAGCACCGACTACGAGCAGCTCGCCGCGGTGTGCGACCGAGTAGTCGTCTTCGGTCGCGGACGCGTCGCGCGCGAGTTGACGGGCGATCAGGTCACCCAGGAGCGCATCGCGGAACAGTGCTACCGCGTCGCCGAGAGCTACTCCGGTAGCCATTTGGACGCTGGAGGGGATGCGCAATGAGCGCAGAGACCGCGTCACTCGCCCAACGGCTCCGGAGAGGGATGAGCGTCGGCGAGTTCGTCGAGCGATTCGCACTCGTCGGTGCGTGGATCGCCGTGATCGTCGTCTTCAGCGCGCTCAAGCCGAACACGTTCGCCACGTCGTCCAACTTCGCCGCGATCCTTGGTTCGCAGGCGGTCCTCGTCGTGCTCACGTGCGGGCTCCTGATCCCGCTGACCGCGGGCGACTATGACCTGTCGATCACAGGAGTGCTGTCGCTCTCGCAGATGATGATCGGGATCCTGAACGCCGAGCACGGCATCTCCGTGTACGTCTGCATCGCGGCCGCGCTCGCGATGGGAGCGCTCGTGGGTCTGATCAACGGCGCGTTCGTGGTCATTTTCGGCATCGACTCGTTCATCGTCACGCTCGGCACGGGGACGTTCCTCGGCGGCGTAGTCCTGTGGATCAGCAACTCGGAGACGTTCGCCGGGATCTCCTCCCAGCTCACCGGGCCGGTCGTTGTCGATCGATTCCTCGGCGTCCCACTCGCTTTCTACTACGGGCTGGCACTCGTCATCGTGCTCTGGTACTTCCTCGAGTACACCTCGCTCGGCCGGCAACTGCTGTTCGTTGGGCGAAGTCGGAGCGTTGCCCGGCTCAGCGGTCTGCGTGTGGGACGCCTCCGTTGGGGCGCGCTCGTGGCCTCGGGCGTCATTGCGGCCGGCGCGGGGGTCCTGTACGCAGGGGTCACAGGCGCGGCCGACCCGCTGTCGGGCGCGGGGTTCTTGTTGCCTGCGTTCGCGGCGGCGTTTCTGGGGGCCACCAGCATTGTCCCCGGCAGGTTCAACCCATGGGGATCGTTTATCGCCGTCTACTTCCTCGTCACCGGGATCACCGGGCTGACCCTGTTGGGGCTCGAGTCGTGGCTCCAGGACATGTTCTATGGCGGCGCGCTCGTGTTGGCGGTGACGTTCTCGCAGATTGCCCGGCGGCGTGAGGAGCACGAAAGCGGCGTACCAGAGAACTAGCGGGAGGTAGGGCGGCGTGGGAGATCCAAGTGGTGGCACGAACGGAGGCGGAATGAGGAGCGAGCCCCGAAAGCTGGGGCCGGGCCGGCGCTCGCCGTTCACCTTCACTTTCTTGATTCTCGTCGCCACGCTCACGGCACTCGTTGCCAGCTGCGGCGGAAACAATGGAAATGGGGCGGCCGATGGCACCACCGCAGCCGCCTCGAGTGCGTGCGATCTCGACCACGTGACCAAGCAGATCGACCACCACGAGGGGATCGCCGACTGGCGGTATCCGGGTCACCCCTTCGCCGCGAAGAAGGCAGCCGGGAGGACGATCTTCAGCATCCAGGAGAACTCCACCAACCCGTTCACGAACACGATCGTCGCCGGGATGAAGGACGTGGCCAAAAAGATCGGGATCAAGATCATCGACTATCCGAACCAAGGCCAGCGCACGCAGTGGATCCAGGGAATTCAGCAGGCGATCTCCGAGCAGGTCGACGCGATCGTCCTGTCGGGCGGCACGATCGGCCCGATCTATTTCAAGGAACAGGCCGCCGCCGCCCGTCGAGCGGGCATCCCGATCGTCACGGTCGTCGACCGCGATCTGACCCAGGGCGCCGAGCCGAACACCGCCGCACGCGTCGGCCAACCGTACGCCGAGGCCGCGCGGCTCGATGCGGACTGGATGATCAAGCAGACCAAGTGCCAGGCGAACGTGCTCGTCATCACCTCGAACGAGCTGATCGCGGGCGACATCAACAGCAAGGCCGCACAGGATGAGGTCAATAGGTACTGCGGTGACGGTTGCAAGACGAGGTTCGTGAACGTTCCGCTCTCAGAGTGGGCGACGAAGATCGGGACGACGACGCAGACGGAGGTCTCGTCAAACCCCGATCTCAACTACGTCTTTCCGTTGTACGACGCGATGTCGCAGTTCGTAGTCCCTGGAATCCAGCTTGGCGGCGGGATCACGAGGGTCAAGGTCGCGACTTTCAACGGCACCCCGGGGATCCTTCGCATGATCCAGACGGGTGACACGGTCGAGATGATCGTCGGCGAGAACGAGGCCCACCTCGGCTATGCGGCGATGGACCAGGCGATGCGCCTGATGACCGGGGTCGCGCCGATCAGTGACGGCGACTACGGCATCCCGCTCCGCGTTTTCGACGACTCGAACGTCGACGAGACGGGCGTTCCCCCCAAGTACGGCGTCGGCTATGGCGACCAGTGGCGCGACGGCTTCCTCAAGGCATGGGGGCTGCCTGGCTAGCAAACCAGCGAAAGGAGGTGGCAGGAAGATGAGTGAACCCGAACGCGACCTGGTCGGCTACGGGGCGAATCCGCCCACAACCGGCTTTCCCGACGGCAAGAGGCTGGCGATTTCGCTCGTCGTCAACTACGAGGAGGGATCGGAGCGGTCGTTCGCAAGGGGCGATCCTGACCAGGAGGTACTCACGGAGTGGGGGCAGTATCCGTTCCCGCCCGGGATCCGGAACCTCGCGATGGAGACCATGCACGAGTACGGCTCCCGAGTCGGCGTCTGGCGCATCCTCGACATCCTCCAGCGCCACGACGTCAAGAGCACGTTCTTCGCTTGCGCGGTCGCGTTCGAGCACGCCCCCGACGTGGCGCGCGCAGCGGTGGAGCAAGGCCACGAGATCTGCAGCCACGGCTACCGGTGGGAGGAAGTCTTCCGCCTGAGCGAGGACGAGGAGCGCGAGCACATCCGACTCGCGGTCGAGTCGTTTGAGCGTGTGTGTGGGAAGCGGCCCGTGGGCTGGTACTGCCGCTATGGACCGAGCACGCGGACGCGCAGGCTGCTCGTCGAGGAAGGCGGGTTCGTTTACGACTCGGACTCTTACAACGACGAGGTCCCGTATTTCACGGAGGTCGAGGGCCATCAGCATTTGATCGTGCCCTACACGCCCGATGCGAACGACATCACGTTCTGGCTAGGCAACGGCATGGCCACGGCCGAGCAGTTCGAGACCTACCTGCGCGATTCGTTCGATGTGCTGTACGCCGAGTCCGAGCGCCACCCACGGATGATGTCGATCGGGCTGCACTGCCGAGTGATCGGACGGCCGGGCCGCTCGCCGTCGCTCGACCGGTTCATCAACTATGCAAAGGGCTTCGACGGCGTCTGGTTCGCCACGCGCGAAGAGATCGCCCGCTCGTGGCTCGAGGTTCACGGAGGGAACACACGGTCGGCGACGGGCGACATCACGGCAGTTCGCGGTCCCCGCGAGCGCGCGCAGTAGGGCCGCAACGGCAGGTGTCGGCCTAGTCCAGCTTCAGGCCGCTTCGGAGACCGGAATTGGGAGCATGGCGGCGACCGCTGTTCCCTGGCCGAGGGGGCTCGCCACACGCAGCTCGCCGTCCATCGCGGCGGCGCGGTCGCGCAGCGCGAACAGCCCAGAGCTGCCATCGGTCGGCGCTCCCCCGATACCGTCATCGCGAACCTCGAGCCGCAGCACATGCGCGTCACGCACCGCGACAATCCGCGCGCTGGTGGCGTGGGCGTGCCTGACGACGTTGGTAAGCGCCTCCGCGAGGATGAAGTAGGCGGCGGCCTCTAGCGCCGCGGGCAGTCGCTCGGCGGTCACGTCGACCGACACCGTTAGGTGGACGCGCGACACCAGTGCGTCTATCCCCGCCCTGAGCCCGCCGCGACTTAGCGCGGCCGGCAAGATCCCGTGGGCGAGCTCGCGCAGCTCGCCGTTCGCAGACTCCGCGTGTCCGAGCGCCTCGTCCAACAGCTCGACCACCGGCCCGGTGGCGTCTCCGAGCTCCTCTCGTGCCAGCTTGAGCGTCACCACCGTGCTCACGAGCCGCGCCTGCGCGCCGTCGTGCAGGTCGCGCTGTATGCGGCGGCGAGCCTCATCGGCTGCGGTCACCACGCGGGCCCGCGATGCGGTGAGCTCCGCCCGGCTCTCGGCATTCGCGATAACGATTCCGACGAGCTCGGTGAAGTTCGCTATGCGTTCCTCGGTGTCGGCAGGCAGTGGCTCGCGATCGGTGGACGCGACCATTGCCCCCCAGAGCCGGCCGTCGACGACGATCGGGCTGGCCACCGAGCAGTTGCCTGCGCGCGCGGGCCGACCAGTGCGAAACACCGCCGTGACCGCCAGGGAGTCGTCGAGCTCGACGCGCACATCGCTCCCGCGCTCGGCCATCCGGTTGCCCAGCCCCGCGACGATGGTGCCGGTGCCGTCCGGCTCGAAGCGGACGATCGCGGCATCGTCGGCGCCGAACAGAAAAGCGATTTCCTCTGCCGCTGCGGTGAAGATGTCGGAAGGCGCCGCTCCGCGTGCGCCGGCCGTTGCGAGGCGCCGAAGCGCGGCTTGCTCGTCGGCGAGCGCGCGCAGCTCGTCGCCGGCAGTGCGGCGCGGCGCGAATGCGGCCGGCAGCTCGCGCACCAAGAACGCTTCCTCGTCTCCCACCAGCTCCGCGAACCCAGGACGTCCGGAGGGGAGCAGCACCTCACCACCTTCGGGCGGCAGCTCGACGCGCTGCCCGTGCAGCCAGCCTCTGCGATCGTCGGCGATGGGGCGGCCACTGAGGGCAACGAGCGCGCGCCGCTCGCGAGCGCCCGAGAGGCGCCACTCATGGCGGGCGATTAGCCGGTCGTCGCGCTCTCCCAGGCGATAGCGCAGGAGGCCTTCGACCGCTCGAGCGGTGGTTATGGCCACCGCCAGGCTGTGGGGATTGACGTCCTTTTCGAGGCCCGTCAGGTCGATTACGCCAATCAGCTCCCCCGTCTCCGGATCATGAACGGGCGCCGCCGAGCAGGTCCACGCCTGTACCGGCTCGACGAAATGCTCGGTGGCGAAGATCTGCACCGCGTGATCCGCCGCCAGCGCGGTGCCGATGGCGTTGGTGCCCGCGCCCCGCTCGCTCCAGAGAGCGCCCTCGGTGAAGTTCATCGAGTCGGCCGCGCGAGAGCGAACGAGCGCATTGCCCTCGAGCTGAAGCAGCATCCCGGCCGCGTCGCTCACGACGATCAAGTGATCAGACTCGTCGGCGATGCTCTCCAGACAGTCACGGATCAGTGGCGCAGCCTCCCCGAGTGGATGTCCCTCCCAGCGCTCGAGCGCCTCGGCACGGTCGGCGGCCACTGGAGCCAGGCGGCTCCCCAGGGGGTCGACTCCCGCGTGAAGGGACCGGCGCCACGAATCGGCCACCGGTGAACGCACGCCACCCACTTGCGCCCCGCTGACGAACTGCTCCCACTGCTGCCGCAACTCACCGGCGCGAACGGCGGGCGCCGTAGCCTTGTCGATAGCCAACCATTGGTTGCGGGGCATTTCGTTTCCGCCAGCCGAACAACGGTGTTAGGGAACTGGAATCAGATCCGGCTCAGTTCTTAATAAGTGCCGCAGCTTCAAAAGCAAGCAAACGGGGCTAGAACCAGATCCGGACGGTGAATCCCCGCGGCGAGTCGAAGTGCTCGATCTCCCAACTCAGCTGGCGGGCGATCCACAAGCCGCGCGCGGTTCCCTCGCGCGGCACCATGTAGCCGGCCATCGGATCGTCGAAACCGCGTCCACGGTCGATCACGTCGCAGACGAGCCGGCCGTACGCACGTCCCACCCGGACCTCAGCGATGCCGTCGCCATGCGTCAACGCGTTCGAGGCCACCTCGCTGGCCGCGACAAGCACCTGGAGCGCCCTCGCCTCCGGGACCCTCTCGGCCGCAATCTCCCTGGCGAGCTGCTCCCGGAAGAGCTCCACGCTGTCCATCGGCGGCAGCGAGCGGAGCTTCGGCAGCGGCTCCGGCTGCGGGGTCAGCTCGCGCACCAGCTCCCGGGGATCCTCGTAGTGGTCACTCATCTGGCAGCTGTCGCCGAGCACCTCGGGGTGGGTTCGCAGCACAGCCTCGACGAGAGAGTCAGGCAGGCGGCTAGCGTCGTATGCACATACGACCCAAACGGGCAGGTGGGAGTAGGCGAGGTTGGTGATCGCCTCGTAGCTCGTCCATTCGGCCGAGTCGCCTGGCGTGATCGCAAACTGGCCGCTTGCGACGGCGCGCACGGAGGGCGCGTTGCGAAGCTGCTCGGTGAACGTCCTGAAGTACGTGGCCACGGCATGAGCCGGCCGGGTGTAGACCGGGGCGATGTCGAAGAAAGCCACGTTGTCCGCGTCGGAGCCAAGCGCTTCGCGCACCATGGCGGCGCCGTCGCGCGTGTCCCCGAGCACGCATGCCTCGCCCGCTTCGAGGCCCTCACTCAGAAATGCCGCCGTGCGCGCGACGTATTCGTCGTCTGATTCGTAGACGAGAGCGTGGTGGCGCAGCGCGGTTCCCGAGTTCATGGCTCTCCGTGTAGTAAGTGGCGGGTGGGTGGATTCAAGTGGCCTCGGCTCTGGCAACGACTGGCGGCCCGGCAGCTGCTTCGCGAAGCCGGTCAAGCGCCCCCTTTTCGATCTGCCGGACCCGCTCGGCGGTGAGCCCGAGGTCAGACCCGATCTCGCTGAGCGTCTGCGGCGCCTGGCCAAGCCCGAAGTGGCTCCGCAGCACCATCCGCTCGCGGTCGTCGAGCTGGTCCGAGAGATCCCGCACCGCCTCGATCTCCATCCTGTCCAGCACCTGATCGAATTCGGTCTCGGCTTCCGGGTCGGCCACCACGTCCGCGAATGTGGCCGTGGCGCCGTCGTACGGACCCAGCGGCCCTTCGAAGCTGCGCGGCGTCCGATCGATTGCGAGCAGGCTGTCGAGCTGCGCGTTCGTAAACCCGGTCGCGGCCGCCAGCTCGGCCTTCGTGGGCTCGCGGCCGTGGCACTGGAGGTGATCGCGACGCGCGGCCTTGAGGCGGGCGAGCCCGCGCGCGGCATGGTCCGAGAGGGCCACCGGGCGAGTCACCTCCGCAACAAGCTCCTGCATGGCCTTGCGCACCCAGAACGACGCGTAAGCCCAGAATGGTGTCTGCGTGCGCGGGTCGTAGCGCCTGGCGGCGAACAGCAACCCGGCGACGCCCTCCTGCATCAGCTCGACGCGCTGCACTCCGCCTCCGGAGTTGAACCTACGGGCCACGCTTCCGATCGCCGGCAGGAAGCACTCAACAAGCTGCCGGGCGGCGGCCTCGTCTCCGCCGTCGGTCGCCGCTACCAGCTCCCGCTCCTCCTCCGCTGACAGCCGGGCCCCGCGCATTGGAAACCTTGCGGAACCGGCACCTTGCGTTGAAGCTGGACTACCGCTTTGCGTCACGTTGCCCCCCTAGGGGCGCCGAGGGCAACGGAGATTGTGTCACCAACTCCGTCAGGCGGCGAGGGCGAGTGCCGGCCGCCCTGTCTCGACGGGACGCCGGTTGGCGGTCCTTGTAAGCGCGCGCAGGAAGGCCGCGGTCGGAAGGTG
>DATBDN010000085.1:0-15315 GCA_036269895.1 Thermoleophilaceae bacterium
GCGGACGATGCCGCGCTCGTCGAGGTTGCGCAGCGACTCCTCGCTGCGGTTCGGAATGTCGCGGGTGATCTCCTCGTCGCCCAGCTTGGTGGTGCGGGCGTCGATCTCGTACTCCTCGATGTGGATCGACGTGAGGACGTCGTCCTTGACGAGGCGCGCCGAGAGGATGACCGCGTCCTCGAAGTTGTAGCCCTCCCAGGACATGAAGGCGACCAGGCAGTTCTTGCCGAGCGCCAGCTCGCCGTGGTCGATCGAGGAGCCGTCGGCAAGCAGGTCGCCCTGCTTGACGCGATCGCCCGTGTTGACCCGCGGCCGCTGGTGGATCAGCGTGCCCTGGTTCGAGCGCATGAACTTCGTGAGCTCGTACTCGATCTTGCCGATGACGATCTTCTCGGCGTCGACGTAGGTGACCTCGCCGTCCTCCTGGGCCAGGATGACGTCGCCCGTGTCGAGCGCGGCGCGACGCTCCATGCCGGTGCCGACGAGCGGCGAGTCGGCCTGGAGCAGCGGTACGGCTTGGGCCTGCATGTTCGAGCCCATCAGCGCGCGGTTCGCATCGTCGTGCTCGAGGAACGGGATCAGGGCTGTCGTCACCGACCAGATCTGGTTCGGCGAGACGTCCATCAGGTCGACGTCCTTCGGCGAGACGAGGGCGACGTCGCCCTCGCCGACGCGGCAGTTGACCGAGCCCTTGAGCTTGCCGTCCTTGCCAACCTCGGCGTTCGCTTGGGCGACGACCTTCTCGCGCTCCTCGGTTGCGTCGAGGTGCACGATCTTGTTGGTGACGACGCCGCCCTGCACGACCCGGTAGGGCGTGGTGACGAAGCCGTGCTCCGAGATTTCGGCGTAGCTCGCGAGCGAGCCGATAAGGCCGATGTTCGGGCCTTCCGGCGTCTCGATCGGGCACATGCGGCCGTAGTGGGACGGGTGGACGTCGCGCACCTCGATCGGCGCGCGCTCGCGCGTCAGGCCGCCGGCGCCGAGCGCCGACAAGCGACGCCGGTGCCTCAGGCCCGACAGCGAGTTCGTCTGGTCCATGAACTGCGACAGCTGCGAGGAGCCGAAGAACTCCTTCAGCGCGGCCACGACCGGGCGGATGTTGATGATGGTCTGCGGCGTGATCGTGTCCGCGTCCTCCGTGGTGAGGCGCTCGCGAACGACGCGCTCCATGCGGTAGAGGCCGACGCGGAAGGCGGACTGGATCAGCTCGCCGACGGTGCGCAGCCGGCGTGAGCCGAAGTGCTCGTACTCGTCGAGGTGGTCCATGATCGGCTCGCGCGGGAGGTTGATGGCCTCGGCCGCGTAGTCCTTGATCGGCTCGCCGTTCTCGAACTCACCGGTCTCCGGGATGCCAAGCATCTTCGGGAGCGAGATGAGCTCCTTGATCAGCTCGATGATGTCGTTCTGGGTCAGCGTGCGCTGGTCCAGCGGCTCGTCCAGGTGAAGACGGCTGTTCAGCTTGTAGCGGCCGACGCGCGTGAGGTCATAGCGCTTCGGGTCGAAGAACAGCTGGTTGAGCAGGTTCTTCGCCCCGTCCACCGACGGCGGCTCGCCCGGGCGCTGCTTGCGGAAGAGCTCGATCAGCGCGCGGTCGATGTTGTGCTGGAGCTCGGACTCGTCGTGCTCGCGCAGGCGGGTGGCCCACTGGCGCGTGTTCTTCGCCAGGTTGACGATGCGCTTGTCCTTCTTGAGCTCGTCCGGCACACCGGCTGCCTCGACGGTGTCGGCGAGCTTGTCGGCGGCCTTGAGCATCTGCTCGACCTCGCCCTGACTCGGGCGGATGTCGCCTGCGAAGGCCTCGAAGCCCGGGCGGACGGCGCCGAGCGCCTCGCCCAGCTTCTTGCCCTGAGCCTCGCCGGCGGCAACGCCGAGCTCGTTGATGACGCCGACCAGGCCCTCGAAGTCGGTCTCGAGGTCGAGCGCCGGGATGCGCTCGTAGGGGTCGGAGTCGATCGTGTTCCGGATGTAGAGCGAGCCCTCGAAGATCTCGCTGAGCTCCTCGTTGGTCGGATGGCCCATCGCGCGCAGCAGCGTCGTGACCGGGAGCTTGCGCTTGCGGTCGATGCGGGCGAAGACCTTGCCCTTCTTGTCGATCTCGACCTCGAGCCAGGAGCCGCGGTCGGGCATCAGGTTCGCCAGGAAGACCTGCTTCTCCGGGTCCTTCGGCTCCATGACGTAGGCGCCGGGCGAACGGACGAGCTGCGTGACGACCACGCGCTCAGTGCCGTTGATGATGAAGGTGCCGTGGTCGGTCATCCACGGGAAGTCGCCCATGAAGACCGACTGCTCGCGGATCTCGCCGGTCTCGCGGTTCTGGAAGGCCACGCGGACGGTGAGCGGGCGCGAGTAGGTCAGGTCCTTCTCGCGGCATTCGGAGATTGAGGCGGTGGGCTCGTCGAAGTTGAGCTCACCGAAGACGACGGCGAGGTTGCCGGTGTAGTCCTCGATCGGCGAGACGTCATCGATTGTCTCGCGGAGAAGACCTTTCTGCATATCTACAAGTTGGGCGAAGGAATCCTTCTGGATGCCGATGAGATCAGGCAGATCCAAGGGCGTCTCGAGGCGAGCGAAACTACGGCGCTGACGAGAATCAACAGCCAAGACGGCAGCTCCTTAGGGGAGTGAGAGGGGCAGCGAGCGGGCGCAAAGCGCGACCACCGAAGATAGCACAGCGAGAATCCACCCCGCGGGTGGGGCGGACCAGCCCCGATTTGGGGCCGGATAACTGGCCTTCACGGTCCCCGTCCCGGGCCTCCAGGGATATGTGCCTGGCGCCTTGAAAGCAGGACGGCTTCGGTATGGGCCTAGCGAAAGAGTAACGGGGAAGCGGTCGGATGACCACCCCGCGGTCAGAACCCGGCAACAGAAAGGGCGGCGCCGGAGCGCCGCCCTTTCGCGAATCCTTCCCCGAGTGGGCACTTAGGGGGCCTATGGACCCCTTAAGTGACCGGTCGGTTGAGCTACTTGAGCTCGACGCTGGCGCCGGCCTCCTCGAGCTCGCCCTTCAGCTTGTCGGCCTCGTCGCGCTCGATGCCCTCCTTGATGGCCTTCGGGGCCTCGTCCACGAGGGCCTTGGCCTCCTTCAGGCCCAGGCCGGTCGCGGCACGCACGACCTTGATGACCTGGATCTTCTTGTCGCCGGGGCCGGTCAGGACGACGTCGACGGTCGTGGACTCCTCTTCGGCTGCTGCGCCGTCGCCGCCGACACCGGGGGCGGCGGGAGCCGCAGCCGCGACAGCAGCCGCGGACACGCCGAACTCCTCCTCGAGGGCCTTGATCCGGTCAGCGAGCTCTGCGACCGAGATGCTCTTGAGCTCGTCGATCCAGTCCTGGGTGCTGGTTGCCATCAGTTGTCTCCTTCTTCGGTTGAAGTCTGGTTGTCAGGTTCATCCGCCGCAGGCGAATCGCCCTCGGCAGCGGCCGCATCCGCGGCGGGTGAATCAGCTTCGGCGGCCGCGGGCTCGGCGACCGAATCGGCGGCGGGCGCATCGTCCGCGGCGGCATCGGCCGTAGGCTCGGCGTCGGCGGCAGGAGCCGCGGCTTCGGCCGCCGCCCCTTCGTCGCCATCGTGCGCCGGCGGCTCGGCAACCTCGTCGGAGGTCGCGTCGGCGGCAGGAGCCGCGGCTTCGGCAGCCGCCTCTTCGTCGCCGTCGTGCGCGGTCGTCTCGGTGGCCTCGTCGGAGGCTGTGTCGGCCGGGGCCGCGGCGTCGTCGCCGTCGGTCGTCTCGGCAGCCTCGTCGGAGGCGGCACCGGCCGGGGCCGCGGCTGGGGATTCCGCATCCGCGGCGGGCGCTTCCTCCACGGCCGGCGCATCCCCGCCGACCAGGCCCTGCTCCTGGATCTGGCCCAGCGCCACCGCGATGCCCGAGAGCAGCGCGTTCAGCGACCGGACGAGGCCCGACAGCGGCGACGCGATCATTCCGACCAGCTGGCCGTGCATCACGTCCAGGCTGGGCAGACGCGAAAGCGTCTCGATGTCCTCGATGCTCAGCTCCTTGCCGTCCATCCAGCCGCCCTTGAACGCGGGCAGCTGCGCCGCCTCGCGGCGGAAGGCGGCAATGGCCTTGGCGGCGAGCACCGGGTCGCCCTTCACGAACGTGAACGCCGTCGGGCCCTCGAGGAACGCCTTCAGCGGCTCCGCGCCGGCCTGGTCGGCGGCACGCTCGGTGAGCGTGTTCTTGACGACGCGCAGGTTGGCGTCGATCTCGATCAGGCGCCCGCGCAGATCGGCGGCCTGGCGAACGGTGAGCCCGCGGTAGTCGACGGCGAAGATCGCGTGCGCCTCCTCGATCTGGGAGGCGACTTCGTCGATTACGGCAGCTTTTTGGTCTCGGTTCATTCGTCTCCTGCGCCGGGCTTGCGGGGGTGGCCCTGCCGGCGGTCTCTGGGGACTCGATGTGGCCTACGCCTCGGCGGGCGCGGCCTCCTCGAGGATGTTGCGAGTCACGGTCGGGTCGACCTTGATCCCGGGCCCCATTGTGGTTGAAAGCGTGATGGTGCGCAGGTAGCGGCCCTTCGCGGCGGCGGGCTTGGCGCGCACCAGCTCGTCGATCAGAGCGGCGTAGTTCTCGAGCAGCTTGCGCTCCTCGAACGACACCTTGCCGATCGGAAGATGGACGATCGCGGTGCGGTCGGTGCGGTACTCGAGCCGGCCGGCCTTCGACTCGGAGACGGCCCTCCCCACGTCCTGTGTGACGGTGCCGACCTTCGGGTTCGGCATCTTCCCGCTGGGGCCGAGAATTCGGCCGAGGCGCCCGACCACCGGCATCATGTCCGGGGTAGCGATGGCGACATCGAAGTCGTCGAAGCCCTCCTGGATCTTCTCGGCCAGGTCCTCAGCACCGACGATGTCGGCGCCGGCCTCTTCGGCCTCGCGCGCCTTGTCGCCCTTGGCGAAGACCGCGACCTTCTGCTCCTTGCCGAGGCCGTTCGGGAAGCTGATCGTCGAGCGCAGCTGCTCGTCAGCGTGGCGCACGTTCAGACCCGTCCGCACGTGCGCCTCGACCGTCTCGTCGAACTTGGCAGTGCGGGTCTCCTTGAGCAGCGAGATCGCATCGGCGGGCGCGTACTCACGCTCGCGATCGACCTTGCCGCGTGCCTCGAGGAACTTCTTGCCGTGCTTGGCCATCAGCCGACCTCCACGCCCATCGAACGGGCGGTGCCCTCGATGATCTTGGCCGCCTGCTCGACCGTGTGCGCATTCAGGTCGGGGAGCTTGCGCTCGGCGATCTGCCGCACCTGTTCGGGGCTGATCTTCCCGACCTTCGCGCGGTTCGGCTCGGCCGAGCCCTTGTCAAGCCCGATGGCTTCCTTGATCAGCACCGCGGCCGGCGGCGTCTTCGTGATGAACGTGAACGAGCGGTCCTCGTAGACCGTGATCACGACCGGGATGATCGTGCCGCCCTGGTCCTGGGTCTGCGCGTTGAACGCCTTGCAGAACTCCATGATGTTCACGCCGTGCTGGCCCAGCGCAGGGCCAACCGGCGGAGCCGGGTTGGCGGCACCCGCCGGAACCTGAAGCTTGATTTCCGTGAGAACTTTGCGAGCCATCGTTAGATCTTCTTCACCTGGTCGAAGCCGACTTCGACCGGAGTCTCGCGGCCAAAGATAGACACAAGGACGCGCAGCTTGCTGGCGTCATCCATGACTTCCGAGATCTCGCCGGAGAAGTCGGACAGCGGCCCGGAGACCACCTTGACCGACTCGCCGATCGAGAACTGGGCCCGCGTACGCGGGCGCTCGGCCTGCTCGCGCTTGAGCAGCCGGTCGACCTCGCCCTGTGAGAGCGGGACCGGCTTGTTCTGCGGACCGACGAACCCGGTGACGCCCGGGGTGCCCTTGACGACCGTCCAGGTGTCCTCGTTCAGGTCCATGTTCACCAGCACGTAGCCGGGCATCGTCCGCTTCTCGGTCTGGACGCGCTGGCCGTCCTTCATCTCCGAGACCTGCTCGGTCGGGATCACGATTTGGCGCACGTTGCGCTGCGCGCCCATGGACTGGACGCGATGCTCAAGGTTCTGCTTGACCTTTTTTTCGTGACCCGAATAGGTGTTGACCGCATACCAGCGGAACATTGCTGCTTCTTCCTTCGTAACTAGAGAATCGCGGAGACCAGCTTGGAGAAAATCGCATCCAAGAGGCCCAGGTAACCGCCCACGAGCAGGACGAACAAGAGGGTGATGCCAGTCAGGGAGGTTAGCTGCTGACGGTTGGGCCACTGGACCCGGTTGAGCTCGGCCCAGACCGCGATCAGGAAGCCGACCACCCGGCTGTGCTCGCGGTGGTGCTCCTCGTGCTCGCGGCCGCCGCGGACCCCACGGGGGCCGGTGACGGTCTCGGTGCCGTCCTCCGCGCGGTCGTCGTCGTCGCCGTCATAGTCCTCGTCGCCGATCTGCAGGTCGCCGATGAACTCCTCGGACTCGCTCGTGTGCTCGAGCGTGTAACCCGACTGGCCCAGCTCTTCAGGCGGCGCCTCGACGCGACGCTGCGCGTCCGGAACGGCGCCGGAGTTGTCGCGTGCGGCTTGACGGGCGGCGCGCCGTTGGGCCTGGCGCTCTTTCGCCCTCTGACGATTCCGGGCCATAGCGGCCTAGCGAGTCTCGCGATGCGGCGTGTGCTGGCCGCACCACTTGCAGTACTTGCGCAGCTCGATGCGGTCCGGCGTATTCCGCTTGGACTTGTTCGTCTGGTAGTTGCGGCGCTTGCAGTTCTCACATGCGAGCGTCACCGCGATCCGTACATCTCCGCGTGCCATGGGCGCAGGCGAGTCTAGCGCGGCTCTGGCGCAGCGTTTTCGGGCTGCCGCTTATCGTCGGGCCATGCCCCGGACCGCCGAGGAGCGTGTCGCAGGCCTCTACGGGCTCCCCCGCGACGAGTTCACGCCGGCGCGCAACCTGCTCGCGGCGCAGCTCCGCAGTGAGGGCGACCCTGACGGCGCCGAGGCGGTCAAGACGCTGCGTAAGCCGACCGCGGCGGCATGGGCTGTCAACCAGCTTGTCAGGGCGGAGCCTGACCTGGTCGAGGCGCTGTTGGGCGCCGGCGGCGAGCTGCGGCAGGCACACCGACAGGCCGCATCGGGGCGCGGGGCCGAGCAGCTGCGCGCCGCCGCCGAATCGGAGCGTGCCGCGGTCGAGCGACTCATGGAGCGGGCACCGGCGGTGCTGGGCCGTGCTCCGAGCGCGGCTCTCGGCGAATCGATCCGGAACACGCTCCACGCTGCGTCGTCGGACGACGAGGCACGCGAGCTGGTCGGCTCCGGCACGCTCACGACCGAGCTGCGCCCCGTCGGGCTCGGCCCGATCCCTGGCATGTCTGTCCCCGTCCCCGCCACGGAGCCTGCGGACGATACGGACGCGAAGCGGCGTGCGGACGAGCTGGCGAAGATGGCTCGGGCTGCCGCAGCAGCCGAGAGCGCCCTCCGCCGCGAGGTCGAGGCAGCAACGCGCGCTCTGCAGCGCTCAGAGGAGGCTTACGCGCGCGCACGCGAGGTAACGGAGACGGCCGCGGGGAAGGCGAAGGCGGCGCGGCAGCGGCTGCGCGACGCCCAGAAGGGCCTCGCCGAAGCGCAGAAACGGCAGGCCAAGTTGGATCGCGAAAGCTGACAGCGATCTTGCCCCTGGGTTCCCCGCTTGCCCGGTCAGGGAAAATCAATGATCCATGGCTGCACGCTCTCTCTGGAATGGCGCGATCCGCTTCGGGCTGGTCAATGTCCCGATCAAGGTCTACGGCGCCGCGTCCTCGAAGCAGATCCGCTTTCGCGAACTGCACTTGAAGGACGCTGCGCCGCTCGAGCACAGGCGCGTCTGCGCCAAAGAGGACAAGGAGGTCCCCTTCGACGAGGTCGTACGCGGCTACGAGACCTCGCCGGGTCGGTACGTCGTCCTCACGAAGGACGAGATCCAGGCGCCCGCGCGCGAGCGCGGGAAGTCGATCGATCTCGAGGACTTCGTCCCCGGCGACCAGATCGACCCTGTCTACTACGACACGCCGTACTGGCTCGGGCCGCAGAAGGGCGCCGAGGAGGCGTACGCAGTGCTGATGGCGGCGCTCGAGAACACCGGCCTGGTCGGGATCGGGCGCTTCGCGCTGCGCACGCGGGAGCAGCTCGTGGCGCTGCACGCGGTCGACGGCGCGCTTCGCATCGAGACGATGCGCTTTCACGACGAGGTGGTCGAGCCCGACGACCTCGACATGCCGCAGCCGTCGAAGGCCGTCAGCGACCGGGAGGCAAAGATGGCCGACGCGCTCGTTTCATCGCTGGCTACCGAGTTCGACCCGACCGAATACGAGGACACCTACCGCGAGCACGTGCTCGAGGTCGTCGAGGCAAAGGCCGAGGGCCGGCAGATCGTTGCCCCGGATGCGCAGCCCGAAGAGGAGGCGACCGACCTGATGGCGCTGCTGGAGCAGAGCGTCAGCGGCGCGCGGAAGACGAAGAAGCCCCGGGCGAAGGCCCGCAAGACGAAGGCGAAGGCCTGATGCCGCGCCCGATCTGGTCAGGCTCGCTCAGCTTCGGGCTCGTGAACGTGCCCGTGAAGCTCCTGTCCGCGACGCGGGACCTGGGCGTGCACTTCAACCAGCTGCACGAGAAGGACAAGTCACGGATCGAGGTCCGGCGCGTCTGCACGGCCGAGAACGAAGAGGTGCCGTGGGAGGAGGTCGCGCGCGGCTACGAGCTCGAGAGCGGCGAGGTGATCATGCTCACCGACGAGGAGCTCGAGGCGGCCGATCCGAAGAAGACGCGGACCATCGACATCGAGGCGTTCGTGGACCTGGAGGAGATCGACCCGATCTTCTACGACCACCCCTACTACCTCGTGCCGGACTCGAACGAGGCCGCCGTGCGCGCGTACCACCTGCTGCGCACGGTGATGGAGCGCTCGGGCCAGGTAGCCATCGCACGCTTCGTGCTGCGCACGAAGGAGTACCTCGTGGCTGTGCGGACCCGCGGGGACGCGATCACGCTGACGACGATGCTGTTCCACGATGAGGTGCGCTCGCCCGATGACGTCGGCATCGACGGCCTGCCGAAGGCGAAGAAGGCCGAGGTCGACCAGGCTGTGACGCTGGTCAAGTCGCTGCAGCGCGACTTCGATCCGGACGCCTACGAGGACGAGCACCGCAAGCGGCTGCAGGCGATCATCGAGAAGAAGCGCAAGGGCGAGGAGATCGAGATCCCCGACGAGCCCGAGGCGCCGAAGGCGGTGCCGGACCTCATGGCCGCGCTCGAGGCGTCGATCCAGCGGATGAAGAAGGGCGGCCGCGAGGCGCTCGAGGCCGAGGCGGAGACGGGGGACGGAAATGACAAGGCGGCGCTCAAGCGGCTGCCAAAGAAGGATCTCCTCGCGCGCGCGAAGGAAGCCGAGATCGAGGGCCGCTCGTCGATGTCGAAGGACGAGCTGGTCGAGGCGCTGACGGCGAGCTAGCCGCTGTTACACAAGTGCTCTGACCGCGTTTGTTACGCCGCGCCGGTCAGCTCTTCCGCCACGACGAGGGCGGTACCGCCTCGCAGCTCGATGTGCAGCTCGTTGTCCTTCCAGCGCGCGGCACGGAAGCGCTCGCGGTCGAGGAAGAAGCCGGACAGCATTCGCCCGTCGCCGATGCGGCAGAAGAACACCTCGCTGCTTCCGCCGAGCTGCTCGACGACCTCCGGTGCAGAGCGCAGCGTGCCGCTGACGAGCATCAGCGCCGGCGCGGCACGCGAGCCGGGACTGCGCACGTGCACCGACACGTCCTTGCCCATCAGCCCGAGAAGCTCCCCCAGGGTCTCGTCGAAATCCACCCTGCGAGGATCGTAGGGTGAGCTCGTACGGCGCGCTGATAAGGACGCCGCGCATCGCACGTCTCTACGCCGCGATGATCGTCGCGCGCATGCCGATCGGGATCGACGGCATTGCCACGGTCCTGTTCCTGCGTCACGAGGGCAAGTCGTTCGGAGTGGCTGGGGCGGCAGCCGGCGCGCTGGCTCTCGGCTCTGCGCTGGGGGCCCCGTTCAACGCGCGCCTGATCGACCGCCTGAGCCCGCGCGTGCTGGTGTGGCTCGCGTGCGGACACGCGGCCGGGCTCGCAGCGCTGATCGCCCTGGCGGTGGCGAATGCGCCGTCACTGCTGTTGCTCCCGGTCGCGTTCCTGACGGGCGCGACGCTGCCGACGGTGTCGTCCGTGCTGCGCAGCGCCTACGCGACGCTGCTGGCGCACGAACGCACGCTGATCCCGAGCGCCTTCGCGCTCGAGGCGGTCATCACCGAGGCGATCTTCATCGTCGGGCCGCTGGCCACGGCGGCGTTGACGTGGCTGGCCTCGGCAGCCGCCGCGCTGGCCGTCGCGGCGGCCACCGTCATCGTCGGCACCACGTGGTTCGTCGCCGAGCTCCCCGGCGAGATCGCCGACCGCCGCGTGGTGCGCTCCCCCGATCGCCACTGGGCCGGCGCGCTGCGCTCGCCCGGGCTGCAGACGATCGTGATCTCGATGCTCCCGGTCGGCTTCTCGTTCGGGGCGATCGAGGTGGTGTTGCCGGCGTTCGCGGACGCCCAGGGCAAGCGCCAGCTGGCCGGCGTGCTGATCGCGATCTGGTCGGTGGGCAGCGCACTTGGCGGCTTGATCTACGGAGCGCGCCCGCGGCTGCTGCCGCTGGCGACGATGCACCTGTGGACGGCGGTCTGCGTGCCGGCGCTGATGGCCCTGCTCGTGCTGCCCAGCTCGCCGCTCGCGATGGGCGTGGTCGTGCTGCTCGCCGGCCTGCCGATCGCGCCGCTGATCGCGACGCGCAACGAGCTCGCGGGCGCGGTCGCCGAGCCGGGCTCGGAGACCGAGTCGTTCACGTGGCCGCTGACGGCGATGGTGTCCGGGGTGGCGCTGGGCGCCGCCGCGGCCGGTGCTCTCTCCGACGGCCCCGGCTGGCGTGCAGCGGTGCTGGCGGCGGTCGCCGCATCGGCGCTCGGCGCGCTCGTGTCGATCCGCCGGCGCACAACCCTGACGCCGGCGGCTCAGCGCGAAGCTGCGCTTACTTGATCACCCGGAACGACCCGCGCATGAACGGGTGGATCCGGCAGAAGTACGTGTAGGTGCCCACCGGCAGGTTCTTCGGCGTCTTCCAGGTGTTGCGGTTCGCCGCCGGCGTGAACTTCTGGCCGAACAGGCTCGGGCCGTAACCGAGCTCGCCGGAGTCGAACTCGATCTTCGCGTTCGCGAGTGGATACGCGATGCCGGTCGATCCCGTGCACGGCGCCTTGCAGGCGGTGATCGTGTGGTACGCCGACGCCCGCGGAGACCTCGTCCTCGTCGCGTCGTAGTTGGTGAAGGTGATCGCGTGTCCGCGCCGCACTACCGGCGGCCGACCGTTCTTGCCGCGGAGCTGGAAGTCGCCGCGGCCGTAGACGTAGTTGCGGATCGCGACCTTCGTGGTCGGCACACCGGAGAGGAGCTTGCGGGCGTCGGGAAGTGAGCGCTCGGGGTCGCCGCCGTGGTTGTCGTTTTCGTGCAGGTGGCCGTGCGTGAGCGCGCCGTTGATGTCGGGCTGCTGCTCGAACGGATCGATCGCGCCCGGCTGTATCCCGTCCGCGTAGAAGGTGTCCATGATTCCCATCGACTCGTACCAGGAAGCCCGGCTCGTGTCGTAGGTGGCGTGCACATCCACCTTGTCGCCAGCCTTGAGCGCAATCTTCCAGCCGGGCTTGCTGGCGGTCATGGCCACGTCCCAGGACACGGCGCCGGCCGGCTCGAAGTACTTCGCAACCGAGTGGAAGATCGTCTTGGTCACACCGTTGCGGGTAACCGTCAGGTCGCCGTAGAGGCCACCTGGGTGTAGGTGAGCGGCGGTGTCGATCAGCGTGAGGTCGTGCGGAACGGTCCACTCGTGGTTCGGGCCGATCGAGGCCTTCTGCGCAGCGGTACGCGCCTGGTCGGGGAAGGTGAACTTCCCGTTCTTCCCGGAGTTCTTGTAGACGTCGAAGACTGGGTACGCCTTGATGCCGGAGACGTCCATCCACTGCGGCTTGATCGGGGTGATGCCGGCTGCCGCGGGCTCGCTGTCCGGCACGAAGTCGACGTCGTAGGTGATGTACACCTTGGTCGGCACCGGCGTGAGGTTGTGGATCATGTAGTTCATGATCCAGTTGTCGTTCGGCTGGTAGTGCAGCGCGTAGCCCTGCTGGAAGTCGTAGTACGTCTTCTCTTCACCCGCGGCGAACAGCGGGGTGCCGTTGCTCAGCCAGACGCCGTGATGTAGGTGGATGATGTCGACCGGCGGAACCGTGCCGTCCGCGGCGTACACGAGGTTGGGCTTGAAGCGGGTGATGAAGCCCGGGACGCTCGGCTTCACGTTGTCGACGTGTGCCTCGATCGTGTTCTGACCGGGCGTGATGACGATCGGGCCGTACTTGAAGTGCAGGTGCTGGATGCCCGGGTAGTCCGCCGGCTGCTGGATGTTCTGCGGGGCTGCCGAGATGTGCGCGCCGGGGAGCGCGTCGGCGCTCGCCGCAGGAGCGGCGGCGGCGAGCAGCGCCAGGGACACGACGGCAGGAAGAAAACGGCGGGACAACCTCGGCTCCGATCGCATTTGACGAGGAGTCAACAACCTAATCAGGCATCGACTCGGGAGGGGCAAGCTTTAACGCGAAACCCATACGTCACCCACAGTTGCGCGTGAATGGTCAACCTGGCGTGCCTTTTCGCGTTATTGGGAATAGAACGGTAGTCAGGGAGGCACGATGCGGCAGCGCAACAGCTACGGACTGGTGGGAACGGCAAGGCAGCCAACGCAACGTCCAGCGAACGCACCGCGCCAGGCAGTGACGGCGCGCGGGCGGCTGATGCTGAAGAGGTCGCGCCGCCAGCTCGGACCGCGATAAGCGAAGACGTTCGGCGCCGGGTTCCGGCCCAAGGCCCCACATAGAGGTTGCATCCTGCGCCCAACGGGGTAGGTCGCGACGAGCGGGACCGGGCGATGCGACCTCAGGGGGCGGGCGTGATTGACGACGGACTTACGCGGCGGACGCTCGTGGGCGGCGCCGCAGTCGGGCTTGCCGGCGCAGCGCTGCCGCCCACGGTGGCCACGGCAGCGGCACGCAATCGCGTCGGGGGTCGCACGCTGAACGAGCAGATCGGCGACGGCGAGATTGGTAACGAGGCGCTCCAGCCGCGCCAGACGACGCTCTTCCAGTGCGCGCGCCGATCGGGCGCAACGTCGGGCGAGGTGCCGGCTGCGGGCCTCGGCGGGACGCCGCGCTGCGCGACGCCCGCCAAGCGCAAGCCGAGGCGGAGGCGGCGCCTGATCGTGCTGCCGATCGCGATGGCGATGGCGGCGGCCCCTGCGCATGCGCAGCCGCTGCCGCTACCGCTCCCGGGCACCGGGGCAGGTGCTCCCATCCAGCCCTACGGCACGAACGACGCCGGCGGCTTCCGGAACGTGCTGCCGCCCGGCGAGGCAGGGACCGACAACGCGGCTCAGCTCGCGGCGTTCGAGGCCACGGGGAACCGCCCCCCGCACTGGGACGACCAGCAGGCCCTGTATCAGGACCTCGTCTACGCCTCTCCCTCGCTGACGCACGCGGACGTCGCGAAGTACTTCAAGGACGCCACCTTCGGAGTGCGCGACGGCGATGTCGAGTCCATCGAGTCGCCGCGGGCCGGAGTCACAATCGAGCGCGACAAGAGCTTCGGCATCCCCCACATCTACGGCGCGACCGCGGGCGACGTCGAGTTCGGCGCCGGGTATGCCGGCGCCGAGGACCGCCTCTTCCTGATGGACGTGCTGCGCCACACCGGGCGCGCTGAGCTGTCGTCGTTCGCCGGCGGCTCGGCGTCGGACCGCGAGATGGACCGCGAGCAGTGGGCGATCGCGCCGTACACCGAGGCGGACCTCCAGCGGCAGATCGACCTCGCGCCGCAGGTCTACGGACAGGAGGGCGCGCGCCTGGTGGCGAACGCGCAGGAGTTCGTGGCGGGCATCAACGCCTACATCGACGAGTCGCTGCTCGACCCGACCAAGTTGCCGGCCGAGTACGCCGCCTTCGGGCAGGTCCCGCAGCATTGGACCGCCACCGACGTGATCGCCGAGTCGTCGCTGATCGGCGGGATATTCGGCAAGGGCGGCGGCAAGGAGCTTGACTCCGCGCAGTTGCTCGAGGCCCTCGCGAAGCGCTACGGGACCGCGGCAGGCCGGCGTGCATGGTCGGATTTCCGCTCGAAGAACGATCCGGAGGCGCCTACAACGGTGAAAGGGCACGCGTTTCCGTACGAGACGCAATCGGCGTTCTCGTCGGCTGGCCTTGCGCTGCCCGATCCAGGCTCCGTGCAGGCCGCGCCCGTGGCCCCACCGGTCCCGACCAGCGCGACTGCCGGCTCGGCCGGCGGCTCGATCGGGGCGGAGCTCGCGCGCGCAGCCAGCCAGCCGCCCCATGCCTCGAACTGGGAACTCGTGAATGCGGCGCACTCGGCCAACGGGCACGCGATCGGCGTCCTCGGCCCGCAGGTCGGCTACTACGACCCGCAGATACTGATGGAGGAGGACCTTCACGGGCCGGGCTTCGACGCGCGCGGGGCGACCTTCCCGGGCGTCAACCTGATGGTCCAGCTCGGCCACGGACGCAATTACGCGTGGAGCGCCACCACCGCGACGTCCGACAACATCGACACCTTCGCCGAGGTCCTCTGCCAGGACGACTACCACTACATGTACCGGGGCCAGTGCCTGCCGATGGAACGCCTCGACCGCACCAACAGCTGGGTGCCGACGCCCGGCGAGCCGACGCCGCCGGGCTCCGAGACGTTGACGGCGTGGCGGACTGTCCACGGGATCGTCTTCGCGAGGGGCACGGTCCACGGCCAGAAGGCGGCCTACGTCACTGCGCGCACGACCTACATGCACGAGGCCGACAGCGCGATCGGCTTCTTCTGCCTCAACGATCCCGCCTGCACGCACGACCCGCAGTCGTTCCGGCACGCGGTCGACGGGATCAACTTCGGCTTCAACTGGGCCTACATCGACTCGCACCACATTGCGTACGAGCTCTCGGGCTGGTACCCGAAGCGCGCGCCCGGCACCTCGCCGGACTTCCCGGTGCTCGGCACGGGTCAATACGACTGGCAGGGCTTCAATCCGGACCTGCACACGATGGACGTCATGAATGTCGACCAGCGCCCACATGCCGTCGACCCGCCCTACCTGGTCTCCTGGAACAACAAGCAGGCGCCGGGCTGGGCTGCGGCCGACGACAAGTTCGACTTCGGGCCCGTCTTCCGCTCTCAGATGATCGAGGCGCGCGTGAAGAAGGGCATCTCGGGCGGCCACCGGATGACGCTCCAGGGCCTCGTGCA
>DATBDN010000086.1:0-3392 GCA_036269895.1 Thermoleophilaceae bacterium
CGCAGGCTGGGCAGGCCGATTCATCGGACGATGGGCTTCGAGCCCGAGGTTTTCAATGGCCGCCCCTGCGACTTGCCCGGTTGCGCTGCGAGCGCGAATCCGTCTTTGTCGTTTGCCCACCCGTTCTCCAGTTCCGACAGATCGATCAAGGAGGAAGAGGTGAGAGCACTCGGACTCGACGTCCACCGCGACTTCTGCGAGGTCGCAATCGCCACGCCGGAAGGCGTGCGCCTGGCCGGGCGCGTCAAGACGACGCCAGAGGACCTGGAGTTGTTTGCGCAAAGCCTCGACGCGCATGACCACGTCGCGCTCGAGGTGACCGGCAACTGCTGGGAGATAGCGCGCATCCTCGAGCCGCACGTCGCGCGCGTGATCGTTGTCTCGCCGACCGACACCGGCATCACCGCGGCGCGCGCCAAGACCGACCGCCTCGACGCCGCGAGGCTCGCGAAGCTGCTCTGGGCGGGCGAGCTCGAAGCGGTCTGGCGCCCGGACGAGCGCACTCGCGCGATGCGTCGCCGGCTTGCCCGTCGCAGCCAGCTCGTGCGCGCCCGCACGCGTGCGAAGAACGAGATCCACGCGGTGCTCTTGCGCACGCTGAAGGGCAAGCCGCCGGTCGCGGACCTGTTCGGCGTCAAGGGCCGTGCCTGGCTGTCCGAGCAGGAGGTTCCGCTCGCCGAGCAGGAGACGGTCGACGCCGCGCTGCGTCAGGTCGAGTTCCTCGATTCCGAGATCGCCGCCGTCGAGCGCCTGATCGCGGCCGACGCCCTCAGCTGGCCGGAGGTCAAGCGGCTGATGACGGTGCCGGGTGTCAACGTGATCGTCGCGGCGACCTTCATGGCTGCCGTCGGCGACATCCGACGCTTCCCCAACCCGCGCCAGCTGACCGGCTATCTCGGTCTCGATCCGAAGGTGCGCCAATCGGGATCCTCGCCCGGGACGCGCGGGCGGATCTCGAAGCAGGGCTCCGCGAGTGCGCGCCACGCGCTCGTCGAGGCGAGCTGGTCGACGGTGCGCCAGCCCGGCCCGATCGCCGGCTTCTATGCGCGCGTCAAGGCACGCCGCGGCCACCAGGTCGCGATCGTCGCGTCTGCCAGGAAGCTCGCCTGCCTGTTCTGGTGTCTGCTCACGCGCGGCGAGGACTACGCCTTCGCGCAGCCGTCGCTGACGAAGAAGAAGATGCGCCGACTCGAGCTCCAGGCCGGTGCGCCGAAGTTCCAGGGTGGCCGTTCGATCTGGTCGACCAACGTCGCGATGCGCACGGCCGAGCGTGAGCTCGCGCTGCAGGCGCAGCGTGCCTACGAGCGGACAGTTAAGGACTGGCAGCAGAAGAAGGGCGCGGGTGCGACAAAGGGGCGCGCATCAAGTGGGTCCTCGAAGGACCAAGTCGCGCGGCAGACCTAAAGCCCCGGATCTGCACTTAGACACGTCGTCACCCGCGCCCGCTGGAACTGTCTCACACGAGATCGGACTCGACAATGCGAACGACTTGACTTTCATCCGTCGTCCAAAGCGGCAGTCAGTCGCTGACCTCGACCATCGCAACCCAGCCCATTAGGGACCACTCGGATGCCTCCGGCCATTCGAGACCCGGACGCGCTGCATGGGCCGTCATTCCTGAGAAGTCGCTCTCGGTAGTCGAGGCCATAGATTTGAACCCGGCGAACTCCGGCCGCTGGAGGCTCCCTCCGAACGGGTGCTCAGCGGTCCCTCCCGCATAGGCGCGGAAGTGAGCGTGAAGGCTTCGGATCGTCCCTGCAGTCGTGGGAATGTCCTCCGGGTCGAGTTGCGTGGAGTCCATCACGAACCAACACCGCAGCGACACGCGAGGCGGTGGCGGGCTGCCTGCGTTCCACCACGCTGTCAAGCCGCCAGACACCAGGAGAGTTGGGTAATAGTCCGGCGGAAGCGGATCAGCGGCAGGTTGCGCTTCTGCGTCGATTTCGACGAGGAACTCGGAGGGCATGAAGACCTCCGGGCCGACCGCAAGCTGCCATGCGCCGCTGTCTCCGATTTCGAGGACATGCGTATCTCCGCTCCAGTCGTAGGAGGGGAACTGAATCGGAACGACCACGACACGGTTGTTAGCGAGTCTGGCCCGCACCTGCTTTCGTCCGATACCAGCAATCCCAGCCGCGCGGATGATGCGCGCTGACAAGGCTCGGGTGGCGCCGGATCGGAGGAACCATGGACAGTCCTGTGCTGCTAGATGCCATCGGCCGGCCGCGCTCGCCGGCGACACTGCCCGGCCACTTCGCCGGACGCCCGCCGCGTAACAAGGGACGCCGGTACCCGGCAGACCCGCCGCGCGTCGAGGAGATCGTCGCCGTGATGCGCGCCGCCGGCCACGGACCTTCGGGCGACCGCTTACGCGCTCTTGTCGTCGTGCTCTGGCGAGCGGGTCTCCGACTCGGCGAGGCACTTGCGCTTGTCGAGTCGGATCTTGATCCGGCGCGTGGGGCGGTGCTCGTCCGCCACGGTAAGGGCGACAAGCGGCGCGAGTCCGGGATGGACGACTGGGGCTGGGAGCAAGTGCGGCCGTGGATGGTCGTGCGCCAGTCGTTCCCCGTCGGGCCGCTCTTCTGCGTCATTACGGGCCCAACCGCCGGGCGCCCGTGGGCCCAGAGCGCTGTCCGCGCTGACTTCCGCCGGCTCGGAAGACGCGCGGGCGTCCGCCGCCGCTTCGCTCCGCACCAGCTTCGCCATGCGCACGCCGTCGAGATGGCGCGCGAGGGCGTGCCGCTCAACATCATCCAGCGGCAACTCGGTCATGCGAACCTCGGCATCACTTCGATCTACCTGCAGGGCATCGACAGCGGCGAGATCGTCGCGACGGTCCACCAGCGGCCGGCACCTGTGATGCCTGCGAGCGCCGGCTTGCGCCTGGCTTAGCCGGCTTCGCGCTGCGGTAGCTTGGAGGTGTGAGCGAGGAGCTGCATCTCACGATTCGCTACTCGGGCGCGGGCGACGGCTGGGTGATGGCGCAGATCGCGGAGATTCCGGGCGCGATCAGCCAGGGCGCGACGCGGGCAGAGAGGCGCGGGCCAACGTGCTCGACGCGCTCGATCTGCTCCTCACGCCGGATGAGCAGTTCGCCGGCGACGCGCAGGCTGACGACAGCGAGTCGCTCACACTCACCGTCGCTTGAAGCGCCGCGATCTCGAGCGGCACTTGCGCGAGAACGGTTGTCGCTTTGTCGGCGAGGGCGCTAACCACGCGAAGTCGCGTGGCCCAAACACCGACCGGCGACTGTTCCCCGCCATCGGGAGGTCAAGCCCGGCACCGTGCGCGCAATCTGCGAGCAGGTCGAGATCCCGCTGCCGGGGTCGATCACCTAGCACCGCCCGCGCCTGCCGCCGCGCTCCGATTGTCGGAATCGGACGAAAGCGGCA
>DATBDN010000087.1:0-40188 GCA_036269895.1 Thermoleophilaceae bacterium
AACCAACCCGACACGCGAAACGCGCTGTCGAACGAGGTTCTGGGCGAGCTGATCGCTGCGTTCGAGGCTGCCCGCGACGACGAGACCGTTCGTTGCGTCGTGCTCACCTCCTCACACGACCGCGTCTTCTCATCTGGCGCAAATCTGACCGGGTTCGCCGGCGACGTGCCGGTCGTGCACAAGCACTTCGCGTCGGACCGGTTCGTGAAGCTGTTCCGCCTGATCGGTGAGCTCGGCAAGCCGTCGATCTGCGCCGCCAGCGGCCACGTCCTCGCCGGCTCGCTCGGCATCGCGCTCGCCTGTGACCTGATCATTGCGAAGGACGGCGCCGAGTTCGGCACGCCCGAGATCAACGTCGGCGCGTTCCCGTTCATGATCATGGCGCTGATCTACCGCAACGTCCCACGCAAGCGCACGAACGAGCTGCTGCTGCTCGGCGAGCGCATCTCCGCCGAGGAGGCGAAGGAGGCCGGGATCGTCAACCGCGTGGCATCGCCAGACGACTTCCAGGACGCGGTGGACGAGTGGGCGGCCAAGCTGGCTGCAAAGTCACCGGTGATCATGCGGCTCGGCAAGGACGCGATGTTCCGCCAGCAGGACATGGCGTTCATGGATGCGCTCGAGTACCTGCACGCACAGCTGTCGCTAGCGCTGTCGACCGAGGACGTCGTCGAGGGAGTGTCAGCCTTCTTCGAAAAGAGGGAGCCACAGTGGAAAGGACGTTGACATCGGTCGCCATGTTGTGCCGGATCTCCGAGTTCTATCCCACGGCCGTCCGTGAACTGGCGGACGCGCTGCGGGTGGACGCGCGCTTCATCGGCACACCCGAGGAGCCCAGGCGACAGCACTGGCAAGAGGCGCTGAAGGATGGCCGCGGATGCCTACTCGAGGCTGGAGGTCAGGTCGACGACGCGCTCGCGGCGGACAGCTTCCCGCTGCTGATCTCCGGCGACTGCTCGATTGCGCTGACGACCCTCGCGGCGCTTCACCGTCACCGGCCGGACGCGCGCGTGCTGTGGCTCGACACGCATGCCGACTTCAACACGCCCGGGACGACGGAGAGCGACTTCCTGGGCGGCATGGCGCTCGCCGGCGCATGCGGGCTGTGGGACGCAGGACTCGCAGACCCGTATCCCGCGGACCACGTCGTGCTGGCCGGCGTTGGGGATCTCGAGCAGGCGGAGAGGGAGAACGTCGAAAGGAGCGGCGCGGCCATCGTCGGCGCCGGGCTCGACACGCTCGTAACGGTCCAGAACGCGATCGACGGTGCCCCCGTCTACGTCCACTTCGACAGCGACGTCCTCGAGTCGATCCGGCCGGACAAGCTCTACGACCTGCTCGAGGCCGTCGCGGACGAGTCGGAGATCGTCGGCGTGCAACTGAACATCGAGCCCGAGTACGTCGAGGGGACCGTCGGCGCGCTCGAGCCGCTCCTGAGGGAGGTCCATGTCCACAACTGAGCAGCCGACCAGCCTGCTGCGCCCGCTCGTCGAAGACTTGGCGGAGCGTCGCGAGCGCGCGAAGCTCGGCGGCGGCGAGGAGAAGATCGCGAAGCAGCACGACCAGGGGAAGCTGACTGCGCGCGAGCGCCTCGCCCTTTTGATCGACGACGGCACCTACTGCGAGTTCGGCCTGCACGCGCAGCCGCACCTCTCGCAGGCCGCCACGGCTGGGCGCGACGCTCCTGCCGACGGCGTGATCACGGGCTACGGAAAGGTCGACGGCCGGATGGTCGCCGTCTGCGCATACGACTTCACGGTCATGGCCGGGTCGATGGGCATGACCGGCGAGCTGAAGGTCTCGCGCCTGCGCGAGCTGGCATTGACCAAGCGGATGCCGATGGTGTGGCTGCTCGACTCCGCCGGCGCTCGCATCCAGGAGGCCGTCGGGTCACTGTTCGCAGGCTCGGGGCACCTGTTCCGCGAGGAGGTCGTCGCGAGTGGCGTGATCCCCCAGGTGGCCGCGCTGCTCGGCCCGTGCGCGGCGGGCACGGCGTACATCCCGGGCCTCGCGGACTTCGTGCCGATGGTCAAGGGCCGCGGGTCGATGGCCCTCGCGGGACCACACCTCGTGCGCGCCGCCGTCGGCGAGAACGTCACCCAGGAGGAGCTCGGCGGCTCGCGAGTGCACTGCCGCGTGTCGGGCGTTGGCGACATGGAGGTCGAGTCCGACGAGGAGTGCATCCAGGTCATCAAGGAGTACTTGTCGTTCTTCCCGTCCCACAACCAGGAGCCGCCGCCGTTCGTCCCGACCGACGATCCGGCCGACCGCATGGACGAAGGGCTCCTTGACGTGCTGCCGGAGTCCAATCGCAAGCCGTACGACATGTACGACGTCATCCGACGGATCGTCGATGACGGCAAGTACCTTGACCTCAAGCGTCAGTTCGCGAAGACGATCATCACGGTGCTGGCGCGCATGGGCGGGCGCCCGGTTGGGATCGTCGCCAACCAGCCGAAGCAGCTGGGCGGCATTCTCGACAACGACTCCGCCGACAAGGCGGCTCGCTTCGTGAACTTGTGCGACGCGTTCGGGATCCCGCTGGTGTTCCTGCAGGACGTGCCGGGCTTCATGGTCGGCACGAAGGTCGAGGCGGGCGGGATCATCCGTCATGGCGCGAAGATGCTGCACGCCGTGGCGAACGCGACCGTTCCGAAGGTCACGGTCGTGCTGCGCAAGGCATACGGCGCCGGCTACTACGTGATGAACGGGCGCGCGTACGAGCCGGACCTGATCGTCGCGTGGCCGTCAGCCGAGATCAGCGTGATGGGCGCCGAGGGCGCCGTCGAGATCGTGATGCGCCGTCAGGTCGAAGCGGCCGAGGATCCGGCCGCGATGAAGGCTCAGCTGATCGAGGAGTACCGCAAGATCATCGACGTCTACAGGGCGGCGTCGAACTTCATGATCGACGATGTGATCGACCCGCGCGAGACGCGGCCGGTCGTGATCAAGGCACTGGAGATGGCGGCGAACAAACGCGTCGACCGCCCCTGGAAGAAGCAAGGAGTCGTGCCCGTATGAGCGTCGAGGATCCGGTCGTCATCACCTGCTCGATCTCCGGCTCGCTGGCCAACCGCGACCAGTGCCCGGCGATCCCCTATGCGCCCGAGGAATACGCATCCGAGGCGCGGCGGATCGTCGACGAGGGCGGCACGATGATCCACATCCACGCGCGCAAGCCGAACGGGACGCCGTCGTACGACGTCGAGGACTTCCGTGCGATTTCAGACGCGATCCGCAGCGAGTGCGGCGACGAGGTGATCATCAACTTCTCGACCGGCGCCATGGGCGTGCCGATCGAGAAGCGCGTCGAATACCTGCGCGAGTGCCTGCCGGAGGTGGCGGCGCTGAACATGGGCTCGATGAACTATGCGAAGTACTCGAAGCGGCGCCGGGACTTCGTTTTCAAGGCGGTCTTCGCGAACCCCTTCGACGAGATCATCGAGTTCCTGTCGGTGATGAAGGAACTCGGGATCAAGCCCGAGCACGAGTGCTTCGACCTCGGGCACGTGGGGTCGGTCTACCCGCTGATGGACATGGGGGTGCTGGAGCCGCCGTTGCACGTGGACTGCGTGATGGGCGTTGTCGGCGGCGCTCGCCCGACGGCGCGCAACCTGGCGGCGATGGCGGCCGAGGTGCCCGCCGGCTCGCACTGGGGCGTGATCGGCATCTCGCGCGAGCAGTGGATGCTCGTGGCGGCGGCGCTCACGCTCGGTGGCTCGATCCGAGTGGGGCTCGAGGACAACTTCTATCTGCCGAACGACGAGATGGCGCGTTCGAACGGGGACCTGATCGCGAAGGCAAGGCAGATGACCGAGGATGCAGGTCGCAGGCCGGCGACCGTCGACGAGGCCCGGCGTCTGCTTGGCGTCAAGCCCCGTGTCGCCGCAGCGTGAGCTCGAACGGCGACAACGCGCTGCTGAAGATCTCGGAGCTCGCCGATCGCAGTGACGTGTCTGTCGGCACGATCAAGCACTACCTGCGCGAGGGGTTGCTGCCGGAGCCCGTGAAGACGTCGCGCAACATGGCGTACTACCCCGAGGAGTTCGTCGACCGGATCCGCTTGATCAAGCAGCTGCAGGAAGAGCGCTTCATGCCGCTGCGCGTGATCAAGGCGATGCTGGACGCTGAGCCGGAACGCGCGCGGGCACTGATCGAGCTCGAGGACCGCATCCTCGAGCACGCGCTGAAGGGCGAGGAGGGCACGCGCGTGTCGGCGGCCGAGGTGCGGCGGCGATACGAGATCCCGCGGGAGGTGCTGGATCGGCTCGCCGAGCTCGGCGTGCTCACTCCAGCCTCGCGTGGCTACTCGGCCTCCGACGTCCGCATCATCGAGGCGATCTGGCGATTCCGCGCCAGCGGCTACAGCGAGAAAATCGGGTTCACCGTCTACGACACGGTCCGCTACAAGCGCGCACTCGAGGACCTCGTCAAGGAAGAAGTCCGCGTGTTGACGGAGCGCCTGGCCGGCGAGAAGTCGCCGGAAGAGGTCGTCGAGCTGATCGAGGCGGGCGTCGAGCCGCTGCGCGACCTGATCGCGGCGATGCATACGAAGCTGCTCGTCGCAGAGCTCACCCGGGCACGGGAAGCCCGGCGCTGACGAGCCGTCTGTAGGACTCCGCGGGATCGGCGCCCGCTGCGTCAAGGCAGGCGAAGAGTCGCTCCACGTCGAGCCATTCGGGCATGGCCCCACCGACGACGTCGGAAAAGCTGTTCCACGGCCACGCCTCGGGTGCGTCGCAGAGATCAGCCTCAATGGGGTTCAGCGCGATGTAGCGCACGACCGCTGAAAACTGGATGTCGTCGCGGACTACCTTCGAGCCATAGCGGCCCTGGAACAGATGACCAGGGACCCCATGCCGGTCGTTGAAGATCCGCGCATAGAGCCCGTGGAGGTCCTGCATGCCACGAGCGAGGTTCCCCTCGGCAGTCTCGATCAAGAGGTGGACATGGTTCGGCATCAGGCAGTAAGCCAGAAGCCGCCACTTCTTCGCTCGCGCGATGCCGCCAAGAAGCGCCAGATAGAGCCCGTAATCCCGCTCATCGCGAAAGATTTCCTGACGGCGGTTTCCACGCGCATAAACGTGTTGAAACAGTCCAGGCGAGTCCTCTCGAAGTGGCCGCGGCATACAACCGAAAGCCGCGGACCACCAAAATTCACCCCCCAGATCTAAGTCACTTACTGATAGGGGTCAGACCCTTGAGTGTTAGTGACTTAGACCTTCTTCTACCAGTGCACGTCGTGGCTCTCCATCACGCCATAGCCGTCGTGCAGCTCGAGCCCCGGCCCGAGCGTCCCGGCAAATAGCCCGAACGGCTGCCGATATTTGCTCCTCAGCAGCAACGCGTTCGTGTCGTCCTCGCGCGCGCACCACTCCGTGAACCGCAGCTCCAACGGGTTGCCCTGGATCGCCGACAGGTCTGCGGCGAATGCGACCGGCGCCACCTCCGACGCCTCGCCGTCGACCCACACCGTCCGCTCGCTCGCCTCCGGCGCGTCGTGCACTCCCGTTACGAGGTTCCACGCCAGCGGCCGGCCGTCAACGAGCCGACCGACGCCCGCGGACCAACACCAGACGGTGTGCCGCGCGTGATAGCCCGCGCTGTCGTCGACAACCCCACGCCCCTCCAGCTGAATCGGGTGGCCCTCCAGCTCGACCAGCCCGCTCATGCGCACGCCGCCCTGCTTGCGCGTCCAGATGTACGAGCCGCCATGCGGTGACAGTGTCTCGACGCCGCCGCCCGCCTCCTCAACCCGCAGCCGCACGCGCACGCCGTCACCGTCGATCGCCAGTTCCGGCCCGCGCATGCGGACGCCGCCCGAGCCGAACAGCGACGTGCTCTCGCGGATCCGCCCATCCGGCGTCGCCAGCGCCCAGAAGCGCTGCCGCAGCGGCCCGATGTGCGCGTCGCCCGCGCACAGCATCAACTCCGGCCCGTAGAAGCCGACGTAGCGCCAGCGTTTCAGCGGTCGCCGGTCCCGGAACATCTTCATCGAGGCCGGCGGCACCGCGACGCCCGCGCAGTGCACGGACGCTCCACGTTGCGGATTCACGCCGTCATTGAACCGAGGTGTCGACCGGCCCGCCTGTATACGATTGACTCGTCAATCAATCTTCTGCTGGGGAGGGGCGTCCGCGGATGCGCGCTGCAGCCGTTCAGCTCAACTCGAATGAGGACAAGGAGCGGAACCTCGCGTCCGCCAACGAGCTGACCCGCGCGGCCGCCGCCGACGGCGCGCAGCTCGTCGTCCTGCCCGAGAAGTTCAACGTGCTCGGCACGCACGAGGACTACGTGAAGGGCGCCGAGACGCTCGACGGCCCGACGATCAGCTGGGCGCGCGAAACAGCCGCCGAGTTCGGGATCGACCTCGTCGCCGGCTCGATCGTCGAGCGCCGCGACGGTCACGAGAAGTTCTCGAACACGTGCGTCCACATCTCGCCCGACGGCGACATCCGCGCCGTCTACCGCAAGATCCACATGTTCGACGTCGTCGTCGGCGACATCGAGTACAAGGAGTCGGCGTCGGAGGAGGCGGGCGAGGAGATCGTCCGCTCGGAGCTCGGCGACGGCGAGCCCGTCGGCCTGACCGTCTGCTACGACCTGCGCTTCCCGGAGCTCTTCCGGATCCTCGCGATCAAGGGCGCGACGGTCATCACGCTGCCGGCTGCCTTCACGAAGATCACCGGCGAGGCGCACTGGGAGATCCTCATCCGTGCTCGCGCGATCGAGAACCAGGTCTTCATGGTCGCCGCCGGGCAAGTGGGCACCCACCCCGAGAACAAGGAGAGCTACGGCAACTCGATGATCGTCGACCCCTGGGGCGAGGTGCTTGCCCGCGTGACCGACAACGACCCCGGCTACTGCGTCGCCGAGCTCGACTTCGAGCGTCAGGCGCAGGTGCGCGAGAAGCTGCCGAGCCTGGCCAACCGCCAAGCAGCCGCGTACGTATGGCCCCAGGAGGCCGCCGTCCGATGACAGCAGCCGGCTCGCGCGCCGCAGCGGCCGCCGACAAGCGCCGCCAGATCCTCGACGCCGCCATCCGCGTGTTCGCAACGCGCGGCTTCCACGCCTGCCGCGTCTCCGACGTTGCAGACGAAGCCGGCGTCGCGTACGGCCTCGTCTACCACTACTTCGGGTCGAAGGAAGAGATCCTCAACACGCTCTTCACCGAGCGCTGGCAGATCATGCTCGACGCGATCGCGGAGATCGACCGCCAGGCGCTTCCTGCGCGCGAGAAGCTGCACCAGGTCGCCAGCTTCATCATCGACTCGTACCGCCACGAGCCCGACCTGATGAAGGTGATCATCGTCGAGGTCACCCGCGCCGCCAACTCGTTCGGGCGCGCCCACCTGGCGAAGATCCGCGAGGCGTACGACATGATCGGTCAGATCGTCGAGACCGCCCAGCGCGAGGGCGTCTTCAAGCAGGAAATCTCCTCCGACTTCGCCGCCCTCATGTTCTACGGCGCGATCGAGCAGTTGCTCTCGGGCTGGATCTTCGATGTCATCCCGCAGAGCGAGGAGGATTTCGAGCATGCCAAGTCTCTCGTCGTCGAGGCCATCTGCGGCGGGCTGGAGGCTCCCAGCGCCCAGCCAGCCGCCATCTCCGGTTAGAGTGCCCGCGCTGATGCAGAACGAGTTGGTCAAGCGCCTGATGTGGAGCGGCCTGCTCGCAGGGCTGGGTGCGCTCGCAACGATCGCAACCACACGCTTGGCGACCGCTATCTGGGTAAGACTCTTCGACGAGGATCCACCGGAGTGATGGAAGCCAGCGAGCACGGCACAACCACGAGCGCAGGAAGCAACGGCACGGGCGGGGGCCAGTCACCGTGGGCGGCGCACGCCGCGGCCGCCACCAGCGAACGCCCCGAACTGCCCGTGATCGCCGCCTTCGTCGGCGGCTTCGTCTTCGCGAGACTGCTCAAGGCCTTCGGGGGCGGCGATGACGACTGACGACGGCCCCACCGCTGAGAAGTCACTGAGCGACGTCGTCGGCGACGTCTCGACCAAGGCGTCACTGCTCGTCCGCGAGGAGATCGAGCTCGCGAAGACCGAGATCGCGGAGAAGGCGAAGTCGCTCGCGCGCGGCAGCGCGGTCGCGGTGGTCGCGGGCATCATGCTCGTCTTCGGGCTGATCTATTTGTTCGAGGCCGTCGCGTGGTTCCTCAACGACATCTTCGGCACCGTGAACAGCAGCCCGTGGCTCGGCTTCATCATCGTGTTCGGGTTCCTGCTGATCATCGCCGCCATCGCGGGGCTCATCGGCATCCGCTGGATCAAGCGGGGCGCGCCGCCCACGCCTGACCTCGCGATCGAAGAGGCAAAGCGCACCCGCGCCGAACTCCTGGAGCAAAACTGATGCCGCAGCCACGAACGTCCTCAGAGATCCGCGCCTCGATAGAGGAGACCCGCCGCGAGCTCGAGTTCTCGGTCAACGACCTCCAGTCGAAGGTCAAGGAACTGACCGACTGGCGGACGAAGCTCGCGCGGAACCAGCAGAAGGCGATCATCGGCGCGGCGGTCGCCGGCTTCGTCATCGGCGGCGGCATCGCCGCGACCATCGGGCTCTTCCGCCGCCGCTAGGCGTCCGCTTCGCCTCGTCCCACGCCGAGCGCGGTCCTTCCGCCGCTGGCGACCTCTACGCTCCGGCGGTGTCCAACAGGACCGTTGCGCGCATCATCTTCGTCGCGATTGCGATCGTCGCTGCGCTCTATTTCCTGTACCTGATCCGCAACGTTCTCGGGATGCTGTTCATCGCCGCCTTCCTGGCGGTCGCGCTCGGGCCGGTGGTGGAGGTCTTCGTCCGCCGCCTCAGACTCAAGCGCAGCATGGCGATCCTGCTGACGTACCTGCTGCTCCTTGCGACGGTGTTCGGGCTCGGCCTCCTGGTCGTGCCACCGATCGTCAACGGCGTGAACGACTTCGTCGGCAACGTGCCGCACTACGTGAAGGACCTGCGGAACTCGAAGACGTTCCGCAAGTACGACGACAGGTACAAGATCACGCCGAAGCTCGATCAGCAGGCTAAGAAGCTGCCATCGCACCTGTCGGAAGCGGCGAGCGGGCTCAGGGACGTGACCGTCGGGGTCTTCGGGACGATCGTCCAGCTCGTCACGATCCTGGTGATGGCGTTCTTCCTGTTATTGGACGGGAGACGAATGCTCGAATTCGTGTTCAGAGAGGTCGGCCCGGAGCACGGCGAGCGCTTCGGGCGGATCAGCGAGGACGTTTACCGCGCGGTCGGCGGCTACGTCGCCGGCAACCTCTTGATCTCCGTCATCGCCGGCGTCAGCTCCTACATCGTGATGTCGCTGCTGAACATTCCGTTCGCCGTCCCGCTCGCGGTGCTGGTCGGGTTCTTCGACCTGATCCCATTGGTCGGTTCCACCATCGCGGGCGCCGTGGTCGGGATCGTCGCGGCGATCGTCGGGTTCCCGGGGAAGCTGATCATCTGGGTGATCTTCCTGATCGTCTACCAGCAGTTCGAGAACAACCTGATCCAGCCCGTCGTGTACCGGCGCACGGTTGCGATCCACCCGCTGATCGTGATCGTGGCTGTACTGATCGGCGCTTCGCTCCTGGGCGTCCTGGGTGCGCTGCTCGCGATCCCGATCGCAGCAACAGTCCAGATCGTCGTCAAGGAGCTGTGGCAGTACCGCCGCGAGCGGCTGCTGCCCGAGGGCAACACGCTGGCGTCGGAGGCCTAGGAGCCTAGGTCAGAAGCCGCGCCGGCAGGGCGCCGAGCCCGAGCAGGCCCGGCCCGGTGTGCGCGCCGACCACAGCGCCAATCTCGGAGCAGAAGAGCGGCTCGGTGCCGAACACCTCGCGGGCGTGGTCGGCCAGCCGCTCCGCCAGCTCCGGCGAGCGCACGTGCTGGACAATCCAGGCGTCCGCCCCCGACGCGTGGCGCTGCCGGGCGTAGTCGACGAGCCGCTCGAACGCCCGCTCGGTCGTGCGCACACGCTCGACGGGCATCATCTGGCCGTCCTCCATCGTCAGGATCGGCTTCACACGCAGCGTGGACCCGACCCATGCGCTTGCCGCGCCGATCCGGCCGCTCCGGCGCAGGAACTCGAGCGTGTCTAGCGCGAACCACATCTTGAGCTCCGCCTTAGCCTGGTCGGCGACCGCCAGCACGCGTTCCGGGCCGTCCCCATGGGCCGCGCGCCGCGCAGCCGCGATCGCGATCGCGCCCAGCCCACCGCCGGCGCTCTGCGAATCGACCACGTGGATACGATCCTCGGCTCCGAGCCGGCGGGCGGCCTCCGAGGCAGCCCGGACCGTGTGCGAGATCAAGCCCGAGCTGTGGATGGAGACGATCGCGTCGGAGCTGGGCAACAGCTTCTCGTACGCAGCCACGAAGTCCTCGGTGGTTGGGTGCGAAGTTGTGGGCAGCTTCTCCACCGAGCGGATCTCCTCAAAGAACGCGTCGAGGTCGATCTCACTCTCCGGCGAACGCCGCCCATCACCGAAGCAGACGTACTGCTGCAGCATGACCAAACCATTCGCCTCTGCAAGCTGCTTCGGCACGTACGCATTCGAATCGGATACGACGGCCACTCCCCCCACGGCGCGGCAGACTACTCTGCGCGATCGTGGCCGGTAAGACCGCATTCATTTTCGCGGGCGGTGCGTCCCGCGGCGCATACCAAGCTGGGTGCCTGAAGCGCCTCGAGGAGGAGGGCATAACCCCCGACCTGATCATCGGGTCCTCGATTGGGGTGTGCAACTCGCTCGTCTACGTTTCCGGCGGCGCGGAGGCGCTGTGGGGGTTCTGGTCCCGCGCCGTCTCGCTCCCGCGCGTGTTCACGCCGTCGCTGCGCCACAACCCGCTGTTCGGCAACTCGTTCTTCTCGATGGACGCGCTCGTCTCGATGGTCGAGAAGGAGGTCGACATCGACGCCTGCTTCCGCTCCGACGTCGAGCTGACCTACATCGTCGCCAACCTCTCGGAGGGTCGCGAGGAGCTGCGGGGCAACCGCACCGAGCCGGACGTCGAACGCTTCCGCACGGTGACGCGCATGGGCTACTCGATCCCGATCCTGCATCCCCTGATCGAGCTCGACGGTGACCTGTACGCCGACGGCGGCTTCCTCTGGAATGTCCCGTTCGAGTACGCCGAGGAGTGGGGCGCGGATGACGTCTACATCCTCTCGGTGATCCCGTCGGAGCTGCCGCGCGCCGAGTCGCTGCGCTTCATTCCCCAGGTCGCGCAGCGCATGTACGACGTCTTCTGGCGCACGTTTGGGAACTCGTCCTACCTGGAGAAGCGGCTGGAGGAGGGGCGCTACCACGGAATCCGCGTGACCGTGCTCGAGCCACTGCCGCAGACGGGGATGTTCGATCCGCTCGGGATGGTGAACGCGCACCCGGGAAAGTCGAAGCGCTTCCTGCTGGAGGGCTATCGCGACACCGACCGCGCCCTGCGCAGGCGCGAGCCGCGCACCGGCCGCGTCAAGGGCGCGCAGCCGTGATCCTCTACCGCTGCAGCATGCCGACGAACTGGCTGTGCCGCTGCGGCACCGTGGCGCGGCGGCTGAACAGCCTTGGGGTCGACTACGAACAGGTCCGCGTGCCGCAGAGGCGCTCGCAGCGGATCGAAATCGAGGAGCTGACGGGCCAGAACTGGGTGCCGGTGCTGGTGGATGGCGAGGAGGTCATCCACGACTCGCATCGGATCCTCGACTATCTGCGGATGCGCGCCGAAGCGCGCGATGCGGCTTAGTCGCCCAGACGATTCTCGAGATGCATCGGCGCAGCCTGCGTCGCCGGCTCCACCGACGGCGGCTCCGGCTCCACGTCCTCGGGCTGCTCGACCCCGAGCAGCTCAGCCAGCTCGCCGGTCTCGTACATCTCGCTGACGATGTCGCAGCCACCGACCAGCTTCCCGTTGACGAACAGCTGCGGGATGGTCGGCCAGTCGGAGATCGCCGCCAGCTGCTCGCGGATACGCGGGTCGGGGAGGATGTCCATGGCGGCGTAGCGGACGCCAAGCGTGTTGAGCGCGCCCGAGGTGCGCATCGAGAAGCCGCAGCGGGGAGCGTCGGGCGTGCCCTTCATGAAGAGCATCACCTCGTTCTCGGCGATGGCCTGCTCGAGGAACCTGCGGATCTCGTCGTTCGTGGTGGTGCTCACTGGGAACCTCCCGGCGTCGAAGTCTTGAGCGACAGGGCGTGGATCGGACCGCCGATCTCGTTGCCGAACACTTCGTAGACGAGCCTGTGCTGCTCGATCCGCGAGAGCCCCTGGAAGCGATCCGAGACCACCTCGGCACGGAAATGGTCACCGCCGCCGTTCAGGTCGTCGACCTTGACGTCGGCGCCGGGCAGGGCCTGCTCGATCCGCTGCTTGAGCTCATCCGTAGTCGGCACTGTTTTGAAGAGGTTAGCCGTGGCTAGTATTTGACTAACGATGGTGACGCTCACTGAGATCGCAGCCGAAAAGGTGCGTGGATTCTTGTCAGGGCAGGACACAGCCGGGCTGCGGGTAGGGGTCCGCGGCGGCGGCTGCTCAGGCTTCCAGTACGCGCTTGCCCTGGACGAGCCGAAGGCTGAGGACCAGATCTTCGACGTCGACGGGATCAGGGTCATCGTCGACGAGGCCAGCCTTCACTATGTCGATGGCTCCGAGGTCGACTACACCGAGTCGCTCATGGGCAGCGGCTTCCAGGTGAACAACCCGAACGTCGTCGCCTCGTGCGGCTGCGGCTCGAGCTTCCGCATCGCGGAGGAAGAGCCGAGCTGCGGCGCCTCCGTCTAGGGCTTCCAGGCGTACGTCATCCGGATCCGGTCGAGGATCGTCGGGTGCCCGTCCTCGAAGAGGTGCTCGATCGCCGGTGGATCGGGCCGTGACTTCGCCGTGATCGCGAGCAGCTTCAGCGCGGACCGCTGCGCAGCGGGGTCGCGCGTCGCATTCAGGCCGACCCAATCGGCCTCGGTTTCGTAGCGGCGGACGAACGCGTTCTCCAGCGGCGTGGTCAGGATGCTGAGCACCGTCAGCACGAGGATCGCCAGGGGGACCGCGCCCGGCTCGAACATGCCGCCCCGCCGCTGCGTCGCGACAGCGATCACGCACGCCAGCGGGATCGCGAACAGCGCGAAGAGGGCTATGCCCTTGACGATGTGGTCGCGCTTCAGGTGCGCCAGCTCGTGCGCTATGACCGGCCGGATCTCGCGGATGGTGAACGGCTTGCGGATGAGCGTGTCCCACAGGACGACGTGCTTCGTCACCCCGATGCCCGTCGCCTCGGCATTCGGCGCGGTCGTGAACTGGTGCACTTCCTCGACTGACACCGTCACCCCGTTCACGCGCTCGACCGTCGCCAAGTGCGCCGCAGCCACCCGCAGGTCGTGCCGGTGGAGCTTGCCCAGGTCCGGCATGAGGTACGGCGAGACGAACGCAAACAAAAGCGCCAAGCCGCTGAAGACCACGCCACCGGGGATCCACCACGTCCTCCGGAACGGGCGCGCGAGCGCCATGACGATCGCGATCGCGGCGCAGACGAACAGGAACTGCCCGCCGAGCGCAAACCACGAGTCGATCGCGTACTCGATCACCCCGACCTTCGAGACGCCGTGCCGACGCTCCCACCAGACGCCGGCGAGCCCGAACGGGAGCTGCGCCATCCATACGAACGCGAACGCGAGCATGCCGAGCAGCAATCCGGTGCCGATGCGGCCCGCGGCAGACTCCTTCGTGAAGCGCTGCCAGTTGCGCGTATAGACGACGAGCACCGCGACAACGGCCACCTGCGCGAGCAGGCCCTCAACGACAAGGAAGCGCTCGAAGCTTGTCGCATCGGCAAGCTGCTTCGGCGTGAACCAGCGGTGGACGTCGACTGGCGGCAGATGGAGGCCTGCCGGGACCGTCGTCTGCCACAGCCGGGTGGCGACGTAAACCCATGCGGCTGCCGCGACCAGCAGGAGGGCGAGGCGCTTCAGGCCGGCGGCCCCGCGTACGGATAGCGGTCGGTGAGCAGCAAGTAGCCGTAGCCAGCCGCCTGCGCCGAATAGCGCAGCGCGAACAGGCCGAGCTTGCGCAACCCATCGGGCATGCGGCCGGTGAAGAGCGCCGCAAACCAGCCCAGGAGCGCGACGACGTACAGGGCGGCGCTGATGGCGGAGCTCAGGAGGAATGCGGGCACGGCCAGAAACAGCCGGAAGCCCGCGCTCCAGCGGTTCTGTCGAGCCGGCGCGCCGACCTCGACGTCGACCGGATACGACCCGGCGCTGCCGGTGAAGCCGGGGAACGGGTTCGCCACGAGCGCGACGTAGGCGAAAACATGCGTCTGGTAGCGGAGGTACGCCGCCAGGAAGCGGTGCAGCGGCTCGGGCGACTGCGCGCGGATGATCGTGACAATCCAGTTGACGAGCGCGACGAGGACGACTGCGACGGCCCAGAGCGCCAGCCAGACGAGATGGGGGATCGCCAGCAGCAGACGGAAGAAGACCGTCAGCCGCGAGCGCGTGCCGTCGTCGGGGTCGTGGCGCAGGTGCACAGGGTGTTCTGCCGCAGGCCACGGGACGCCAACGCGCTCGGGGTCGCTCGTCGGGTAGCGGTCGGTGACGAGTAGCAGGTATGCCGCCACCTGCGCCGCGTAATGCAGCGCGTACCACTCGAGGCGCGCGATGCCTTCCGGAGCCCGCGCCTTCACGAGCGCGAAGAACCACGCAAGGATCGCGCAAACGGTGATGACGCCGGCGAATCGGAAACCGTAGGTGCTGTCGTCTCTCGAGGACGCGCCGCCGCTCGCTTCACCCGTGAGCGCCGCCGCGAGCAGGAGCGCCGGGATGGCGAGGATGAACCGGAAGGCCACCTTCCAGCGGTTCTGCCGCGCCGGCGGGTCGAACTCGAGGTCGACCTCGTAACCGTTCTCGCCGAGGAAGCCCGGGAAGGGGTTCGCGGCCAGGTTCAGGTACGCGTATACGTGCGTCGCGTAGCGGATGTACATCGTGAAGAAGCGGTGCAGGCCGGCCGGCAGCTCGGCCCTGATCAGCACGACGAGCCACGCGACGAACGCGACGAAGACAACACCGACCGTCCAGATCCCAAGCCAGATGAAGTGCGGGATCGTGAGAAAGAAGCGGAAGAACACCGTGAGGCGGTTGCGGCCGAGGTCCTCGATGACGCGCATCCGGATAGGCATGTCAGGGGGCATTGTCAAGTGACTCCCACAGGTAGAGACTCGCGAGCGTCCGGTACGGACGCCACGCCTCCGCTATCCGTTCCATTTCAGCCGCCTTCGGAAGCTCCTGCAAGCCGTAGTGGACCTGGATTGCCTTGCGGATGCCCAGGTCGCCGACAGGCAGGATGTCGAGGCGGCCGAGATGGAACATCAGGAACATGTCGATGCTCCAGCGGCCCAGGCCCTTCACCGCGATCAGCGCCTCGTAGACCTTTTCGTCCGACAGCTCCGCAAGGTGGTCGATCGGCAGCTCGCCGTCCACGATGTGCTCCGCCAAGTCGCGCAGGTACGCCGCCTTGGCGCCGGAGAGGCCCACTTCGCGCAGTTGCTGAGGGTCCGTCGAGATGATCTCCTCGGGCGTCGGAGTCCGGCCCCCGTACAGCTCCGTCAGCCGCCCATAGATCGTGGCGGCGGCCTTCGTCGACAGCTGCTGGCCCGCGATCGTCCGCACGAGCGTGCCGTAGGCGTCGGCGGGCCGGCCGCGCTTGCGGGCCTTGACGCTGAGATGTCCGATCTCGTCCACGAGCCGGGCCATGACCGGATCGCGCCGAAGGACGTCGAGCGCGCTCAGTGGATCAGGACCGGTGTGCCGACCGGGGTGAGCTTGGCGACCTGCTCCACGTCGGACGCGTGCATCCGGATGCAGCCGTGCGAAGCGGAGGTACCGACCGTCCATTCCTCGCTCGTGCCGTGGATGCCGATGCCGTCGCCGAGCGCGATGAACCACGCACGCAGTGGATTGCGCGGGTCTCCCGGCGGGAAAGTCTGGCCCTGGTATGGCGCTGCCCACGGACGGTTTGGCGCGGTCCACGACGGGTCCTTGTCCTTGTAGAGGACGCGGCGCAGCCCGGCCGGCGTCTCGAAGCCGGCGGCGCCGACGGCCACCGGATACGTGCGCACCAGCCGCAGCGCGCGGAACAGCCGCAGCGTGTGCGTGGGGCGGTCGACGGAGATGTACGCGGGGTAGCGGCGACGCAGCGAAGCGGTCGTGATCGCGGGCTTCACGCGGACGATGCGGCCTGCGACCACGCGCCCGGTCGTGGGGTGCCGCAGTTCCTGCTCGAGGCGCCTGCGCACGAGCGCGGTGTCGAGCGCGTGGCCCACCCGGGCGCGGATCCGGCGCATGGCCGTGACGCCGAGGCGCACGCGGGCGTTGCGCGGGGCGCGGTAGTAGCGCCTGGCGACCGAGGCGATCGCGGCGTCGCGTGTGGCGTTCTTCACGCCTAGGTGCAGCGGAACGGCGACTGGCTTGTGCGCGCCCGCCAGCGCGAACGCGCGCTTGACCATCCAGTCGTAGTAGATGACCAAGCCCGCCGCGCCCGGCGTCACGAGCGTGTCCTTGTGGTTCACGCGGACCGCGATCGGTCGCGTCTCGTAGAGCGGCGCGAGCGAGCCGCTCACAGTGCGCTTCGCCTCGATCGGCCCGAGCCCGCCCACAGCAATGCCGGCGATGGTGGCGTCGTCAGGCAGCCGCTGCGGCGGGGCGGCAGATGCCGGCGCCGCGGCGACCGCGGCGAACGTGGCGACGACTGCGGCGGCCCGGAGCATTCAGGGTGATGCTAGGAGGCCGCGCAACCTAGAGTGGCCGCTCGCAATGAAGCTTGTGACGTACGAGGCAGGCGGGCAGGTGCGCACCGGAGTGCTCACGGACGCGGGCGTCCTCGACAGCGGGTTCGCGACGATGCGCGAGTTGCTGGGGGCGGGGCCGCCGGCGCAGCCGAGAGGCGAGCCGGTTCAGCCCGAGCGGCTGCTGCCGCCCGTCACCGATCCCGAGAAGATCGTCTGCATCGGGCTCAACTACCTGTCGCATGCGCAGGAGCAGGGCGCCGAGCCGCCGAATACGCCGACGCTCTTCGCCAAGTACCGGAACGCGCTCGCCGCGCCGGACAGCCAGGTGAAGCTGCCGTCCTACAGCTCGAAGGTCGACTACGAGGCCGAGATCGCGTTCGCCATCGGCACGCGTGCGAAGGACGTCGCGGAGGCCGACGCGCTCGACCACGTGGCGGGTTACATGCTGTTGAACGACCTGTCTGCGCGCGACATGCAGTTCGCAACGCCTCAGTGGATGCCGGGGAAGATCTTCGATGGCGCGGCGCCGTGCGGGCCGTGGCTCGTGACACCGGACGAGGCGGGAGCGCACGATGCGATCGGGATCCGGCTGACGCTCAACGGCGAGGAGATGCAGAGCGGCTCGACCGCCGACCTGGTGCACTCGATCCCGGCCCTGGTCGTCTACCTGTCGAAGCTGATGACGCTCGAGCCCGGTGACGTCATTTCCACGGGCACACCGGCCGGAGTCGGCAGCCTGCGCAGCCCGCGCGTGTGGCTGAAGCCTGGCGACGAGATCGTGGTGGAGTCACCGACGCTTGGCCGGCTCGCCACCACGCTCGCCTGATTCGACCACCTCGACGCGGTTGCGGCGCGCGCGCAACGTTGCCACGACGGCGGCTCCCACCGAGGCACGCGAGTACGGCTTCGCCAAGCGCATGGCGAGGCAGGCCTCCGGCACCTTCGAGACGGGCGGCCAGCAGCGGCGCCGGCGCAGTCGGCCGTCAGCGGCCTTGCCAGACGGGCTCGCGCTTCTCGGCGAATGCGGTCGCGCCCTCGCGGGCATCCTCGGAGCCGAAGACCGGCCCGCTGATCTCGCCCTGCTTGGCCCAGCCCTCCGGCTCGCTCCAGTCGACGGCGCGCTCGATGATCTCCTTCGACGCGATCAGCGCGAGCGGCGCGTTCTTGACGATCTGATTCGCGAGCTCGACCGCGGTGTCCACCGCTGAGCCAGGCTCGGCAAGCCGGTTGACGATGCCGATCTCGTGCGCGCGCTCGGCACTGATCGGCTCGCCGGTGAGCGCCAGCTCCATCGCCAGGTGGTAGGGGATCCGCTTCGGCAGGCGCAGCAGCGCGCCTGCCGCCGCCACCAGGCTGCGCTTGACCTCGGGGATGCCGAAGCGCGCGTCACGCGAGGCGACGATGAGGTCGCACGACAGCGCGATCTCGAAGCCGCCCGCGAGCGCGAAGCCCTCCACGGCGGCGATCAGCGGCTTCTTCGCCGAGCGCTGAGTGATGCCCGCAAAGCCGCGGTCGCCCGCGTACGGCGACTGCCCCTGCATGAATGCCTTCAGGTCCATGCCGGCCGAGAAGTAGCCGCCGGCGCCGGTGACGATGCCGACGCGGAGGTCGTCCTCGGCGTCGAGCCGATCGAGAGCCTCGGCCATCGCGTTCGCCACGTCGCCGTTCACGGCGTTGCGCGCGTCGGGACGGTTGATGGTGACGATCAGGATGCCGTCGCGCTCTTCGGTGAGGATCGCCTGGTCGCTCATGTGATGGCTGTCACTGCCTCTCCGTCGAGGGCGTCGAGCGCCCGTTCTACCGAGGAATGAAGGCAGGTGAAGATAGGCGTTTCCGACTCTGTATAGGCGCTTGACTCCGTGGCACGCAGCTCGTGAACCAGGTCCATGAACTCCATCGGGTCGTCGGCGTCGAAGGCGACGACGAACTCCTGGTCGTCCAGCCCGAAGCTGTAGGCCGTGTTGGTGGAGATGCTCGGGAACTGGCGGGCAACCGCGATGTGGTCGCGCATGATCCTCATGCGCTCGTCGCCGGAGAGGCGGTACCAGTCGCGCTTCTTCCACATCGGGTAGACGATCAGGTACTTGTGGTCGGTCGGCCGCGGGGCCAGCGGCTGTGGCTCGTCGGCGTAGATCGATTCCTTGGTGACCGCGACGTAGGAATGGGCGATGTCGGCGTGGCGCATCAGGCCGCTCTGGTTGAGCACCACGTGGAGCTCGTGGATGGCCTCGAGGTTCGGCGAGGCGCTGCGCACCATCAGGTCACAGTCGCCGCGGGTGCCGACGAGGCTGTACGTGCGCAGGTAGTGGTCCTCGGCGAAGTCGTTGCAGGCTGCCGCGAATTCGCGCTTGTCCTGGGCGCGGTCGTGTGGGTCGCGGCGGCGCCACTCGGGGTCGACCTTGATGAACGTGTACTTGACGAATGTGCGCTCCGGCATCGCTCATAGAGTGTGCCCGATGCGACTGCCCGCCGCCGGAGCGCTCGCGTGTGCGCTCGCGGCCCTGTGTGCGGCTGCACCCGCTCAGGCGCGCCCTCAGGCGGTGATCGCGCTTCTCCCGCCCGGGCCCGGCGAGACGCGTCCGCTGCTCGAGGAGCTCGCAGCGCGCGGGATGGCGATCGGGATGACGTCGCCGACGGTCGGCGGGTTCAAGGCGCGGCAGATGGGACTCGACATGAGCCAGGGAGCCCGCATACCGACCCGCCTGTACTCGGGGCCGATCGGCGGGCTGCGCCTACGAGGTGGCCGCCTCACCGGCTGGGCGCTCGCCTTGCGGCGGGCGGAGAAGGCGCCGGGGGATCTGGAGCCCGGGCTGCTCGCGTCGACGATCGAAAGCGCGCGCGGGCGCGTGGGTCTTGGTGGCGACCGACGTGGCTACTCAATTGCGCCGATCGTGGCGGCGAACAGGCGGGGACAGGTGTCGTCCCTCCAGCCGGGGGACGCGCTCGGCGTGTTCCAGCTCGCGCCTGGAGCGGCGGGCCTGCATGAGCTCGACCAGCTGCTGGCCGCGCGGGGGAAGGACGACCTCGTCTACGTGGTGCGAGCGCCGTACGGGAAGGAGCTCCGACTGCTGCCGAGCGGGCTCGCGGCGCCCGGCATCCACGGTCAACTGCGGTCGGCGACGACGCGGCGCACCGGGTTGATCTCCGCGACAGACGTTGCGCCGACGGTGCTGCGCACGCTCGGGGTTCCCGTGCCGCACGCGATGCAGGGCGAGCCGATCGCGGGGCGCGGCGCGCGCGATCCGAAGGCGGTCGAGCAGCTGGCCGATCGGCTGGCGGTGGTGACGAGCCGGCGTGTCGAGACGCTGCGCTGGCTCGCCGGTGCGTGGCTGGCACTGCTGGCGGTGCTGCAGCTATCAGCGCGTGAGCGGGGTCTCCGGGCGGCGATGCGGATCGGCGCGCTGGCCGCGCTCTGGGTCCCGGGACTCGCGTTGCTGACCGCGGCTCTCGAACCGAGCCGCGAGGTCGAGGCGGCGATTGTCGGGCTCGGCGCCGTGCTGCTCGGCGCGATCACCGACCGGCTGGCTCGCTGGCCACGCGGCCCCGCGATCGCAGTGGGGGTCGTGTTCGTGGCGCATGCGGTCGACCTGGCGCGCGGATCGGACCTGATCGGCACCTCGCTGGCGGGCCCGAATCCGGCCGGGGGGGCGCGCTTCTTCGGGATCGGAAACGAGCTCGAGGTGATCCTGAGCGTTTCCATCTTGTTCGGGACCGGGGCAGCGCTCGCGTGGCGTGACCGGCGGGCGCCTGTCGTATTCGCCGCCGTCGCGATCATCACCGCCGGCATCATCGGCGCCGGGAGGCTTGGGGCCGACGTCGGCGCGGTCATCACGCTTGGCGCCGGTGGCGCTGCCGCCGTTGTCGCGTCGCTGCCGGGACGGCCGTCGCTGCGCGCCATTGCGCTGGGGATCGTCGCCCCTGTCGCAGCGATCGGCGTCCTGATCCTGATCGACCTCGTAACCGGCGGTGACGCGCATCTGACCCGATCCGTGCTTCACGCTCAGTCCGCCGGCGACGTGGGGGATGTCATCCGCCGGCGCTTCACCGGGTCGTTCACGACGCTCGCGAATCCCGGCTGGGCGGTGGCGTTTGCGCTCGCTGTGGCAGCGATGGCCTGGCTCGCGGCACGCCAGCACAAGCTCCGCGACGGCGTTCCGCGCTCGCTCGCGGCGGGGGCGATTGGGGGCTGGTTCGCGGTCCTCATCGGCACGCTGGCCAACGATTCTGGGCCGTTGATCCTGGTAATCGGCGCAATCCTGCTGCTCCTGGCCACGGGCTACGCTCGCTGCGGGCCGCGCCCTGCATCAAGCCACCCCGGTAGCTAGGCTTGTCAGGGTGCGCGTAGGACTTGTTTGCCCCTATTCCTACACGTACCCGGGGGGTGTCCTCGCTCATGTCGAGGCGCTCGCGGGCGAGCTCCGCGGGCGTGGTCACGAAGTCCGGGTGCTGGCGCCGGTCGACCCCGACGACCGGCTCACTCGCGTGCTCCATCGCGGTGCGGCGCCTACCCCACGCGAGCTGCCGTGCGAGGACGAGTTCGTCGCCCTCGGCCGCACGCTCAGCCTCGGGGCGAACGGCGCCGTTTCGACCCTTTCGTACGGGCCGCGCACCGCCGCCCTGCTGGGCCACGAGCTGCGCAGTGGCTCGTACGACGTCGTTCACGTCCACGAGCCGAACGCCGGCGTGGCTCCCTGGTACACGATCGAGCACTCTCCGGTCCCGGTCGTCGGCACCTTTCACTCCTACGCCACCAAGCCGGTGCCGATGGCGATCGGCAACCTGATCGGACAGCGGCGGCTGTTCAACAAGCTGAGCCAGCGCATCGCCGTGTCCGAGGCTGCCCGCTGGACAGGCGAGCGCTTCTACGGCGGCCGCTACCGCGTGATCCCGAATGGGATCGACTTGACCCGTCCCCTTGCCGGACCGAAGCCCCGCAACGACCGCCTCGAGCTGCTGTTCGTCGGGCGCGCGGAGGAGCGCAAGGGCCTGCCGATTCTGATGCGCGCCTTCGAAGCGCTCCGCAGCGCCGGCGTGGACGCCCACCTGACGGTCGCGGGGGCGAGCGAGGAGGAGGTCGCCCCGCTCCTGCTCGAGACCGAGGGCGTCGAGATCGCCGGCCGCGTCAGCGAGGACGAGAAGTGGCGCCTGCTCCACCAGGCCGACCTGCTCTGCGCACCCTCGCTCGGCGGCGAGAGCTTCGGCATCGTGCTACTCGAGGCGCTGGCCTCGGGCACGCCGGTCGTCTGCTCCGACATCCCGGGCTACCGCGACGTTGTCCGCGACGACATCGAGGGCCGCCTGGTTCCGCCGGGCGACCCGGCCGCGCTGGGCGAGGCCATCCGCGCGCTCGCCGTGCGCGCACGCCAGCGTGCCGAGCTGTCGACTGCCGCGCGCGAGCGCGCCGAGCGCTTTGCCTGGTCGCACGTCGCCGAGGAGGTCGAGCGCACGTACGAGGATGCGCTCGTCGTGCCGGTGCCCGCGACCCACCGCGAGCGCGCAGCGGTCGCCGCCGGCATCACTCCCGCAGACGGGAAGCCGCGCTCGCCCGCGCGCCGTCTGCCGAGCCTCGAGCCGCGCCCGCGCCGGCCGATCGTCCAGACGCTCCGTCGCGCCGCCGTGCCCGCGGGGGTAATGCTGGCCGTCGGCCTAGGGCTGCTGGCCGTCAAGCGCATCGGTGTCGACGCGATCGGGAACGCGCTGCTCCACGCCACCCCGACGTGGATGGTGCTCGGTCTCGCGCTGATGTGCCTGTCGATGATGGTGCGGGCTGAGTCCTGGCACGCGATCCTGCGCGCCGCACTGCCCGGCGTCCGCATCCGCCGCCGCGACGTCGGGCGGGCCACGATGATCGGTGTGCTGATGTCCGCCACGCTGCCCGCCCGCCTCGGTGAGCCTTCGCGTGCGCTGATCGTGACTCGTCGCGTGGGCCGTGTCCGCGAACGACTGCCAGTGGTGATCGGCACGCTCGTGTCGCAGACGCTGCTCAACCTGGTCGCGCTGATGATCTTGGGAACGGTCATGTTCGCGACGGTTGGCCTCTTCCGCGGTCACGAGAAGGCGCTTTTTGCGTTCATGATCCTGCCGTTCGCGGTCCTCGGCGCCGTCATGGCTATGCCGGGCCTGCTACGCCGCGGCAAGCCGTCGCGCTTCGTGCGCGTGCAGCGAGCCGCGACGGCTGTGCGCAATTCGCTGCTTCGCGTGCGCTCCGGCTTCGCGGTGTTCAAGACGCTGCGGCTGGGTGTCTGGGCGAGCGGCTCGCAGTTGCTCGCCTGGGGGCTCCAGTGTCTGGCGTGCTACGTGCTCATGGTCGCGCTCGGCCTCCACGCCGGAGTTGGCGCCGCCGCGGCGGTCCTATTCGCGGTGAACGTCACCGCCGTGCTGCCGGCGACACCGTCCAACCTGGGCGTCTTCCAGGCCGCATGCGTGGCCGTGCTGTCGGCCTACCACGTGTCGCACACCGACGCGCTCGCGTTCGGGATCGTGCTTCAGGCGGTTGAGATCGCGACGGCCGTGATCATGGGTATGCCGGCACTGCTCGGCGAGGGCATGTCGTTCAAGGACATGCGCCTGCGCGCGCTGCACGCGACGCCGGTCGAGCTGAAGAGCTTCAGCCGCGGCGAGACCGTCGAAGCGGACGCCTAGCTCGTCTTCCGGCCGCGCACCAGCAGGTACTCACCCAACGCCTCGATTCCGCCTGAGTCGACGGGCCGGCTCGAGCGCTCGAACAGGTCGTAGAGCTCGCTGCGGAGCTGGGGCCAGTCGTCGCCGACCGCTGCGCGCGCCATCTTCCACGGGCCGTAGTTCGTCTCGAAGCGGCTGACCAGCTCCTCGGCGTCGTCACCGCGGAACGCTGCCAGTGGGCGCTCGAACGTCAACTCGACCCCGTGGGGCTCGAGGAGCGAGCGGACGTGATCCTCGTCGCCCCACAGCACCGGGGGCTTCGCGCCCGTCGGCGGCGGCAGGTGGCGACCCATGATCTTGAACATGTCGCCGATCATCCCTTCGGGCGTCCAGCTGGCAAGGACGATGATGCCGCCTGGCGTGGTGACGCGCGCGATCTCGGCGGCTGCGACCTCCTGCTGTGGCGCGAACATCACGCCGAACTGCGACATGACCCGCTCGAAGCTCGCGTCCTCGAACGGCAGGTCCTCCGCGTCGCCCTCGACCCACTCGATGTCGACGCCGGCGTCGGCCGCGTGCTGGCGCGCGGCATCGAACATCGCCGGGATCAGGTCGAGCCCAGTGCAGACGCCGCCCGCTGCGGCGGCGGGGACCGTCGCGGCTCCAGTGCCGCAGGCGACGTCGAGCACCTTCACCCCTGGCTCGACCTGTGCAGCCTCGGCGACCCGCGGCCCGACCTCCGGAAACATCTGCGCGATGTCGTCGAAGTCGCCGGCCGCCCACGTCTTGCGCGCGCGTTCCTTGAGTTGCTCTACCGCTGGTTCCATCGCATCACCCTAAGCGGGGACGCAGGCGCCGCTACGTGCGCTTCACACTGTCCACGGCTAGGCGAGGGCTTCTTCGCTCTCGGGCTCGGAGTCCGGCAGCGCCCCACCCTTGTCGGTCAGAGCGATCACCTCGTCCGGCGATTCCTTATCCGTGATGCGTCCCTGCCGGCTGCCGAAGTAGATGGCCTGCGGGTGGTGGGCGACCAGGGCGGCGGTGGACTGCTCGGGAGTGAGCGCGTGGCCGCCGGAGAGCGTTATCCCGATCGACCCCATGTCGAGCAGCTGCTGGACCTTGTCGTGCTCGGCCTGCTCGGGGATCGCCGGATAACCCCAGCTGTAGCGGCGGCCCTGGTGGGTGCCGATGCCGAGGTCCGTGCGGATCTTCTGGTGCAGCCACTCGGCCGTGCCCTCGGCCGCCTGGACGGACAGGCCGTGCACGAAGTAGCGCTCGCTGTACTCGCCCTCGGCCTCGAGCTTCTCGCCGACCTCGGTCGCGTGTGGGCCGACCGTTACGGCCTGCAGTGCCACCACGTCGCGCTCACCGGAGCCGATCGGACGGAAGAAGTCGGCCAGGCAGATGCGGTCGTTCTTCGGCTGGCGCGGGGCCACCAGTCGCGCGATCTGCTTGTCGTGGTCCTCGGGGTCGAAGACCACGATCTCATTGCCGTCTGCGTTGCAGGGGAAGTAGCCGAGCAGCGCGCGCGGCTTGATGAACGCCTCGTCTGTCTTCTGCTGCTCCCACATGCGCTCGAGCCGCGGTTGGAACTCCTCGCGGACAAGCTTCTGCCACGCCTCACCCTTCACGCCTTGGCCGCCCCAGTGCAGCTTGAAGAGGACGTGGCGGTCGAGGTGGGGGAAGACCTCGTCGAGGTCGACCGGGATCTCGCGCACGCCCCAGAACGGCGGCGTCGGGATCGGCACGTCGGTACGCGCGGATGAGCGCACGGAATCGTCGGTCGTCGGCGGCAGATCCTCCTCTTTCTGCGGCTTCTCGCGGAACGCCTTGGCCTCGGCCTGGATCTTCTCGACCAGCGCAGCGCGCGCCTGCGCGTCGATCAGCTTGTCCATCGTGTCGAGCCCCTCGAAGGCGTCCTTGCAGTAGAAGACGCCGGGCTCGTAGACGTCGTCCGACTCCTTGCCCCTCGCGTAGAGGATGCGGCGGCCGAAGTTGCGGTTGATCGCCGCACCGCCGATCAGAACGGGGAACTCGTGGCCCTTGTCGTGAAGCTCCGACACCGCGATCGGCATCTGCTTCGAGGTCGACACGAGCAGCGCCGACAGGCCGATGGCCGTGGCCTTGTGCTCCACGGCGGCATTGATGATCGTGTCGACCGGCACCTGCTTGCCTAGGTCGACGACGGTGTAGCCGTTGTTGGTCAGGATTGTGTTGACAAGCGACTTGCCGATGTCGTGCACGTCGCCGAAGACGGTCGCGATCACGACCGTGCCCTTGGTGTGGCCCTCGATCTTATCGAGGTAGTTCTCGAGCCGGGCGACGCAGCGCTTCATGACCTCGGCCGACTGCAGGACGAAGGGCAGGATCAGCTCGCCGGCGCCGAACTTGTCGCCGACCTCCTTCATCGCCGGCAGCAGCACGTCGTTGAGCGTAGGCACGGCGCCGATCTTCTCGACCGATTTGTCGATCAGCCCCTCGACGCCTTCCTTCTTGCGGCGCAGGATGTGCCAGTGGAGCGCCTGCTCAGGCTCCATGTCGGCTGTCGGGTCGGCGGTGTCGGCTTCCTCGCTCGGGCCCTTCGACTCGAAGTGCTCGATGAACCGCTGTAGCGCGTCCTCGCGCCGGTTGAACACCAGGTCATCAGCCAACTCGCGCTCTTCGTCCGAGATCTCGCCGTACGGCGTGATGTGGTTCGGGTTGACCATCGCCAGGTCGAGCCCCGCCTCGACGCAGTGGTGCAGGAAGACGCTGTTCAGCACCGCGCGGGCGGGCGGCGAGACGCCGAATGAGACGTTCGACACGCCAAGCGAGGTCTTCACGGCTGGCAGCTCCTGCTTGAGCGCGCGGATTCCCTCGACGGTCTCGATCGCCGACGGCTTCCACTCGTCATCACCCGTCGTGAGGGTGAACGTCAGAAGGTCGAAGATGAGAAGCTCGGGGTCGAAGCCGTGATCGTTAACGCAGATGTCGTGGATGCGCTTGGCGATCTCGACCTTGCGGTCGGCGGTCTTCGCCATGCCCACCTCGTCGATCGTCAGCGCGATCAGCGCTGCGCCGTGCTCCTTCGCCAGCGGAACGACGACGTCGGCCTTGTCACGGCCGGCCTCGAGGTTGATCGAGTTGATGATCGCCCGGCCCGGGTTCTGCTCGAGCGCGGCGCGCATGACGTCGGGCTCGGTGGTGTCGATCTGGAGCGGAGCGGGCTGGGTGAGCGCGATGCGCTTGACCACCTGGCGCATCTGCTCGTCCTCGTCCTGGCGCTCGGTCAGCGCGACGCAAAGGTCGAGCAGGTGGGCACCACCCTCGACCTGGTCCTCGGCGATCTGCACCAGGCCGTCGTAGTCATCGGCCAGCAGCAGCTCCTTCGCCTTCCGGCTGCCCTGTGAGTTCACGCGCTCGCCGACCAGCGTCGGGCGTGGCTCCTGCACCAGCGGCGTGGCAGTCATCATCGACGCGAGGAGCGGCCCTGAGGCGCTCGGCCGCGCGCCCGCGTCGCGACTGCCGACCTTCTCGACGATCGCCTCGATGTGCTCCGGGGTTGTCCCGCAGCAGCCGCCCACCACGGTCACGTCGTAGCGCTCGACGAACTCCTGAAGCGTGCTCGAGAGCGGCTCGGGCTGCTCCGGGAAGATCGTCTCGCCCTCGGGTCCCTGCAGCGGCAGCCCGGCGTTCGGGATGCAGGCGACCGGCACCGGCGAGTTCTCGCCCAGGTAGCGGATCGCGTCACGCATGTCCTCTGGACCGGTCGAGCAGTTGAGGCCGATGACGTCGACGTCGAGTGCGCTCAGGATGGTCAGGACCGCCTGGATGTCGGTGCCTAGCAGCATCTTGCCGCCATTCGGAAGCAGCGAGACGGAGGTGTGGATCGGCACCACGCGGCCCGTCTCCTTCATCGCGTCGCGCGCGCCGAAGACGGCAGCCTTGACCTCGAGGATGTCCTGTGCGGTCTCGATGATGATCAGGTCGGCGCCGCCCTGGAGCAGACCAGAGGCCTGCTCGGCGAAGACCGTGCGCAGCTCGCCGAAGGTGATCTTCCCGAGCGTCGGGTCGTCGCTGGCCGGCAAATGACCGGTCGGCCCGATCGAGCCCGCGACGAAGCGATGCTCGCCCGCTGCCTTGCGCGCGATCTCGGCGGCCTTGCGGTTGATCTCGAGCGTGTGGTCGGCGAGACCCCACTCCTCGAGCTTGATGCGGCTGCCCTGGAACGTGTCGGTCTCGAGCACGCTGGCGCCGGCGTCGAGCATCGACGTGTGGACGCCCTCGATCACGTCGGGCCGGTTGAGTACGAGCGCCTCGTGGCACTTGCCCTGTAGGCCGCCGTAATCCTCCTGAGTCAGGTCGAACTGCTCGAGCGTGGCGCCCATGCCGCCGTCGTAGACGACAACGCCCTTTCGAATGGCTTCGAGGTAGTTCCGCATGCGAACAAGAGAAGGGTACCCAGGGCCGGATGCCCTCTCTTGCGCGCGTCTAACCAGCTACGGGGGCCCCCCTAGGACAGCTACGGGGGCAACCCTAGGACAGTTTCCCGATTTTGAAGATCTTGGTCCCGCAGTCGGGGCATGTGCCCTGAATCGCCGGGCGACCGTTCTTCATGGTCACCTGCTGCGGGTTCTGGATCTCGACCTTCTTCTTTTCCTTGACGCAATAACCCTCGGGCACGGCGTCACCTCCTGAGTCGGGGTCGGCGCATAGTCTTTCGCCCTCGTGGGACGGATTCCTGCGGGTTTATGCGATTCCTGCCGCTTCCAGCGGCTCGTGCCGAACCGCCGAGGCTCCGTGTTCTCGCTGTGCGAGCGCTCGAAGACCGACGAGCGCTACCCGAAGTACCCATCCTTGCCGGTGGAGCGCTGTCCCGGCTACGAGAAGCGAACGTCGTCGGACAACTGACGTTTTGTCACTTGGGGACTTGCCCCGGTACGTGCCGGTGCATACGGTCCCGTCCGTCTCGCGATGTTGGTCTCCCGGCGCTGGGTCTGCACCTGCACGGATGCTCGCGTTCCGTGGCTCGTCGCTGCCGTTCTCCTGCTGGCGCTGCCGGTCCACGCACTGGCCGCGACCCAGACGCTTACGGCGACCGCCGACTCTTACGTCAGCCAGCCGAACGCGACGACGAACTACGGGACCGCGAGCCAGATCCGCCTCGATGGTTCCCCCGTCCAGCGCGGGTACCTGCAGTTCGTGGTGCCGCCGCTCGGCGCAGCCGCGACCAAGGCGACCCTGCGGATCTACGGCGCGACCAAGGGCCCGGGGTTCGTGGTCCGCGGAGCGGCCAATGGATGGACAGAAGTCGGCCTGACGTGGAACAACTCGCCCGCGCCCGCGGCTACGGCGACCGCTACCGCGGCATCGTTCGCGATCAAGACGTGGCTGAGCCTCGATGTAACGCCGCTTGTCACTCTCCTCGGAGCAGCCGGCGGGACTGTGAGCGTCGCGCTCACGTCGACGTCCGTCACGGCGCAGGGCCTCGCCACGCGCGAAACCGGGACGACCGCCCCGCAGCTGCTCGTCGACACGGCGACAGCCGTCGCGCCGGCGAACACATCGCTGCCGACGGTCAGCGGGACGCTGCGCGACGGCCAGACCCTGACCGGAAATCCCGGCACCTGGGGCGGGACGACCCCACTCAGCTACGCGTACCAGTGGCAGCGGTGCGACGCGCTCACCGGTGTCTGCAGTCCGATTCCCGGCGCGGGCTCGGCTGCGTACGTCCTGACACCTGCTGACGTCGGCCACCCGATGCAGCTCGTCGTGACGGCTTCGAACACCGTCGGCTCCGCGCAGGCGAGCTCGGCGAAAACCACGTCCGTGACGGCGCGCCCGCCCGTCAACACGGCGGCGCCGACGATTTCCGGCAGCGCGACCCAAGGCCAGACACTGACCGCCAACGCCGGCACGTGGACCGGCACGCCCACGATCACGTTCGGCTACCAGTGGCAGCGCTGCGACGGCGCCGGCGCGAACTGCGGCAACGTCCAGGGACAGACGGCGCAGACCTACGCGTTGACGCTCGCCGACGTCGGCTCGCGCATGCGCGTGGTGGTGACGGGCACGAACAGTGGTGGCTCCGCGAGCGCGAACTCGTCCGTGACCGCAGCCGTCACGGCGCTGCCGGTTGCGCCCGCCAACACCTCAGTGCCGACGATCACCGGCACGCCGACCGACGGCCAAACCCTGACCGGTGGCAGCGGCACGTGGACCGGGGCGGCACCGATCAGCTACGCCTACCAGTGGCAGCGCTGCGAAGTTCTGACAGGGGCCTGCACCCCGATCCCCGGCGCCGGCTCGGCCACTTATGCGCTAACCCCTGGGGACGTGGGTAACGCGATTGCCCTGGTTGTCACGGCCACCAACGTCGCCGGCTCAGCGCAGGCGAGCTCGGCAAGGACAACGACCGTGGGCGCGCGCCGGCCGGCGAACACAGTGGCGCCGACGATCTCCGGCAGCGCGACCCAAGGCCAGACGTTGACCGCCAACGCCGGCACCTGGACCGGCACGCCCACGATCACGTTCGGCTACCAATGGCAGCGCTGCGACGGCGCCGGCGCGAACTGCGGCGATCTCGCGGACCAGAGCGCGCAGACCTACACCGTCACGGACGCCGACGTCGGTTCGACGCTGCGCGCGGTCGTGACGGGAACGAACGGCGGCGGCTCGGCGAACGCGAACTCCCCCGTCACGCCGGTTGTCAGCGCGCTGCCCACTGCGCCGGCGAACACCTCGGCGCCGACGATCACCGGGACTGCCACGGACGGGCAGATCCTCACCGCCGCCCCCGGGGCCTGGAGCGGCACGCCGCCGATCGCCTACGCGTATCAGTGGCAGCGCTGCGACGTGCTGACGGGCATCTGCAATGCGATCCCGGGCGAAACCGCCTCGACCCACACGCTCACTCCGAGCGACGTTGGCGCCACGATCGCCCTCGTCGTCACCGCGTCCAATACCGGCGGCTCGGCACCGGCGACCTCTGCGCAAACCGCGACCGTAGTCGCGCGACCGCCGGCCAACACCGGCGCGGCGCCGACCGTCAGCGGGTCGGCGACGACCGGCGAGACCCTGGTCGCCGCTCCCGGCACGTGGACCGGCACGGCGCCGATCACCTACGCCTACCTGTGGCAGCACTGCGACAGCACGGGCTCGTCCTGCTCTGATGCCGGCTCCGCCGCCCAGGGCTATCCGCTGAGCGCAACCGACGTCGGCACGACGATGCGAGTGGTCGTGACCGCCTCGAACGTGGGCGGCTCGCAGCAGGCCGCATCCGCCGTGACTGCGACGGTCGCGGCTGCGGCCGCCGATCCGGTGATCGCCACAGCCGGCGACATCGCCTGCCAGACCACCGGCGTCGGCTCGACGACCTGTCATCAGCAGGCGACCTCGAACCTCCTCGCAGCGAAGCCGTACGCGGCGATCCTCGCGCTCGGCGACGAGCAGTACGAGTGCGGGAACTACCAGGACTACCTGGGCAGCTTCAACAGCAGCTGGGGGCGCGTGAAGAGCCTCATCCGCCCAGTGCCGGGCAATCACGAGTACTCGACCAGCGGCACCGGCTGCTCGACGCTCGCGGACGCGGCGGGCTACTTCGACTACTTCGACGGCCCAGGCGCCCCGACCGGGCCGGCCGGCGATCGTGGCAAGGGCTATTACTCGTTCGACATCGGCAGCTGGCACATGATTGCGCTGAACGGGAATTGCGGGCCGGTCGGCGGCTGCGGGTCCGGGTCGCCTCAGGACACGTGGTTGCGCAACGACCTGGCCGCGCATCCAACCGCCTGCACCCTGGCGTACTGGCACCAGCCGCGCTTCTCGTCCGGCGGCGAGCATGGCAACAACGCTGCCTACGACAGGTTCTGGCGCGACCTGTACGCCGCCGGCGCCGATGTGATCCTCAACGGGCACGATCACGACTACGAGCGCTTCGCGCCCCAGACACCGGACGTGGTGGCGAGCCCGGCAGGGATCCGCGAGTTCGTCGTCGGCACCGGTGGCAAGAGTCACTACGCATTCGCGCCCACGGCGCAGCCGAACAGCGAGGTTCAGGACGCGACGACGTTCGGCGTGCTCGAGCTGACGCTCCACGCGAACGGGTACGACTGGCACTTCGTGCCGGAACCAGGCGCGACGTTCACGGACCAGGGCTCACAGCCCTGCCACTGACGGGCCAGGGCTCAGCCGCCGCTTGTGACGACGGTCTTCCCGTCGTCCGCGACCTTGGCCGTCGGCGCCTTGTTCGAGACCTTTCCCGTGAACTGCCCGCGCGGCGTTCCGCCGCGGGCCAGCACGGCCTTCGCCTTTCCGTTGAGGCCTGCCGCGATCAGGTATTTGAGCGAATACTTGCCGGCAACCACGGCGGTCACGTCCCACGTGAAGGTCTTCGTCTCGCCGGGCTTCAGCGGGCCGAGCGCCGACGTGCCGACGTAGGCGGTGTCGCCTCCGCGCGGGCCGGTGTTGACGATGAACTGGGGACGACGGGGATCCGCGAGCGTCGGGTCGTTCTTCGTCTGGTCGAACGAGTTCACGGTCACAGCGATGTTCGGAATCGTCTTCGTGTCGACGTTCTTCACTGTGATCGACATGACCGACCGTTTGGCGAGCGCCTGGCGGTCGGGGAACTTCGCCTCGACGACCTGCACCTTGTACTTACCAGACGGTTCGTTCGCGTCCTGACGTTGGCCGCCGCCGCATCCGGCGGCGACGAGCCCGCACGCAAGTGCGCTGATGGTGGCGACGGCACTACTCCTCACCGCGCGCGAATCGTACAAGTGTCTTAGTTGCGCTTGCACCAGTTTCATCCTGGGAACAACGTTCAGTGGTTGCCTGTGCTGACGGAAAACACGTACTCTGGGAGCCCAACGGAGGGGGAGTAGTTGGTACGAGCCGTAGCCGATAAGGCGTTCTTGCCTACGAAGAATCTGCTGGAGCAGGTTGGGGACATGATGATCCTCACCGGTAAGACGATTATGTCCGCGATCCGGCCTCCTTATCCCTACGGCACGGAGTTCGTGCAGCAATTCCTGTTCGCGCTCAAGCTGTGCTGGTTCCCGCTGCTGATTTCGACGATCGCGATCAGCTACGGCGCGCCCGGGCTGCAGGCCGGCAACTTCCTCACGCTGTTCGGCGCGATCGACCGTCTGGGCGGCTTCTTCGTCCTGACCTCGATCCGCGAGTTCGGCCCGAACGTCACCTCGATCATCCTCGCCGGCGTCGCCGGCACGGCCATGACGGCGGACCTCGGGGCGCGCAAGATTCGCGAGGAGCTCGATGCCCTCCAGGTGCTCGGCGTCGACCCGGTGAAGAACCTGGTCGTCCCGCGCTTCCTCGCGCTCATGATCGCGACCGGCCTCTTCAACATCTACGCGATCATGTTCGGCATCTTCGGCGGCGTGCTGGCGACGATCAGCTTCCACGCCCCGCTCGGGCCGTTTTTCTCGACGCTGCTCACGAACGCATCGACCACCGATCTCTGGGGCTCGGTGGTGAAGACCGTCTGCTTCGGCGCGATCATCGCCGTCGTCTGTTGTTACAAGGGGATGACCGCCTCAGGCGGTGCCGAGGGGGTCGGCCGCGCCGTGAACCAGGCAGTGGTGATCGCGTTCCTCGGGATCTTCGCGTTCAACTACGTCTTCACCCAGACGCTCCTGGCAACCCACCCCGAGATCTCGGTGATCAAGTAATGCCCGTCGGGTGGCTCACAGTTCCCCGCGATTGGATTGCGTCGTTCGGCGTAATCGCCAAGTTCGCCGGGCGCGTGGTCGGCGAAGTCTTCACCGGGAAGGTCTTCCGCTTCTTCGGCGAGGCGCTGCGGCAGTGCGGCGTCCTGATCCTCGGCTCGACCATGGTCATCTGGGGCCTCGCATTCATCCTCGGGCTCCAGTGCGGCATCGAGGGCGCCTACTTCAACCGGTCGGTCGGCGCGCCCGCTTACGCCGGCGTCTTCAGCGCCTGGTGCGATCTGCGCGAGATCATGCCGTACGCCTTCGGCTACATGATGAGCGCGAAGGTCGGCACCGGTCTCGTCGCCGAGCTCGGCTCAATGCGGATCACCGACGAGATCGACGCCCTCGAGGTCATGGGCATCAGCTCCATGACATTCCTGTGCGCAACGCGGCTGCTCGCCGCGTGGCTCGTGCTGCCGTTCATGTACATCGCGGCAGTCGGGGCCGGCTTCTTCGCCTCCTACCTGGCCGTCGTCCAGCAGATCGGCGAAGTCTCGTCGGGAGGCTTCTTCCTGATCTTCTGGATGTTCCAGAACCCTCCCGACCTCTTATACAGCGTCGTGAAGGGCATGGCGATGGCCACCGCGATCGTGCTCGTGGGGCTCTACTACGGTTACAACGCGTCCGGCGGACCGGTCGGCGTGGGAACGGCGACCGCCAAATCGATGGTGCTCAACTCGGTGCTTGTGCACATCATCGGGATGCTCGGGACGCAGGTCTTCTGGGGATCTAACCCTCGAGCGCCGATAGGCGGCTGACGGAGAGAGATATGGACGAGGAACGGACTGAAGAGATTCGTGACAGCGGGGACTCCCGCGAGACCCGGGACGCGGGGGAGAAGGTCGATCCGAAGGCCCTGAACAAGGACCAGGAGGCTTACCGCGCGCAGGAGTGGAGCGCGGACGGCCTCGAGAAGCGCGAGCAGGCGCCCGAAGGCCAGGAGAAGGAATACGAGTGGCACCAGGGCCAGCGCCCGCGGCCCGAGGGCTCCGACGACGCGATCGAGTTCATCGACGTCCACAAGGCATTCGGCCGCAACAAGATCCTGAACGGCCTCAACCTCGGCATACCCGACAACCAGATCTCGATGATCCTGGGGCCGTCGGGCACCGGCAAGTCGGTGTGCATCAAGCACATGGTCGGCCTGCTCTACCCCGACGAAGGCGACGTGCTCGTGCACGGCGACTCGGTCCCGAACATGCGTGACGACGACCTCTTCGAGATGCGCAAGAAGTTCGGCGTCCTGTTCCAGGACGGTGCGCTCTTCGGCTCGATGAACGTCTACGACAACGTCGCGTTCCCGCTGCGCCAGCACACCGACAAGCCCGAGGACGAGATCGCCGAGATCTGCAACCGCCGCCTGCGCGAGGTGGGCCTCGGCGGGGCCGGCGAGAAGATGCCGAACGAGCTGTCGGGCGGCATGCGCAAGCGCGCGGGGTTCGCGCGCGCCCTGGTGCTCGACCCGCAGATCGTCCTCTTCGATGAGCCGGACTCGGGCCTCGACCCGGTCCGCACCGCCCTGCTGTGCGAGCTCATCCAGGAGGTGCACGCCGAGAACGGCGGCTGCTACGTCGTGATCACGCACGACATCATGTCGGCGCGTCGTGTCGCGGACTACATCGCGGTGCTTTGGAAGGGCCGGATCGTGGAGTCCGGTCCGGCGTCGGAGCTGTTCAACTCCGACAACCAGTTCGTGCGGCAGTTCCTTTCCGGCGAGGCCCGTGGCCCGCTGGGAATGGAATAACCGCCCCGCAACGAACCATCTGCTGAGATACTCCGCCCTGGGGGGAGCGGTTCACCTCTGTTGGTGTCCCGTAAATGGAGGGCTAACTGGGACATCAGCGGACATCAATTGCGCGAATCGTCGTTCCGGCCGCACTTGTCGCGGTTGTCGTCGTTGTCGCGTTTCTGATGTTCAGCGGCGGCTCGGGATACACCGTCACCGCCACCTTTCAGAACGCCGGCCAGCTCGTAAAGGGCAACTACGTCGAGGTGGGCGGCCGGCCGATCGGCAAGATCAAGTCGATCGCGCTCGACGACAACGCGCAGGCGAAGGTGAAGCTGTCGGTCGGCTCGGGCTTCAACCCACTGCACGAGGGCACGACCGCCGTCATCCGCGCCAGCTCGCTGTCGGGCATTGCGAACCGCTACGTCGATCTCCACCCGGGCCCGAACAGCGCGCCGAAGATCGCGGACGGCGGGCAAATCGGCGCCGACAAGACACAGGCGCCGGTCGACCTCGACCAGCTGTTCAACACGCTCGATCCGAAGACGCGGAAGGGCCTGCAGAACATCGTCCGGGGCGGGGCGACGCAGTACGAGGGCAAGACAGCCCAGGCGAACGAAGCGATCAAGTACTTCGCGCCCGCGCTGTCCACCAGCTCGCGCGTCGCGCGCGAGTTGCTGCTGGACCGCCAGTCGTTCGAGCGCTTCGTCACCGAGACCGCAAGCGTGGTCAGCGCGATCGACGAGCGGCGTCCGGAGCTCGCTGCGCTCGTGGGCAATGCCAACACCACAGCCAAGGCGATTGGCGACGAGAACACCGCCCTTTCTCAGGCGCTTGCGCTCCTGCCTAACACGCTCCGTCGCGCGAACACCACGTTCGTGAATCTGCGCGCGACGCTCAAGGACCTCACCGTCTTGGTGAACGCGTCGAAGCCGGCCACGAAGGACCTGGCGCGCCTCTTCACGCAGGTGCGGGCGCTCGTGACCGAGTCGCGGCCGACGATCCACGACCTGCGCATCCTCATCCGCAAGCCCGGGCCGAACAACGATCTGATCGACCTGACTTCGAAGCAGCCCAAGCTCGCGTCGATCGCCAAGAACACGTTCCCGCACGACATCGAGGCGCTGCAGCAGGCGCTGCCGGTCATCTCCTACGTCCGCCCGTACGCGCCCGACCTGACCGGCTGGATCACCAAGTTCGCCGAGGCGGGTGCGAATTACGACGCCAACGGCCACTTCGCACGCATCCAGCCGATCTTCAACCAGTTCGCCCAGACGGACACGCCGGCCGGCCCGGTCCTGACGCCGCTGACCGGCGACCAGCGCGGCCTCAACGGCCTGGTGCCGCACAAGAGCCTGCGCTGCCCGGGTGCCGCGACGCAAAGGGCGCCCGACGGATCGAACCCATGGCCGGACGACGCGCCCGGCTGTAACCCCGCATTCGTGCCGCCCGGACCATGAGGCGCCTCGCGGCAGGAGCCGTCCTCACGCTCGCCATCGTCGTCGGCGCGGCCTTCAGCGTCGGCGCCGTCGGCGGCGGCGGCGGAAGCGCGAACTACCAGGTGCGCGCGATCTTCGACGACGTCGCGAGCGCGGTGCCCGGCGAGGACGTGAAGATCGCCGGCGCGAAGGTCGGAAAGATCGGCTCGATGGACGTGACGCGCGGCAACAAGGCAGCGGTCACCCTCAACATCACCGACTCCAGCTTCGCGCCGTTCCACCAGAACGCTCACTGCACGATTCGGCCCCAGTCGTTGATCGGCGAGAAGTACGTCGAGTGCCAACCCGGGACGAACTCGAGCGCGGAGCTGCACCAGATCCCCGACGGGCAACCGGGCGAAGGCCAGTATTTCCTGCCGCTCGCGAACACGAGCGCGCCGGTCGACATCGACCTGATCAACAACATCATGCGGCTGCCGTACCGGGCGCGCTTCTCGATCATCCTGAGCGAGCTCGGCGCAGGCTTCGCGGGGCGAGGCGAGGACCTGAATGCGCTGATCCTCCGTGCGGATCCGGCTCTGCGCGAGACCAGCCACGTGCTCAAGCAACTCGCTGCCGAGAACGTCACGCTCGGGAAGCTCGCCGAACAGTCCGACCGCGCGCTCGCCCCGCTCGCGCGTGAGCGCCGGCACCTGTCCGGGTTCATCACTCATGCAAACGAGGTCGGCGAGGCGACTGCCGCGCAGCGCGCCAACATCGAGCGCGGCATCCAGAAGCTTCCCGAGTTCCTGCGCCAGCTCACGCCGTACATGACGGCCCTCGGCAATTTCGCGAGTGCGGCGACGCCGACGCTCACCGACCTCAACGCGGCCGCGCCATCGCTGGCGCGCATGACAGAAGCCCTCGGCCCGTTCTCGAACTCGGCCACGACGTCGCTCGTGTCACTCGGCAAGGCCACTGACGTCGGCGGTCCGGTGCTGCAGAAAGCGCGACCGGTCGTCAAGGACCTGAAGGCGTTTGCAAAGACCGCGGTGCCCGTCTCGAAGAACCTCGACGCGCTGAGTGCCAGCCTCGACAAGACCGGCGGCCTCGAGCAGCTCATGAACTACATCTTCTTCCAGATGACGGCCATCAACGGCTTCGACGAGATCAGCCACTATCTCCGCGCCTCGCTTCTGGTCAATGTCTGCTCGGCCTACGCCACGACGTCCGCGCCGGGCTGCGGCGCGAACTTCACCCAGACAAAGTCGATTGCGTCGAGCACCACGAGCGTCGCCACCGCCGCCGACTCGCTTGCGAACAACGGCAACGCGCCCAGCGGCGGCCAGGCGACGACGCCGGGTCAGGTGCTCGGGAAGATCGTGAACGGCCTGCGCAAGCTGTCGGCGCCGTCGACGAACCAGGCACAGATCCAGCGCCTGAACAAGGCCGGCGTCAACAAGGTCGAGGCCGCCGCGGCGAAGGACTCGTCGCCCGCGCTTGACCGAGTCGGGGGCAGCGACGAGGCACTGCTCTCCTACCTCATGGGGAACGGCTGATGCGCGCGTCGCGACCGAGCGTCCTCGGAAGCCCTGTGCTGGTAGGCGCGATCACCGTCCTGGTGGTGGTCGTCGGCGTCTTCCTCGCCTACAACGCGAACAAGGGCCTGCCGTTCGTCCCCACCTACGACGTCAACGTCCACGTGCCGAGCGGCGCCGATCTCGTCGTCGGCAACGACGTGCGGGTCGGAGGCGCTCGCGTGGGGGCCGTCGACAGCATCAAGCCGATCCGCGACAAGGACGGCAGCGTCTCGGCGATCCTCGGCCTCAAGCTCGACAAGACGGTTGACCCGCTGGCTGCCAACTCGACCGTGCTGGTGCGCCCGCGCTCCGCGCTCGGCCTCAAGTACGTCGAGATCACGCCGGGCAACTCGAGCAAGACACTCGCGGCCGGCGACACGTTGCCGCTGCGCCAGGCGCGCCCGCACCCGGTCGAAATCGACGACGTCTTCAACACGTTCAGCACCAGGACGCGGCGGGGGATCCAGCACACGCTGACGGGCTTCGGGAACGGTCTTGCGGGCCGCGGACCCGACCTGAACCTTGCGATCCATGCGTTCCGACCGCTGCTCGACAACCTCGAGCCGGTCGCGCGCAACCTGGCTTCGCCGCAGACCCAGCTACCCCGTTTCTTCCGCTCGCTCGAGCGTGCAGCCGGTGAGGTCGCGCCGGTCGCCGAGCAGCAGGCAGCCCTCTTCCGCAACCTCGACATCACCTTCGGCGCGCTCGTGCCCGTGAAGCGCGACATCCAGGAGTCCATCCGCCAGGGCCCGCCCACCGAGGACGTTGCGATCGCGAGCTTCAAGGCTCAGGAGCCGTTCTTGCGGAACTCGACTGCACTGTTCCGCGAGCTGCAGCCTGGCGTGGCCGTGCTGCCGTCGACGGCGCCGATCCTGGCTGACGCGTTCGAGGTCGGCACGAAGTCGCTGGCCAAGACGCCGCAGCTGAACGCCGAGCTGACAGACGTCTTCCGCACACTCGACACGTTCGTATCCGACCCGACCGTCCCGCGGACCATCAAGCGCCTGGACGAGACCGTCACGACCCTCAACCAACCGCTCGCGTTCATCACCCCCGCGCAGACGACCTGCAACTACGTGACGCTCTGGTTCCGCAACATTGCGAGCCACCTGTCGGAGGGCGACAAGAACGGGACATGGCAGCGGTTCATCATCATTGCCACGCCGCAGGGCCCGAACGCCGAAGGCGGCCCGTCGAGTGCGCCGGCCAACGGGCCGAGCGCCGACAACCACCTGCACGCCAACCCGTACCCGAATACCGCGTCACCGGGCCAGACGCGCGAATGCGAAACGGGCAACGAGGACTACCTGGTCGGCAAGACCATCGTCGGCAATGTGCCCGGGAACCAGGGCACCGTCACGCAGGGGCAGCAGAAATGAGGCGCTACCAGGGCAGGCGCAACGTGACGCCGTTCGCCGCGGGCATGATCGCGCTGGTCATCCTCGTCGTCGCCCTCTATGCGGCGTTCATCCACAACTACCCCTGGACGAACCCATACGAGCTCAAGGCCACCTTCGCCAATGCGAACAACCTGGCGATCAACTCGCCCGTGCGCGTGGCCGGCGTGGCGGTTGGCAAGGTCAAGAGCATCGAGAGCAAGAGCGGCTCGTCGGCCTCGGTGGTGACGATGGCGCTGAACGACGCGGCGCTGCCGATCCACAAGGACGCCGAGGCGAAGATTCGCCCGCGCATCTTCCTCGAGGGCAACTTCTTCGTGGACCTGAAGCCGGGCAGCCCGGGCGAGCCAACGCTGAGCTCCGGCGGCGACCTGCCGATCACGCAGACATTCGCGCCGGTCCAGATCGATCAGATACTGAGCGTGCTGCAGGCGTCGCCCAGGGAGGGCGCGCGGCGGCTGATCCAGGGGTACGGGGACGCGCTCAACGGCAAGCCGCGGCCGGGCGAGGACAGGCTCGCGGATCCCGCCACGAAGGGCAAGACGGCCGCGCAGTCGCTGAATGACTCGCTTGACAACGCCGTTCCGGCGCTGCGCGGCGTCTCCCAGGTCAACCAGGCGTTCCTCGGCGTCGAGCCCCACGACTTGTCGAAGCTGATCCGGTCCACCGGGCAGACGGCGCAAATCCTGGCCAAGCACGAGGACTCGCTCAAGGGCCTGATCACGAACTTCAACACGACGGCGGCCGCATTCGCGAGCCAGGCAACCGCCCTGCGAACCTCGATCCGCCTGCTGCCGGGCGTGCTTACGGCGGCCGACCGGACTCTGCTCCATCTGAACGAATCGTTCCCGCCGCTGCGTCAGTTCTCGCGCGACATCCTCCCGGGCGTCCACGAGACCCCGGCGACCGTCGCCGCCTCGTTCCCGTGGATCGCGCAGGCGCGCCCACTGGTCTCGCAGGCCGAGCTCGGCGGACTCG